>JAJXVT010000020.1 GCA_021781995.1 bacterium | reverse complement strand
TCTTCGCAAGTATGCTTTCGCATTGGGCGGCAAATTTCCGTAAGTCGACACATCTCTTATCGAAGAAAGCCAGCCCGGATGACTCTCATAAATTGGTTCTGCTAGGTCCAATTCATTTAAAGAAGCTGGGAATGTACGCACTATTTTTCCCCGAATTTTATATCCAATACAAATTTTAATTTCTTTGACCTGATCCAAAATATCTAGCTTCATGATGGCCAACGAGTCCGCTCCATTGAGACACACAGTATGCCTCAACAAAGCCACATCGAGCCATCCCATTCGGCGTTTTCGCCCAGTGGTCGTTCCAATTTCTCTGGATGCATGATGATCGGGAAATAAGCACAACTCGTCTTCTTTTAATTCAGAAGGAAACGGGCCATTGCCCACACGGGTTGTATACGCCTTAGTCGCTCCGATTACATGGCCAAGGCGAGATGGTCCAAATCCAAAACCGGCGCTAGCTCCTCCAGCTAAAGTACACGAAGATGTCACGTAAGGATATGTGCCAAAGCTGACATCCAAAAGAGCTCCTTGCGCTCCTTCAAATAAAATTTTTTCCTTATTTAGACTGGCTTCAAATAGCATTTCTTCAACCGGGGCGACAAATTGATGCAAAGAGCGGCCAAAGGCTTCGTACGTACTATAAATTTCTTCAAAAGAGATTCCGGCGTGGTTATAAATTTTTTGCAGCTCTTCATTTTTTAAAGGCAAGGTAGCCTCCAAACACTGTGTTAAACGTTGCGAATCGATTAAATCAATCATTCGAATGCCAATGCGCTGTACTTTATCTACATAGCAAGGGCCGATGCCCTTACCCGTCGTTCCGATAGATGCTTTCCCTTTTCTTTGTTCTGATAGCTGATCAAGTAATTTATGATAAGGCAACACGACGTGAGCGTATGGCGATATAAAAAGCCTATGTTCAAACTGAACATTATGACTTCGCAACGCTTCCATTTCTGCTAAAATAGATGCGGGATCAATCACCGTCCCCCCCCCGATGTAACAGCGGGTAGAAGGATATAAAATTCCTGAAGGAATCAAATGAAACCGGTACTCTATCCCGTTGGCTACGATCGTATGCCCAGCATTGTTACCTCCTTGAGCGCGTGCAATATGTTTAGCCTGCGAAGATAAAAGATCAATTACCTTTCCCTTCCCTTCATCCCCCCACTGCATACCTACTACGACCAGACTTTGCGCTTCCATAAATCACACTCAAAAAAATGGTTAGGGGAAATTGTATCTGAACCTTTGATATCTGAGATATAGTTTTTTTCCATTGTATTAACCCGAGCCCTAAACAGGCGACAATATACGCCGCGAGGCAACGCCAAATCGAAGAGGGCACAGCCCTCGTTCTGAGCGAGGAGCGCCATTGCCCAAAGGCAAGGGCGACAAGGAAGATCGATTTGGCTAAGCCGCAGCAAGCAGATTGTCACCTGTGTGGGGCTCGGGTTAATAATAAGGCCCATGAAATCCTGCCTGCATATAACCATATTTGAAAGCAGTTGTAGGAAAGGCGCATTGTACGTAAAATACCATTCATGCAGCTGCAACCATTGTACCAAGTCGATACATCTACCGCACATGCGTTTCCCTGTGACGATTTCCACACGGTCGTAGCAGCCCCGTCCCTATTCTGTTTTCAATGGCTTCGTTCCAGCGACGGGCCTGTTTGGTGGAAATATCTTTTTGCCAGATGCATTGGGGATTGTGCTGGACAGAATTAAGCGCATTTTTTAACCTCGTTGAATTTAGATACCCGGAGCCCCGATCTTATGGAACCCAAGCGCAGATGGCAATTACCCTTGATTTTGACTGTGATTGCCCTCACAATTTACAACGTTTTGCCAACTCTTTTTTATTACGCCCAACCTCTCCAAGCCCCTATTTCTACAGAAACGGCTCAACGCATCGGATCCGAAATTGTCAAAAGAGTAGATTCGTTGGAGCTGGATTCTCTCGAATGGATCCATTCATTTTGCGAACTAATCCATGTTCAACCACAGACTATCAGCGCATCGATAGATAACCCTGGGCATATTTCCATTGCATTTGCCAAAACAAGTCAAGCCGCTTCCTTCCGCCAACATTTTCCTCGCGCAGCAGCACTCATTCCTTCCTTCCCTTTGCAAATGGGGTTAGCACCTGAGACAGACAATCCAAAAGAAATTTTAATCCAACGCCGAATCCCTGTCCGTCTAGCCGAAATCTCTAATCTTTTCGAATATATTCCAAAGATGGCAAATGGAGAAATTTCTCCCCAATACCAAGGGCATGTTAGCCAGCGTTTAGAAGCTATCGAAACAGCTCTTCAGTCTCAAAAAATATTTGCGCCACAAACTGGCGATTCCATCGAACAAGCTCAAACAGCCGCAGCTTCAGTGGCAACCATTGCAAAACTTTATTCATGCCAACAGGACTTAGCCGTCCATTACGCGAGATTTCAATCAGAAGAATCTAGCGCACAATGGCTTATTTCCTTATTTGACAACGCGCGAGATGCGTTAAAAGCAGACAAAATGAATAAAGAACTATCTCCAGAACGTCAAGAAGCGATTGAAGCCCAAGAACTCAAACTGGCTGCTGCTGCAAGTTTTGTCAAAAAGCATTCGACATTATTCCAACCAGATAAATTAGCCGCAGAATACCGCCATCCTCTTTTTAGCAAACCGATCGTCGACTGGGGAAATGGACAAATCCACTTTGCTTTACACCCATCTGTTGCAGACGCCATGGTTTCCCAAGATACTAAGTCTATTGTCGACAGACTCTTAATCCATGAATTGGCAAAAATCAGCAACCGCACCGCAGAAGAGGTCAAACAATCATCCAACGGCTACGCTATTTCCTTGCACAAACTAGAAAACATGACCGGTTTGCTCTCTATAAAACTCGATAAAATAGGTTATCAAGTCGCACAGCAAACATTGCAAGCTCTGCGAGCCCAATGGCATCCTACCCATCCAGATTTATCACAACTGCCGATTGTGACAATGGATGAATACCATAACCTGTCTCTTCAAGATAAAGCTCTGTGCATCGTGGTTGCTGCGCCAGATCAGAAAGAAAGCTCATTTTCCGGCCTGAATTCTCAATCAGTTTACGTGTTAGCCATAGGATTTGATAAAATTTTAAATGCGTACGCGAGTGCTCAAGATTCCCATTTCGCCATTTTACTGCGCACTGAATTTGACGCCTTGGTTAATTTACTCGCCTCACACGGTTTCGGAGGATATCGCGCTACACTGCCGAGCAATAATTCGGCTGATTTCATCTTTGAAAATCGTTACTTTTTCAAAGCCATTCTCGATGCTTCCCTAGAAGACTTCACGATTTTAAGCGCACGCAATGAAGCCCTGCTAGAGTTGTCAAATCATGAACAACGACTGTTAACTCTTAATAAAATTGAAGACAAACTCCAAGAAGATCTTATTAAATGGGATGACGAATATAGAGCCGCACAAGTTAGCTTAAATCCATCTGCTCATTTTGACGTTCCTAAACCCACTAAAAATGTGTTTTGGAATAATCTAAAACTCTCTGCAACAAAATTTCTGCGAGGTGATGATCGAAAAATTTTACGATGGGGTTTAGATTTATCCGGAGGGAAGACGATTGAAATTGAACTCAGAGATCAAAATAATCGTATTGTCGATAATGAATCCGATCTTAAGCAAGGCATTAATGAATTATTTAACCGCGTCAATAAAATGGGTGTGTCAGACGTTTCAATTCGTCAAGTAGGCAATCATATTGTATTGGATTTTCCAGGCGGACAGGCTCTATCTGCAGCCGATTTAGTAAAAGCATCATCCATGATGTTTCATGTCGTCAATGAAAAATTCGGTCCAACAAATCCGTCCTTAGGCTCTGCAACGAATCAATTTTTACAAGACGTTTGGAATGAAGCTGTTGTTACAAACCGAAAAGACCCTCAGCAAATTCAAGCAATCGCTTATCGCCATTTATACGGTTCTTCTGACAGTAATAATCACTCTCAAAGCGATGCAGCACATACTCTTTTAGAACAAGGTCTAAAGTTAGCAAATCCAGAATCCGCAGCAAGCGATCAAGCACTGGACATGGAACTTTCTAAGATCGTAGTTATCAGAGGATCCGACCCACAGCAATGGCATGGGCAAACCCATCCATTGATGATTGCATTCCACAACCATGCGTTAGAAGGCGCTCAACTCGACCAGATCCGCGCGAGTTACGATCCAGCAAAAGGAAATTATTTAACTTTTGAAGTCAATGGCTCAACAGCTCGCTCCAATCTTTACGCTTGGACATCTCAATTTAGCAAAGAAAAAATCATCGGAACCCCACGTGAAGATTACTCTTACGGCCGAGGATGGAGAATGGCTGTCTTACTCAACGAGTCCGTTATTTCCTCGCCAACACTTGAGTCTGCTTTAAAAGACAGCGCCTCAATTTCCGGCAGTTTTTCTCAACGAGAAGTACAACAATTAGCTTCCGATTTAAAAGCAGGTTCACTGACTTTCACACCGCGCATTTTATCCGAAAAAAATGTGAGTCCAGAATTAGGACAGCAAGAGAGAATGCAAGGTATTACAGCAACTATTGCAGCATTAATCTTGGTAATCATTTGTATGCTAGCATACTACCGTTTTGCAGGCCTTGTCGCATCTATTGCGGTATTATTCAATCTACTCATTATGTGGGCAACGCTACAAAATCTCGGTGCTTCCCTCTCTTTAGCAAGCATAGCGGGCATTATTTTAACTGTAGGTATGGCAGTCGATGCCAATGTATTAGTTTTTGAGCGCTTAAAGGAAGAATTTGCCCTTACCCAGAACATTGCTCAGGCTATTCGAGCCGGTTACGCTAAAGCTTTTAGCGCAATTTTAGACTCAAATGTCACTACTATCATCGCCGCGCTAATACTACTCAATTTTGATGCCGGCCCTATTAAGGCTTTTGCCATCAGTATGATTATTGGTATCGCCTCGTCCATGTTTACAGCTCTTTTTATGACCCGTTTTTATTTCAATCAATGGTTGAAAAATCCAAAACATCAAGTTTTATCGATGGCTAATTGGATTCATGCATCCAAAATTGATTTTCTTAAAAAAACGAAGCTCTCCTTTGCCATCGCCCTTAGTATTATTGGCATCGGATCATCCTTAATGATTTCCGAGCGATCCACCCTTTTCGGCATGGATTTTACCGGCGGTTATGCTGTGCACATCGAATTAGACCCCGCCACTACTTCAGATGCTTTAACCGATGTTCACACAGCCTTAGAAACAGCGGGCCTACGGCGTGGAGATTTTCAATTGCGGCAAAATAGCTCGTCTGCGCTAAGAATCTTGTTGGCGGCAAGCCTTGAACAACAAGATAAACCCTTTGCAGGTATGCCTCTATCTGTGGAAGGAACTTCCTACCAACAAAATCCACGAATCAATTGGGTTGTGACATCTTTAGAAAACGCTGGCTTAAAGTTAACTCCTCAATCACTGGCTTCATTAGAAGCGAACTGGTCTTCAATGAGCGGCCAAATGTCCGAAAGCATGCGCAATAATGCCTTGCTTGGGCTGCTCATCGCCTTTATTTCGATTTTCTTTTACATCGCTTGGCGTTTCGAATATAAATACGCCATCTCTACAATATTATGTCTGTTACATGACGTATGCATTACGCTTAGTTGCATGGGACTATTGCATGCTATAGGAGTGCCCATTCAAATCGATCTCAACACGATAGCTGCGTTAATGACGATAATCGGATATTCGCTCAATGACACAATTATCATCTTTGATCGAATTCGCGAAGATTCACAACTGCATCCCTATGTAAATATGCGAAAAATCATTTTCACTGCCCTCAATGCAACATTAAGTCGCACCGCGATAACATCGGGAACCACGCTTGTTGTTTTATTGGCTTTGCTATTTTTAGGCGGCGCCTCGATTTTTAGCTTTTCTCTTGTGATGGTAATCGGCGTTATTTTTGGAACCCTTTCATCATGGTTCATCGCATCCCCATTACTGTTATATTTTCATCAAAAAGAAGAATCTAAAGAAGAGTTGGTTCAAATTTCATGAGCCAATCAAACGGTCCTTTTTGGGTTTTCCCGGTTAAAAACCCCACATTTTTCCATCTAGTAACTAAAGAATTTAATATACATCCAGTCACGGCGCAAATTTTGATTTCACGTTCTTTAAACACAGTAGAACAGATCAATGAATTTCTCTATGCAAAGCTCCCAAATCTACTCGACCCGGAATTATTTCCAGATATGGATAAAGCAGTCGAGCGAATTTTACGCGCCATCATTTACAATGAACCGATATTAATCTATGGAGACAATGATGTAGATGGGATGACTGCGGCAACCTTGTTAACAGAATTTCTTAGATCCATTGGAGCTAAAACATTTGTTGATATTCCAAATAGAGCGTCATTGAAAAAAAGTCTTATTGGAGATGCTTTACAAGTTGCACTCAAACATCAATGCAAATTACTCATCACTGTCGATTGTGGCATTACGGCTGCCAAGGAAATTGAAGAAGTCATTACTCATCAAATTGATGTTATTATCACAGACCACCATGAACCGACTTCGCGGATCCCTCACTGTGTAGCGACACTCAATCCAAAACTGATCAATAGCACTTACCCTAATCGCGATTTAACAGGTGTTGGAGTTGCATTTAAGCTAGCACATGCAATTACTAATGAATTGATAGAGCGCGAAGAAATCAGCCCGACTAAAATTGATCTGAAGAGTTATTTAGATTTAGTTGCCTTAGGAACCATCGCAGATATGGGTGCATTACGAGGCGAAAATCGAGTTTTAGTGCGTTATGGGCTACGCCAGTTGCGCAAACTCAAGCGCATAGGCCTAGCAAAACTAGTAGCTGTCAGTGAAATTGATCCAAGTCACATCACTCCAGTAGAAATCGCCTCGAAAATTGCACCGCGTTTGAATAGTTTAGGACGTATTGCCGAACCAATCAAGGGGGTTGAACTACTGTTAATACGAGATCATCAGCTAGCAGAAGATTTAGCGCGTCAATTAGATCTTTATAATCTTGAACGTCAAAAAATTGAGAAACAAGCGTCCGATGACATCGAAAACGTAATTTATCAACATCCTGAAATTTTAGCAGAAAAGGCGATTGTTTTAGCTTCAGATAAATGGCACCCGGGAGTTATTCCGATTATCTCCGCACGAATTGCCAAACAATATAATCGCCCTACATTGATCATTTCTATTGAACAACATGTCGGGAAAGGCTCTATTCGCACCATCCCGGAGTTCCCCTTGCTTCCAGTGTTAAAAGATAACAGTGATTTGCTGCTCAATTTCGGTGGGCATGATTATGCAGCTGGACTCACAATTAAAGAAGAAAATATAGAACTATTTCGGAAACGCTTTTGCAACGCTGCAGAAGCTGCTTTAAAAGAGCAGGACATCACCAACAAACTATATTTAGATGCAAAAATCAATTTTTGCGACATCACCTTTGATTTTTTAGAATCTATGAATTTGCTTGAACCCTTTGGACATGAAAATCCACCTCCCTTACTCTATACAGAAGCCGTGCAAATTTGGCCGCCTAAAGTAATTGGGAAGTATCATCTCAAACTTTTCTTAGAACAAGGAGATAGAATGTTAGAAGGGGTCGCTTTTGGACTAGCACATAGAAAGGAGCAACTACGAGGGAAAAACCTTCCATTGCGTATCGCCTTTACGCCTCACGTCAACACCTTTCTCAACAAGTCATCCATCCAGCTTCACATTAAAGATTTTCAACGAATCTCTGTTGCAGAAACTCCTTGCTGAGCAATAGGCATGTGCGACGGCAAAGAAATTCATTGTATTAACCCGAGCCCTAAACAGGTGCCAATCTGCTTGCTGCGGCTTAGCTAAATCGATCTTCTTTGTCGCCCTTGCCTTTGGGCAATGGCGCTCCTCGCTCAGAACGAGGGCTGCGCTCTCTTCGATTTGGTGTTGCCTCGCGGCGCATATTATCACCTGTTTAGGGCTCGAGTTAATATCTAACAATTGGCCTGGGTTGTTGCTTCGATTGGAGATGCTTTAAATCAATTTGACTTTGGATTTCGTTTCAAACGAAACGAGTACGTACTTTTATTAAAAAGCAGCTCAGGCAGAGCTGCTTACCATATACCACAAAAAAATTAACTCACCTTCGGTTTGCAATTGAGGTAATTCTCTTGATAAGAAACGATATCGTCATGATGAATCACCCACGCTGCTCCGCGTCGGATTGCCTTCAACAACCCTACTCGAGTTGCGTAGTAAATTTTTTGCGCAGGCACATTCAATACCTTCGCTGCCTGGTTTACCGAATAATATCCTTTATTTCGATCAAATAACAATTCACCATTATACATTGATTTAGTTCTGGAATATTTATTATTCCGATATTCTTCCAAATCATCTAAATGGATCGTCCAACGGGTAGACTCTTTGCTCGCCTTTAATTTTTTCTGTTTAATCGCCACGTAAATAGCTTGCCGAGTAACGTTGTTAATTCGAGCCGCTTCTGTGATGGATACAACCTTTGAAGGGGTACCTATCGTGTCGCTTGAGCTCCATGTAGTTTCTTCATTCATGATTATTGTTCTCCTCTTAATTAAAGTTTTTAATTCTTCAGAGCAAAATGGCGGTTAAATCTTCGATATAAGAGCCATCTTTTGCATCTTTAAGTAATCATTATTGCATACAAGAAAATTACAAATCAACCATTATTTTACAGTTCTGTTTAAAAAAAAATTAAAACCAAATAAGCACGGTTTATTTCGAAAATCTCAACATCTCTATCAAACGCTCGATCTGCAAGCTGCTTCTTTACTCACGAGCTAAATATCAGTGACTTAAAAAATTTCATTGGGAGGAAGTATCCCTTTTTTGTATATTAGTTCCATGCACTCAATCCAAGTCTTGATACTACTGTTTGTCTTGTGTTTTCATCTCGAGGCGAAACTTCCCGAGATCGGCCCACGAGATGTTAAGAAAAAAATTGAAGAAATCTTAAAAGCGCACGCATCCCATAAACAAATAACCGAAGAAATTGCGCGAAGAACTTTACTCAACTTTTTAGAAGAACTCGATCCCACTAAAACCTATCTTTTAACATCCGAAACAGATCCGTTTACTAATCCCGATGAAACGTTGTTAAAACGTGTGGCAACCGGAATCCCGAAAATGGATTATACTGTTTTTAGTGAAATTCACGAGACGTTCATTCAAGCAGTTCTTCGACGTAATCAATTAGAGATAAAATTATCAGAAGCAGAACTACCCATGGGGGTTAAATCCGAAGAATTCAAAGAACTCGTTTGGGCCGACACAGTCGAGCAACTCCAAACAAGATTATTGCGCATACGCGCTTTACAACTAGAAGCGGCAGCTAAACTAGGGGAAGAAACGAGATCCAAATTTATCCAACGAATTGAAAAAAGACGACTCAACCGAGAAACAGAGCTAATGGGGCAAAATAATGAGGAAAAGCAACGCATTGCACTCACCTATCTTCTCAAAGCGTGTACTTCTGCCCTCGATGCGCATACCAATTATTTCACCCCAAATGAAGCCAATCAATTTGTCATCCAAGTACAGCAGCGGCTTTTCGGCATCGGCGCGCAACTCCGCGATGATCTCGATGGCTTATCAGTGGTGCGAATCATCGAAAACAGCCCTGCCAGCCAAAGTCTTAAGTTAAAAATCAATGACAAAATCATCGCTGTAGATCACGAACCTATCGTCGGATTAGACATCACGGAAGCCGTGGAACACATTCGTGGAGAAAAGGGCACGCCAGTGCAGCTTACCATTTTACGCGAGAGCGGAAACGGGGAAGAAACGAGCTTAGAAAAAATTGAAATCGAGCTCATTCGCAACGAAATCGTCCTGGAAGATAGTCGACTGGAAACAACCACCGAACCCTATGCCGACGGCGTCATTGCTTCTTTACGCCTCTTCTCCTTCTACGAAGATCAAAAATACTCATCTGCCAATGATATTCGAAAATCATTAGAACAAATTAAAAAAGATCATAAGCTAAAAGGAGTCATTCTCGATTTGCGCGGCAACTCTGGGGGACTACTCACGCAAGCCGTCTCTGTTGCGGGCCTGTTTATGAATAAAGGTATCGTCTGCTCTATCAAAGATGACAGCGGGAAAGTGCGTCATATCCGCGAATTAGAAGGGAAGCCTGCGTGGGATGGTCCTCTTATTATACTGGTGAACCTAGCTTCAGCTTCTGCCGCAGAAATTGTGGCCCAATCGCTTCAAGACTACGGCCGCGCACTCGTAATTGGAGACGAACATACCTTTGGCAAAGGTTCCTACCAAACCTTTACCCTGGATGCCGTGAATAATCAAAAAGTAAATCCGCAAGGCGAATACAAAGTCACACGCGGCCGTTATTATACAGTTTCGGGAAAAAGCCCCCAACTAAACGGGGTCCAGTCAAACATCGTTGTTCCGGGCATTTTGTCGGAATTAGAAATCGGCGAAAAATTCAGCAAATACCCACTTGAATACGACGAAATCGAACCTCACTTTGATGATGACCTATCCGATGTAGCCCCCGCATACCGCCTACAACTCGGTTTGATGTATAAATACAATTTACAAACCAAAATTGATCTTTATGGGGCTTATTTAGACACCCTTCTAGACAACTCGAGGAGACGAATTGAATCGAATAAAAATTATCAAAGTTTTTTAGCAGAATTAAAAAAGAAGAATTACGATTCGGTACAATTAGAATTATTTGGCCAAACCGATTTGCAGCACCTGGAAGTGGTAAACATCATGAAAGACCTTATTTTTTTCATGAATCAAAGCCCCTAAAAAAAACGGAGATTGCACAAAAGGCATCTTCTCTGGAATAATTGCCAGTTTTTGTGAGAATTTATGACAGTACGAGTACGCATTGCCCCCTCCCCAACAGGCGATCCACATGTAGGAACCGCCTATATAGCTCTTTTCAATTTAATTTTTGCGCGCCATTTTAAAGGAAAATTCATCCTTCGCATCGAGGACACCGACCAAACCCGTAGCCGCCCCGAATACGAAGAAAACATAGTGAAAGCCCTACATTGGTGCGGAATTCAATGGGACGAAGGTCCGGATATCGGCGGTCCGTTTGGCCCCTATCGCCAATCTGAAAGAACCGAAATTTATCGCCAACACGCATATGATCTTTTGGCCAAGGGAAAAGCCTATAAATGTTTTGCAACAGCTGAAGAATTAGCAGAAATGCGCGAAGTTGCCGCAAAACAAGGCAAACGCGTCGGCTATGACAGACGGTATCGAAACCTAAGCCCCGAAGAAGTCAAAAAACGCGAAGACGAAGGACAGTCGTTTGTGATTCGCCTCAAAGTTCCTTTAACCGGCGAATGCGTTTATGAAGATGCGATTAAAGGCCGCGTAACAGCACCTTGGGCAGACATCGATGACCAAGTTCTTTTGAAATCAGATGGGTTTCCCACCTATCATCTAGCCAACGTAGTAGATGATCGCCTAATGCAGATCACCCACGTCATCCGAGGCGATGAATGGATGAGCTCTACACCTAAACACATCCTTTTATACGAATCTTTTGGTTGGACACCGCCTACTTTCATGCACATGCCTTTATTGCTTGGAAAAGACGGAAAAAAACTATCAAAACGAAAAAACCCTACATCGATTTTTTATTTCCGCGATAGCGGCTATTTGCCGGAAGCTCTCATGAATTTTCTAACCCTGATGGGATATAGCATGCCCCACGAACAGGAGATCTATTCTCTAGAAGAGATCATCGCCTCTTTTGATCCAAAGAGAATTGGCATTTCCGGAGCCTTTTTTGATATTCAAAAACTAGGCTGGGTCAATCAAAAAAAACTCATTGAGACCGTGTCAGAAAATCAATTATGGGATCGCCTGGTCAACTGGAGCTTCAATGAGACCTTTATGCGCAAGCTCATGCCGCTCGCCCATACCCGCATTCGAACATTTTCCGATTTTATGCAGCTGTGTGATTTCTTTTTTATCAGCGACCTGAAAATCACCCCTGAATTGCTAATACCAAAACAAGCGACCCCAGAACTCACTGCAAGTATTTTCCAAGCCATTATTTGGAGCCTAGACGCACAAGAAGACTGGACAGGAAAAGGCCTAGAACAAGCGTCGCATGACGTTGCGAATGTATTTGGTATTCATCACAAGAAAATGGTCATTGGGCCACTTTTTGCTGCGATTATGGGCAAGCTGCAAGGTCCACCTCTGTTTGATTCCGTCACTTTGCTCGGCAAAGATCGCACTCGTGTGCGTTTAATGCAAGCGATAGAAACACTCGGCGGAATTTCAGGCAAAAAGCTTGATATTCTCAAAAAATGTTGGGATAAAAAAGACTGCAAAGTCTTTTCTACTCCTCTAGCTCCCGATCAGGCGAAGTAACCGCATCATAGTGAGATTGAGAAATGACATATTTTTGTTGATTAGGTGTTGAATCCCAACAACCGCCTACAACCAGTAACACAAGTGAGAACAGAGTAAGACGCATGCAATATCCTCGTTTTTTTTTCACTCTAAAACAGAGGCTTAAGCTTGTCAATGTACAGTAGAACGCAACCTCTCATTGCGCGCATTCAAAATCGGTCTTTGCTAAATGGTCCTGGCAGTTCCAAGCAAACGTATCATATTGAATTGAACTTGGGCGATGCACATTTACCATTTCAAGTAGGAGATAGCGTTGGCATATTTCCAACCAATCCACCAACTCTTGTTACCTCCATACTCAAACGTCTCAATATAAACCCTCGCGACGAGATCTTTGATTCCCGAACCCAAAGCGCACTAACCATCGAGCAGTTTTTATCTCAAAGAGCCAATATCCATCGTTGCAGCGCCTCATTTCTTCGCCAGCTGCATGATCGCGGAGCCACGAAACTCGCTCCCTTTCTCACAATCGACAACAAACAACAACTCGCAGATTGTCTACATCAAAATCATTTCGATGATCTTCTTCGCCTCTTTCCAGGTGCACATCTCTGCGCACAAGATCTCACAGGGCTCATGCCTCTCATGCCTCGATTTTATTCCATTGCCTCATCGCCCCACACTCACCCCGGCCAACTGCATCTTACAGTAGCCTTAAATTCCTATACAGCACATGGAGAAACTCGCTATGGATTGGGCAGCTATTTTCTCTGCAGCCAAGCCGACACCATAACCCCCATTCCCATTTACATCCAAATGTCAAACGGCTTTACATTACCCACCGATCCCAACGTTCCTATTATTTTGATAGGACCAGGTACTGGAGTTGCCCCCTTTCGAGCCTTTCTTCAAGAGCGTTTAGCGCTACAGCATTTAGGGAAAAACTGGCTCTTTTTCGGCGAGCGCAATCGAGCTACCGATTTTTATTATTCAGATTTCTTCCTCGAATTAGAGCATCAAAACCGTTTGCGTTTAGATCTTGCATTCTCCCGTGATCAATCAGACAAAATTTACGTACAACATCTTTTATGGGAACACCGCAAAGCCCTCTTTGAATGGGTTCAAGCAGGCGCCTATATTTATGTTTGCGGCGACGCGGAAAAAATGGCCAAAGATGTAGAGAAGACCTTTCTCCGAATCGCCACCGAGCAGTTCTTGGGATCAGAGGACCAAGCTCGCCAGTGGCTCAAATCTTTACGCCACCAACGCCGTTATCTTACCGATGTCTATTAAATGAACCAGCCAGCAGCAATTTTGCCATTAGTTCACGAACCCACCAAATTTAAATAAAGCAGTCGCAATATATGTTTGGGTCCTTCCCTCATCCAATGAAGAACAGCTGTTTTGGAATGTTTTGGCGCTTGCACCGGCCTATTATAATAAAAGGGGAGAGTTACCGTAGGAAAGCCGTAATTCTGGATCGCAAATGACAATATATGATCATCGCAAGAAAAATTATGACCGGCGTGCATCGTAAAATCTGCCCAAAATTTCAATAATGGAGATGATTTTTCAAATACAACTACACCACTATTATAACATAATACGGGCATTTGCTGTGCATCGTTTAACGAATGCATAGCAAACGTTTGCTTAGGCCAAGCTAAACCAATCGCGAGTAGATTAGGCGACAAATTTTTAAAAAAAAGACAGGACAAGCTTTTCAGAACCTGGCAATCCATATCGAGCCAAATAGTTCGATCAAAGGGGGATTTTTGCATAAGGAACGGTTTGCGAAAAACTAGAAATCTATCAGGATGTTCATACAGGAGTGTACCAACCCATTTTTTCCCGCCGTATTGCCAACCGTATTCATAATTTGCAGGCAATGTGTACACTGGGATATCAGATGTGGGGATGAGAGTACCTTTGCTACGGCACCAATCCTTAGCAGCTTCTGACATTCCAAAATCACCAAATGCAATTGGAATATCAGGATGTTGCAAACGAAGATGATGATACCAGCCACGCAACATCCACTCTTGTCTTTGATCACAAGCTGTTAAAATACCCACTGTTTTTTTGGACTGTTGCTTTTCCATAGACACCTTAAGAATATATATATCATTGCCGTTGATGAAAACAACAATCTCATTCATCACCAGAGGCACTTGATATTAATTTTGGATCGCCTCTGCATCGGCGTCTAATACCCAATTGCCGCCAAAGGCTTGATAGATCTGAATATAGGAGAGCAAACAATTAGCTCTCGCCTCCGCGTAGGAAAGAAGCCCCCTAAATAACTGCCGTTCTGCATCGAGATAAGTCAAATAATCAGTTTCACCTTCTTTATACCGAAGATCCGACAGAAGTAGATATTGCTTTTGTGCATCCACGCGAGCTTTTTCTGCTTTTACCTCTTCTAAATAAATCTTGTGCGATGTCAATGCATTATTTGCTTCTTTATAGGCGTTGAGAATGGTAGAAAAATATCGGTGCAGCAGCTCTTCTTTCTGCGCTCGCGCCAGTTCTAAATTTCCGCTGAGGGCAAAGCCGGTAAAAACTTGCTGCACGACATCGCTGCCCACTTCCCAAATTTTCGACACGTTATGAAATAAAGTATTCATTTGAGTCGATTCAGCGCCAAAAGCTCCAGTTAAATTGACTTTTGGAAAAAACTGAGCGCGCGCAACACCGATATTGGCATTTGCTGCAATTAACTGCTCTTCAACAGCGCGGATATCCGGTCTTTGCGTCAACAATTCACACGGCAAGACATCCGGCACGGCTACTGGGACAAACTCTTGAGAAAGTGCTAAGCCTCGAGGTAAATCGGCAGGAGCCGCGCCCAATAAAAAGCTCAATAAATTCTCGCTTTGCGCTTGTTTAATTTGTAAAAATTCCAATTCAATTTGAGCTGATTCCACCTCAACAATAGCCTGTTCTACCTGCAATTCAGAAGTCAATCCCAAGTCAAATCGAACTTTAGCTAAATACAACGATTCTTGCCGAGTCCCCAAAGTTTCTTGAGCAATACGGATTTGCTCATCAAATTGGCGCATTTGAATGTAAGAGCTGGCCACTGCGCTGACAAGAGCTAAAACCCCCATGCGCCGCGCTTCCACAGATGAAAGCCACTGATGATAAGCAACTTCTGCCCCACTACGAGCCTCTCCCCAAAGGTCGACTAAGTACGATGCGTTGAAAATAGCGCCAAACAAATTAAATATTTGCTGAATTCCCGTTGGCAGCGCCGTTACGGAATCTGAAATTTTCTGCCTCTGGGCAAGCGCATCTAATGCCACTTGAGGATAAAGTTTAGAACGAGCAATTGTCAATTGAGCGTCATAGGCATCCACTCGCGCGATCAGAGCTTTTAAATCTTGGTTATGGCTCAGAGCCTGTTCAATCATTGCATCTAGTACAGGGTCTTGAAATTGCTTCCACCAACCTGCATCTACACTATTATCGGCATTCAGCGGCGTGCGCCAAGAGGCGTCTTGCACAATTTCAGGACGCTCATAGCGCTGATATAGGGTGCAGCTTGAAAACAAAAGCAAACACCAAAATCTTTTCATCGCTTATCTCGGTAAAGGAGTTTAAAAAACAGAGGAATAAACAAAAGAGCCAATGTCGTTGCGGAAATCATCCCCCCCATCACACCTGTGCCCACAGAATGGCGGCTTGCAGCTCCGGCTCCCGTGCTAGTTACCAATGGAACCACTCCTAAAATAAAAGTCAAAGATGTCATCACTACAGCGCGAAAGCGCAAGTGCGCAGCTTCAATAGCAGCATCTTCAATGGATTTTCCTTCTTTGCGTTTCATAATGGCAAATTCCACAATCAAAATGGCATTTTTAGCTGCCAGTGCAATCAAAGTTACCAATCCAATTTGAAAATAAACATCGTTTGGCATTCCTTTGATATAAATCGCGCAAAAAGCGCCAAATATCGCAAATGGCACTGCCATTAAAATCGCAAGAGGAGCCGACCATTTCTCATATAACGCAGCCAAAATCAAAAATACAACCAGCAAAGCGATAGCCAACACCGACGTCGAGGTTCCACCACTAGCTAATTCCTGATAAGCAGATCCGCTCCATCCATAATTGATATCGTCGGGCAAATGCTGAGCCAATTGTTGCATGGCAGCAATGGCCTGACCAGATGTATAGCCAGGAGCAGCTCCCCCTAAAATTTCAGCTGCAGGAAAGTCATTGAACCGGCTGACGAGGTTCGATCCCGAAACCGGGCGAATGGTAATGAGTGATTTTAAAGGAACCATTGGTCCTAAACTAGAACGCACATACATGTTGCCTAGATCTGTCAATTTTTCCCGAGCTGCAGGTTCAGCTTGCACGATGACCTGATATACTCTGCCAAATTTATTAAAGTTATTGATGTAAACAGAACCAACCAAAGTTTCCAAAGCCTGAAACACATCTCCGATTCCAACCCCTAATAAACGAGCTTTATAACGATCTAAATCAACGTAAAATTGCAAATTATCAAACTGTGCAGTTGTATGCAGTGCGCCAATTTGCGGATACGCTTTTGCTCGTTCCATCAAAGATTCAATCGCTTCTTGCAAAGCACCATTGCCTCGGTCTCCTCGATTTTCCAACCAAAATTCAAAACCGCCGACCGTGCCCAATCCCTGAATAGCAGGAGGATTCATCACAATTACTTGAGCATCTTGAATTTCAAAAAACAAGCGGTTCAACTCCGCTTGAATAGCATCAGCGCGTAAATTTTTTGCTTTTCTCTCTTTCCAATCTTTTAAAATAATAAAATTAGTTCCTATCGTTGTTCGATCCAAACTTTCAATCAAACTAAATCCAGTCAAGGAGACTACGTGCTCAACAGCTGGATGCTTTAAAGCAATTTGTTCAATGATTTGATCGACACGCACAGTGCGCTCTAAACTCGCCGCATCGGGCATGGACGCTATGGCGATCAAGTATCCTTGATCTTCATCCGGAACAAAGCTCGTCGGCGTATGGACAAATAAATAGCCCACAACCCCAAGCACCGCAGCAAATACTCCCATCCCGAAAACAGCTTTCGAAATCAGTTTTTTTGCTACAAACAAATAAGCATCTGTGATTTTAGCAAATCCTCGATTGAACCAATTGGCCCAACGGGGCGCCTGTTGCGGTTTTAATACCAAAGCTGCAATGGCAGGACTCAATGTCAAAGCCACGACGCCGGAAATCACTACAGAAATCGCAATGGTAATTGCAAATTGTCTATAAAGCTGGCCGGCAATGCCTCCCAAAAAAGCCACCGGAATAAAGACCGCGCACAAAACAAACACAATTGCGATAATCGGAGCTGTAACTTCTTGCATCGCTAAAAGCGCAGCTTCTTTTGCACTTAAATTCTTTTCGTGCATATTCCGCTCAATATTTTCCACAACGACAATTGCATCGTCCACCACAATCCCAATTGCGAGCACCATGCCAAATAAAGTGAGCGTATTGATCGAATAACCCAAGGCGTACATTCCCGCAAACGTGCCGATAATAGAAACTATGAGCGCTATGACCGGAATGAGCGTCGCTCTCCATTTTTGCAAAAACACAAAAACCACAAGCATCACTAAAAGAGCTGCTTCACACATCGTACGAACAACTTCTTCAATCGATACTTTAATAAATAGCGTCGAGTCGTAAGGAATAGAATAAGAAATCCCTGAAGGGAATTGATGCGATATTGCCTCCATCTCTCGATGGATGGCCTCAGAAAGCTGCAGAGCATTTGCCCCGTATTCCTGATAGACGGCGAGTAAAATTGTCGACTCGCCATCCAATTCACCATCCACCGTGTAATCTTGCGCCCCCAACGTAACATCGGCAATATCTTTTAAAAGCACCATGGAACCATCATTATTGGCACGCAAGACAATGTCTTCAAACTGAGATGGCGTCGAAAGCCTTCCTCGCGTACAAAACGGAACTGTCAACGGAACCGGATGAACATTGGGCTCTTGACCCAATTGCCCCAAACCAAAATCTACATTTTGCTCATTGACCGCCTGCACAATATCAGTCGGCGAAATACCCATTTGCGCCATCCGATCCGGCTTTAACCAAATCCGAATCGCATAATTGCGTTGACCAATCACTGAAATATTGCTAATACCAGGAATCAATTGCAAATCAGTAACTACATTGACATTAGCGTAATTACTCACAAACGTTTGATCGTATCGATGATCCGGCGATTGCAAGGCGACAATCAGCAAAATATTGGGCATCTGCTTTGTAATCGTCACGCTTTGCTTTTGTACAGCTTCAGGGAGCTGAGCCATTGCTTGGCTCACCTGATTTTGCACATTGACCTGATTCATATCCGCATTGGATCCAATAGAGAAATAGACATCGAGCGTCATCGATCCGGTCGATGAGTTTTGCGAGTACATATAAATCATGTCCTGCACGCCTAAAATCTGCTGTTCTAAAGGCGAGGCGACATCGCTTGCCATAATGTCGGCATTCGCCCCATTATAAGTCGTTGTCACTTGAATCAGCGGCGGCGTAATATTAGGATATTGCTCAATGGCCAAATTTTTCATAGCCAAAGCTCCTGCCAATGTAATCAAAAGCGAGATCACACTCGCAAACACCGGATGTTGGATAAAATAGCGAGAAATCATGGCAGCTGACCAGATAGCAGAGTGTGTATCGAGACAGGCTTGCCTTGTTGAATTTTATTCACTCCCTGGGCCACGACCACATCTCCCTCTTTTAACCCACTGTTGATAATCCAATAATCTTTATACCACTCGCCGGCCTCGACAGATCGAGACAACGCTTTGCCATTTTCAATTACATAGACAAATGTCCCATTGCCTCCTTGCAGCACCGCCGTTTGAGGCACTGCAATGGCGTTAGGGCGAATTGCTCCCTTGACGATCACTTTGACAAACTGTCCCGGATAAATTAACGTTTTTGGATTGCTCATCACCGAACGAAATAGCATAGTCCCAGTCGACTGCTGAATGGCAGGATTGGTAAAATCAATCGAACCCACCGCCGGAACAACAGTGCCATCAGATAAGATCGCTTCTACTTTAAATTGCATTTCAGGCGGAAATTCGACCCGTTTATTAGCAACATCTCGCTTTAACTGCAGTAAGTCGTTATCTGAAATACTAAAATTCACCCAAATCGGATCCACCACATAAATGGTCGTCAGCAAATTTTCATCTCCCGCATTCGGCGCAATCAAAGCCCCCTCTCGGTACTTTGCCTGACTTGCCAATCCCGTGACCGGAGCGCTAACAGAAGTAAATCCCAAATTAATCTCTGCTTTGTAAAGATCTGCGCTTGCCGTCTCCACCTCTGCTTGAGCTGCTAATACTTGAGCCAAAGCATTGTCTAAATCTTTTTGGCTAACAGCATTTTTAGCATATAAAGGCACCATCCGGGCTTTTGTTTGCTCTGCATTCCATAAAATAGCCTTTTGCCGATCCAACATGCCTTTTGCGCTCTCAACTGCGGCGATAAAGGGCCGCTGATCCAATACAAACATCAAATCGCCCTGCTTGACCAAGCCGCCTTCTTTGTAATGGATGGACTCTAAATACCCCTCCACGCGCGCGCGTAACTGTACAATATGAGAACTTTCCCCAACTCCGATGAATTCAAAGTCGGCTGGTATTGTCTGTGGTTCAATCCGAAAAGCCGTAACAGGCGCCGGTTGAGAAACGGGGGGCTGAGCCTTGTGACATGAAAACAGTAAAAAAAGGGCGGCCAATAACGTTTTGCGCATAGATCCACCCGATAACACGAATGCGCGAAACGATCAAATAATTCCTTGAATCTGCTCCAACGATACCCCTTCAATCTCAATCCGTTTGATCCGAGCAGTATGACCGGATAAGATTCGAATGCGCGATTTGGCTATACCCAGCTTTTCAGCTAAAAACTCGACCAATTCCTCATTGGCCTCGCCCTTTTCCGGCGCCGCATGCAAACGAATTTTTAGAGCCTCGCCATACCATCCATCGAAAGCGCTTTTAGAGGAGTTAGGGACCACTTTAATCTGCAGAATGCACATCGTTGAAAGACTTATGAAAAAGTCAGATCCTCAACAGAAGTTAAAATGCACAAGCATTGAATACCATCGCCGCACCCAAAGTCCGTCAGTCCTTCTCCAGAAGTCGCAGTTAAACCCACCTGAGAAATCTGTAAAGACAGCACATGAGCAATACGCTTGCGGATCACATCAATTCGATCGATGATTCGCGGTTTTTTGCCCTCAAGAGCCAAAGAAATATGGACAATTTTTTGCCGCCCGAGGGTGTGTAAAGCTTTCTCTACATACACTTGAGAATCGGTAATGCCATCTTTGCGACACAAATCTTGCGCTATCTTATCTAAGACAGGGACTCCGGAAAGAGAGGAGATCGCATTACAAATTGCGTGATAAATGACATCGCCGTCAGATTCCGCGTCTAAACCTGGGACTCCATCAAAAATAACCCCACCAATTAAACAAGGTTTTGAAGATTCTTCAGGAAGAAAACGGCGGCTGGATTGACCGATGGCACTTCGATAGATTGGAATATGCTGGTTCATAATAGTGATTAAACACTATAGCAAATCTCCCATTCCTTCTCAATTACAAAAAGCACGTGCAGCCGCCAAATCCCTTTCCAAGCCATTTCAGATATAAAAACTTTAAAAAAACAGAGACAGTTCTCTAATTGCGCGCAATTAGAGAACTACCTCAAATGCTTTATTTTATTGTTTAACAATCCCTTAACGGGGATGAAATTGGCCTAACAGGATAATTTTCCCACCCGACCATATCAAAATGCCACCATTCCGTCGAAAGCCCCACAAAACCATACCGCTCCATAGCACCTGACAGAAGATCTCGATTGGCCAATGCTTCAGAACTAGCTTCTTGAAAACAACGGTGAGCTCGCTCACTAAAATCATCAAAACCCGATGGCATCGGCAATTCTACGCCGTTTTTTGCCACTAAAGTCACATCAACCGCAGTGCCGCGCGCATGCCGACCGCCCTTTCTAGGGTCGCTCACATAACGAGAATCTGGCATAACTTCCCACAACCTCCACTGAGCTTCTATAGGCCGGTACCCATCCCAAATTTTCAGTCCTAACCCCATTAATTCCAGGTCCGTTTGCACCTTTTTTAAACGCAAAGCCGCCACCTTCAGCAAAAGACAGCGCTGAAAATCATAAATCACTCGACCGGTAAAATTATTCTCCGTCGCGTATCGCAAATCTACATAAATATTAGAAATGATATTTTTAACATCAACAAGACAACACATAAAAAATTTCACGCATCGCGTAACAATAAATCATATATTCTATTATATAACCCAAACCACCTTCCGTTCGCGTGAATGACACACGGTTCAGAACCAGTAATTAAACAATACACAGTCTGAGACTCTCGTGAAATCTCGTGCTTTTGGCAAGAATGAATCAATTTATTTAAAGCCTCCGTTTCATGCGACGCAATAGTACAAACATGAAAAGAATCTAAAATCTTATCCATACAACGACGCGCTTTTTTCGAAACCTTTCTTCAGTCTTGATATAACACCATATAGCCTAAATAATCAGAATGAAAAATAAAAAATTCCTCCCCCACCTTAAACACAATCCGATATCCTGGAGTCAAAACCTGCGCATAAAACATCCCCGGCTGAGGACAGCCCAAAGCTCGATTTGGCCAAGTCGTAGCTGTGCATAGATGCAGCTTTATCGCGCTATCAAGCAAATCAGGACGCTGCTCACGAATCCATTCATACAAAAGTTCCTCTGCTCGCCGAATTATCTCACTCCCCTGCGAAACATTCTCTACCCGACACTCACAATAACTTGCAGTATCAGCAAACACACACAAAAACATTTAACCCACCACAAAACTTCTCAATCAGATCTAGATCTGATATGGCTCGTGATTCACATCTTTGATCTATTTATGAAGACGCAGAAAGCGCGCCTGCGATTTCGATTTCCTCACGATCATCCACGTGGTGAACCTTATCGATCAAATCATTCATAATCTCTTCAACCAATGAGTCAAAGACCTCAGCATGCTTGCTAAATTCCGACCACAGAATCTGATCCATGAAAGGTTTACTAACTCGCACCATAGCTGTAGTGTATTTCTGTCCTGGGTAGCGATAAGTTTGCAAGCCATGTTTATGGCAGACCGCGCGAAAAAGTCGTTTTTTCCACATATTTTTGAGTCGAATTGTGTATTCAATAGGTTGCCCAGCTGTTTTTTCTTGCAAGCGCTGCTTGGCCAGCTCGGCAGCATTTCTCTCGCCTTCGCTAGAGGCTCGGGCAATGAGAGCTTCAATTTTACGAATCTTATCTGCTAAATCCATGTCCACACGTATTAAAAAAAAAGAAAAAATTTGAGATTTGACATGTCCATCAAGTCAAAAAAAAAGCCTCGCATTTGCGAGGCTTAGATGAGACTTGATGGATTCGAACCATCGACCCTCTCATTAAAAGTGAGATGCTCTACCGCTGAGCTAAAGTCTCAGATTTGACCCCAACGAGATTCGAACTCGTGTTATCGGAATGAAAATCCGGTGTCCTAGACCGGGCTAGACGATGGGGCCGTCTCTGTTTTCCCGGACTAAATTTCTTTACCAGGAGAACGGTGTCGATTCTACAACACCGCCCTATTTTTATGCAAGCATCATGACTAAACAGTCATGATCTCTTTCTCTTTTTCCGCGCAAGCCTGATCAATTTCTTTGCAGAATTTATCCGTCAATTCTTGGATAGTTTTCTCGAGTTTTTTCATCACATCCTCTGGCATATCGCCATCGGCTTTTTGCTTACGAATCAGATCATTGTACTTTCGTCGCACTTCACGCATCGAAATTTTAGCCTTCTCACCAAGTTCTTTACATTGCTTAGCAATTTGCTTGCGAATCGCTTCATCCATCGGAGGGACATTCAACCGAACTACTTTACCATCTACAATAGGATGAATGCCAATATTAGCGGCATCAATTCCTTTTGCAATCGCGTTACATGTCGAAGGATCAAATGGGGTTACAACAATTTGACGAGCTTCTGGTACTGTGACGTTAGCAACCGATTTAATCGGGGTCATATTGCCATAGACTTCTACCATAACTCGATCGAGAATGGCACTGTTTGCCCGACCAGAACGAAGCGCTTTCAACTCTTGCTTCAAATGATCAAAGGCAGCTTGCATTGCATCTTTAACTTGCTTATCCACTGAACTCATAGATTCCCTCTTCAAAGTGTGGAAAAAAATAAGGCGGGGTTTTTGCCCCGCCTTGACTAGACTCTATGCGCCTACTTTCCAACGCCAGAAACAGCGAACGGAAAGAGTTTTGCCAAGTTTCTTGGCGCAGATCTCAAGGAACTGCTGCACGGTAACCGTATTATCCTTGATATATTTTTGGTGAATAAGACACAACTGCTCTTCTACCGCTTTAATTTTTCCTGCGACAATTTTCTCAATGACATTCTCGGGTTTACCAACAACTTGAGATCTTGCAATTTCTTCTTCTCTTGCTCGAACGTGGGCCGGAATTTCCTCGGGCTTTAAATACTCGGGATTTTCTGCCGCAATGTGCATTGCAATTTCTTTAGCAATGCCTTCTTGATCCGACGAACCTTCAATTTCAACGACCACAACCAACTTACCACCCATGTGGGAATAAATTCCATAGGAGCTATTTGGATGCTTATGGATCGTTTCAAGACGGCGCAATTGGATATTTTCCCCAAGGGCTTGAATCAACAAGTTGCGATATTGGTCTATGGAAATCGATTTGTCTTTGTAATAAGGCTGTTGAGCAAAATCTGCAAGCGATGCAGGCTTTGTCTCAAGCGCTTGTTTAACAACATCATGTACGAAGTGCTTAAAACGATCGTTTTGGGCAACAAAATCTGTCTCAACATTCGCTTCAGCGATGACTAGGGAATTCTTGTCTTCGCCGGTCAAAATAAGACCTTCTTTTGTTTCGCGACCTTCTTTTTTCACACCAGCAGCCATCCCCGCCTTGCGAAGAACATCGATAGCTTTTTCCATGTCGCCTTCAGCTAAAACCAAAGCTTCTTTGCATTTGCCCATGGCAACGCCAGTACGCTCGCGAAGGTTTTTAATCATATCAGCTGTGATCTCTGCCATGCTACTACCCTTCGGATTCTTCGTGACTTACTTCGCTGTCAGCTACCTCTGTTCGATCCCCTTTTGCAACCGCAACATTCATCTCATTTTTCTTATCGATGATAGATTTGGTAAGCGCGGAAAGGACTACTTTAATGCTTTTTAGAGCATCATCGTTACATGCAATTACGTGATCAATTGGATCTGGATCGCAATTGGTATCGACAAGTGCCATGATAGGTATGCCCAGCGTGTTCGCTTCAGCAATCGCAATGTGCTCGCGGCTAGGATCGACAACGATCAACAAACCAGGAACCTTGCGCATAGAGCGAATACCAGAAAGGTTTTTATTGAGCTTTTCTTGCTCTTTTGTGAGCATCGAAATCTCTTTTTTCGTCAAACCTTCGCCGCCGCTTGCAATTCTTTTCTCAATCCGCTCGAGAGTTTTAACCGAATTGCGGATTGTAGAAAGATTTGTCAGAGCGCCGCCAAGCCATCTTTCGCAGACATAAAATTCGCCGCACTCTTCTGCGCATTCGCGAACGACTGCTTTTGCTTGTTTTTTTGTACCAACGAAGAGAATCGACTTGCGCTTTGCAACTGTTTCACGGACGATTTGCGACGCTGAACGAATTTGTTGCGATGTCTTGGCGAGATCGATGATGTGAATGCCGTTTCTTTTTTCAAAAATAAAACGCTTCATCTTCGGGTTCCAACGGCTGGTTTGGTGCCCAAAATGAACGCCGGATTCGAGCAACTCCTTAATAGTTACCCCTGTATCTTGCTGTGCTGTACCCAAATTTATGTCCCTCAATTTGAACGTTATTGTAGCGCCTGGACAGAATCGAACTGACACTCGTAGCTTGGAAGGCTACTGTTCTACCATTGAACTACAGGCGCAAACCGTTTTTACGGAAAACGAAATAGTAGTTTTACCTCAATTTTGCATTTTTTTCCAAGAAAAAACGTCGAAATCAGCTATAAAAGAATCTCTGGAGATATTTTTTATGGCGCACAACCCTCTTTCGTTCATGACTTTTCGGGTATTTCGCATCATTTTGGGCGCTTTTTTACTCTTAGCGCTGCGGGTGTGGCATCTCGAGGTGATTCAACGAGAGGATAAAATAGTACAGGCAAGCCGACCTAAAAAGAGGTCCATAGTTCTAAAA
>JAJXVT010000019.1 GCA_021781995.1 bacterium | reverse complement strand
ATCGAGCTTTGCACTATTAGAGCCTTTGAAATAGAACCCACTCATTACTTTCCCACGTTCTCCCACATGTTAGCCACCAACCCCTTTTTGCCGCAATCCATTTTCCACACCCCCTTCCACCCATCACCCACAGCTCACATACAATCAACATGTTATGACCTCAGATTGATTTGTGGGAAATTGTGGGAAACTTGTTCACAACCATCTCGACCAAAAATCCTTAGAACGGATGTAATATGCTAAAAATGAAACACTTAAAGACATCCCACAATCGTTCGAGGAATTGTCGACAACTTTTGCTAGGTCTCACCCTCAACACTCATTTATCGGATGAGCCTTGCATATTTACGCAGTAGATATGTAACATAAAGGTTATAAGGACGATATTATGACAGTGAAACCACGCACAGTAGATAACTTAGGAACAGAAGCTTCCATCCGATATGCAAAAGACCAAGCAGCTATCGACCGCTTGTTATTGGAGGATGCTCGATGGGTTCCGAATAAAACGGAAGTTTCCGTCGCCAAACCTTATGTATTGTCCGAATTCGACCAGCTCTTTTCCTCCGCCAAAACCATTCAATGGGCCTCCTTTCAAGAACCTCCTAATTTTGAAGCTCACCTCAGCTCCCTTTTTTCCCACCAACTCATCCCCTCTTTAGGATCTTCGGAAAAACAAGAAGCCGATACAGAAAAATTAGAGGCGTTAGAAGACGCCCTTCACAAGCGCGAAGAAAAAAAACAAAACAAAGATGAGCAACAAAAAGAAGAAAAAGAGCGCAAAGCGCTATTGGCTTTACTAAAAAGCTTACATAAACTCGATCGCACATTGAGCATGATCAACTCTAGGCGCAACCAATATCAAAGGGGCTGATATGAATTGGCAAGAAATACTAGGCTGGGGAGAAGGAGAAATCAACGATCTACGTTATGTAGCCTACTCCTATATTAAACAAGGAGTCTATGACGTAGCCCTCACAGTTTTCGAAGCCATAGCAGTACTCACACCGCCCACCGCTTACGACTTACAAACAGTCGGAGCCCTGCATCTACAAATGGGCAATGGGCAAAAAGCGCTTGATTACCTCGAAAAAGCCCTTAAACTCAACCCCAACGACATCCACACACAAATGAACCGAGCGAAAGTGCTCTTTTCGCTCGGCTATAAAAGACAAGGTTTGATGCAGGCATCCGCGCTGCAGCATGCACAAGACCCCGAAATCGTCAAACAGGCCTCCGCACTGCTTCTAGCCTACAGCTCTACTCCCTAAAATCCCATTCGCATTTGCAAAGAATCAGCAATTGCTTGAGCCAGTATCTTCTGGGCATCGCCCAGTTCAAATACGACCATCTCGCCGCCAAAAGCATCCCAAACCAACTTATCAATCTGATCGCGGACATCTTCTGGCAATAACCCGAGCTTATCCAATCCTTCTTGCAAACGGCCAAAATAAACATCGCGAGCTATCTCAGCTTGCAGCTCAAGCGATGCCATATACTGCTCAATAGCGTAAGACACACCTTCGGCACTAATTCCTTTCGGATTTCCGATCTGGCGCATAACCTCTTGAATCTGAACGTCATTAAGGCCATCCGGCTGCCATTGATACTGTTGCAATTGCATGCCGCTGGCAAAAGAATACTCTTCGCTTGTATCAAGCTCTTCAATAACAGGATAATGGAATGCAAAGACCATTTTCTCTACCCGGATCCGAACCGCATCCAAAGCCTCGGAGGTCTCTCCTCGGCTTTCCAGCCGATTGAGCTCCTCTACCACTTCAAATAATTGCTGATTCAAATCCTCAGGCTCCATCTGATTGCGATCGAGCCAGAGAGTCGCTGTCCTTAAATCCAACGCTTTTACGGCATCGGTCATTGATCCCCCTGTCAAAATAGTCTCTACAGGGTGTGCTATTTTTTGAACAAGATTTTGAATGAGCTCGAGCTGGTCGGCATTAAAACCAACCACTGTATGATTGTCAAAAAAATGAAACTGTCCTACATTTTTATGAATACGCATATTAACAACCTATTTTAAATTATTATTAATGTTAACAATACGAAACAACTATTAAATCAAAAAAAATTGCATTTTCGAAAT
Organism: bacterium; assembly: GCA_021781995.1. Classification (GTDB taxonomy): domain Bacteria; phylum Chlamydiota; class Chlamydiia; order Chlamydiales; family SM23-39; genus CAITMJ01. Next base: position 23,971 of record JAJXVT010000019.1, on the reverse strand, counting down.
CGAAAATACTTTGCAATTACCTTATTAATATGTGTTAATTTTACTCCTGCGTACATTATCCGGCAATAGAGCATTTATTTGAATAATCCCATTATACATCGTTCCGTTTGAAAGACACTCAAACGCAAACTGATTCAAAGCCTCTGTATCTTGAGAGTCTTTGTGGCCGCTTCAAAAAAGCAAGACGACTTTATTTCTCCTCCGTTGGAAACAAATTTATTATTTCATGACGCTTATTCAGTCTGGGTGATAGAGTTAGTAAGTGGACATTTGTGTTATAGAAATAAAATTTCTTTAATTGTCCTGTGAATCCGAACATAAAACTACGAAATTTGTTTAAGATTTGCTCAAGATCTTGATATTGTCTTAAGGCCTGACTTGAGTCAGAAACTGTTTTAATTTCTAAAAAATTTTTGATAACTTCTTGTACAATCGGAAAATCCTTCCACTCGAATCGATGCAGAATTTCTAGAAGTTTTATATCTGATAATGAATAAACAGGAAACTTAAACAGGCCTTCGATTGATTTTACGAGATCGGTAAGAAAATTAATTGCACAATCATAATTCTCTTTAAACACCTTTTCATGTCCATGAGGATATTCCAAAGCAAAGTTTATTGTAAATTCAAGCCCATCTATACAATCCTGTAGAACATACAAATGTTGCATGAGACTACAGATGTGTCTCTCTGTATTTTCGACGCTGTCCACATGGAAACAACCCCAAAAATTACTCTGACCAACTTCTCTTAATGTATTCAAAAACCATTGACAAAAGGAATTCCAATATTCGTCAAGGTCATCAGAAATAGAAGGTGGCGAAAGGTCGAGTATTTTTAAATAGTTGTCCAATTGTTTTAAAACATTTCGCGAAACAATAACTTTCGATGAAACCGAAAAACTCTGAGACTCTCGCAAAATAGTCCGTAAAGCAATAACAACTTCTAGGATACTATGCCAATCAGGAGCAATTTTTGGTAGACTTCCCATTAAACCATGTAATTCATCCTGCTTCGATAGATTATATACGCGTCTGTTTCCTATCATTGAACTTGTCAATAGCCCAGATTGCACAAAACTTTCCAATACTTCGGCTAAGCTCCGCTTGTTGTACCCTATTTTTACAGTGTCTATAGCAGTAAAGTTATTTGCGCCTCGCGTTAAACAGAAAGCAAGTAGATCAGCTCTAATTCCCACTCCAAACATAGCTCTTAAACGCAAGGTTAGAAGCGCTGGTGCCTCACAAGAAAGAAGGGCCGATTTTCCACTCAAGGTAACACGCAACGGAGATACTTCTATAAAGATAGGCCATTTTGTTTGAGCAATCGAATTTAATGTCGCGGCAAACAATGAAAATGCCTCATAAACCTGCTCTCCTAATCCATTCACTAACGTTCGTAAACGGCTAACAGAAACAAAATGGTGATATTTAGAACACCAATCTAACGCCTCATCTCTCAGCCGCGGATCCGATTCTGCGACTACAGCTGTAAGTATAATAAGCTCTTCAAGCGCAATGAGGCAGTTTTTATGTTGTTGATCTACTCCTGCTACACCCAGCCCGGACCAAAGACTCCAACCAAGATCAGCTAATGCCTTGTCAACTCGTTCAATCAATGAACTCATTTTAACCTCCAAGCTCTGCTTTAATGCCTAACATCAGCTCAGCAAAAAATTCAGAAACATCATGTGTTTTGCACCACTTTTCCGCTTCTTCTAGTTCATTTTTGCTAGGCTTCAACAACTTAAGATCAGCAAAATGCCTGCTGTCGGGACCTTGATCAACAGCTGCATACAACTTAAAGCAGATTTGATCAAATCTACCTGCTAAATGTACTGTAAGCGATCCGTACTGTGTTGTATGCCAGCGCGTTTGAAAGCCGACAGGCAGCCCATCTCAAATAACTGCCAGGGGCCATTATTTATCCAATCATCTGCAAAATCAAAGGCTTCCCCTACTTCTTTAATAGCTTGAGCAAGGGGTTGAGGGAGCGGTTTGGCTGTAACGAATTGCCCATTATCGATGCATGCGACCAAATCAAGATCTCTTGTAGAACGAGTAATTAGTCCAAGTAAAAGTAACCCTCCCCCTCCAATCACAACAATTTCATAATGTTGCTTTTTATCTAAAAGCAGCTTTCCTAATTCACTAAGAGCTTGATTGAGCGACTTTTGGTTGAAGTTTGACATACATACGCTCCATAAACGAGAATTTAATTCTCTCGTTTCAATGCATATATTATCACATTTCAAGAAAATGTGTCAATGCGTCAAATAAAAATGAAGGGCTTTGCAAGGCCTCTTCAAGTCGATTATTGCTCTCCTTAAACTCGATTTGAAAAGCCCTCATTATTCCATCTTTTGCGATCGGGCAAAAGGTCTTCAAATTCCAACGAGAAAATGGCTTAAATCAGGAGAAAAACTGCACATCATCTTCGACTCCACCGGTGTAAAAGTGTTTGGCGGGGGTGAATGGAAGGTCAGAAAACATGGGTATAGCAAGCGAAGAACCCTAGTTTCGAAAGAGGTTCTATTTACGTTCCGGCTTAAAACGCTCCTGGGAGAACGTCTGAGCTCATGTAAAAAAAGCAACCCAAATAACTGAATCGACGATAAAAATGGACGTACTCAATCGGATGCTGGAACTAGGCAGGGCTGAGAGCTATAAGGTAAACTGAATTTGGCGCGCCGGCCGTTTACGGCGGCGCGCCCCTGACGGTCATCTCAAGCTGCCTTTAGGCAGCGCAGAGAGGGGCGGGACTCGCGAAGCGAGGAATGATCCAACAAAGCTCTACTCAAATAATAATGCAGCTTCTCTATCGCGATTCCATCGATCTATTACAGGGAAACTCTCAGGATTGCTTTGAAAAGCGATCGACTGCAACTCTGGATCATCGCGCAATGTTGGCGATGCGATAAATTGCCACGCTAAACCATCTAGACAAACAGCGACTAAAACTACACGGTCAACATCTTTAAAACGACCAGCTATATTCTGAAATGGACAACCACGACACAACGCCGCACAGGCAGATTGCTCATCTACGTACCTTTCATTATCCAAGCGAGGCGAATCTTTCAACCGTAAAAACCATTGTGCTGCACGATTCCACGCAGCGCAATCTCTAAAACATGGGTGCAGGGGATTCCTACATGACATGCGATCCCTATATATTTCGCGCATCTGGCTTACAAATACATCTCGCATCTTCTCCCATTTACACCCACGCGTAAATTCCGGATCAGAGATCAAAGCGCGCTTCATTTCTGATAAACATCTCTGCGCTTGTTCTACAGAAATATTTAAACCAAGAATTGCTTCTACATAAGACAATTCTATCATATCCTTGATCCATCGAAAATCATATCCTTGAGGCAGTTGCAGAACTCGTTCAGCCACAACCATCGCCGAAGACTGTTCTAAAATTTTTGAAGTCCACAATATGGATACGCCGGCTTCATTGGCGCGCTGCAGCAAAGATTCCCATTTTTCAGGCGCTTGGTTCAAGCGTTCAAAGCAATTGAATATTGTTGCCGGAACACAGCACGGATTTTCTCCAAATTGTCTTCGCATTTGAGTGTACATGGCACGCTCCTCCGGAGCGAGGGCGCGGCCTTCGATCACTTGAAACGCTTCCGATACCACCGACTGCATCCCATTTTTCCCTAACACCGTCACCAAAGAGCCAGCTTGAGCGTCAGATGGACTCAGGTACTGATCTAAAATTGCATAGGTCAAATCTATAGGAAGTCGACGGACAATTACATCACCCTCCGCCCGCGTTAGACTGTTTATTTACAGCAAACATTATATCAATATAATAAATTGAATTAAGCATTTGCATTCAGATTTATACAAACAAAGCAAAGCAAGCACAGTATTTATTTTAATAATTTCGAGGATTTTACATTTTCAATTTCTGAAAGTCGTGTTAGAATACCACTCAAATGATAGAAATTAGCTCCCTTCCCAGAAGCAGCGCCACCGTTCTCATCGCCACAGAGCAACAAGAAATGCTATCCAAGCTGCGGCAGATTGTCGATCTCACCTTTCAAATGGCAGCTATTAGTGAAACTAACATTCAAATGAGCCTTGCAGCTTTTACAAAACTCAAGCAATCAGTAACGTATCAAGCTGCCATTAAATTAGCGCCTCAATTTCAAAAACAACTGGCGAAAGCTCTTCATGTTCCTTGCGTCAACAATCCGCAAAAAAACCTATGCAAGACCATACAAGACAATCAAACCCGCGCTTTGATCTATCGAAACATCAAAAATCTCATACTAGCCGATAGCGTGTTAGTTCAATGGAGCAAAAACTTTGGCACTTTTCATTCGATATGTGTATGGCACGGAGGTTTTTCCAATACGCATCATTTACACACTCATGCAGCATCTGCAACAGCCTTTGGTTTTATACACCGTAAAATTCAAACAATCATAGAATCGATTTGCGAAGAACTGCCAGAGACGCGACGTGTGCAGACTCCCCTTGTTTACTTTTGCCTCAAATTACTAACTCAATGGTCTTCACCTCAAATCAGTCAAAGACTTTGCAAAAACTTTCGCTCTATCAGCGCCGCAAAAAGCAATATCTCTAGACGCATTACCGACACGCAAGCTCTCAGCGCAATGTGCTCTACCATCGACTCTAAAATCCAAGCCAATGAATGGCTGCGCGATCATTGCCCTTTTTTAAAACACACCCCAAATTTCACAGTACACGCGTCTTTACTAGACCCTCCTGTGAATATCGATCCTCCCCACGCGCCCGCTCCACTTCCTAACGAAATCCCCCTCCCTGAATGGCAAAGCGTCGATTTGGAATTCCCTCTTCAAAATAGCTCCGAACCTACCGATTCGTCCGCATTGCCCCTTCCCGCTTCGCCTACGCTGGCCGAACTTTGGCCCGACCTTGCAAAAGGGCTTGACGGCTAATGGGGATTTTCGGCTATACTACAAGGCTTTCGCGGCGGTCGTAGCTCAGTTGGTTAGAGCGTTGGATTGTGGATCCAAATGTCGCGGGTTCAAGTCCCGTCGATCGCCCCATTTTCCCCGAAGAGAGCCATGCATTTCATCCACGCAATCCTTCTTGGCTTCGTTCAGGGTATCACAGAATTCTTTCCCATTAGTTCCTCGGCTCACCTATTCTTTATCAGACACATCCTGGGCATTCCCAATAGCGAACAATGGCTCTATTTTGACCTAGCTTGTCATTTTGGCACATGGCTCGCCCTCTGTTTTTTTCTACGAAAAGAAATTTTCGAAACCCTTTCATCGATCCGAGCTATTTTCCTATTTACCATAGCGCTCACCCCGCTCATCCCCGCTTATTTTTTCTTTAAACCCCTTCGCCAAACGCTTTTTCTACCTCAGTATACGGGTTATTTTTTACTCGTTACGGCTGTTCTTCTTTGGATGAGCCTAAAAAAACCTACCCGCAATGCTCCCTTAAAATATACAGATATGCTATCGATAGGACTGATGCAAACTCTAGCTTTATTACCCGGTTTATCGCGCAGCGGTTCGACCATGGCAGCAGCTCGCATGCTGGGATTTAGCTGGGAAAATGCTGCGCGCTATTCCTTTTTATTAGCGGTCCCAACTATATTAGGCGGCGAAATGCTCGAATCTTGGAAACTTTTTAACAGCGCATCTAGCCCTGCCGTCCCCATTTCTTTTTGCTTTGTCGGCTTTGCCACCGCACTTGCCACAGGCTTTTTCGCCGTTCAATTCGCCTTCCGCATCTACGCAAAAGAACAGCTCAAACCATTTGTCTGGTATTGCGCCGGTTTTGGTCTGTTATGCATTGCGGTGCTTCATGGCTAAAAGCACAAAAAAAACCACGGTTAAACGGCCCCCTTTGCATCCCGACGCAAAAGCTTCCCTGCTCCTTTCTCTAGCCGTACTTGGATTTTGCTCGCTCTGGAGCTTTCGCTTTTTAGAACCTGAGCAAAATTGGCTCGGACACTTAGGCTATATCACCGCTCTCGGAGCCGAATATGCATTCGGCCTAGCCGCTTATTTGATCCCCGCGTACCTCTTTTGGCTCGGAGCGAGGCTTTTACGCGAAAAAAAACTGCCATTTCTCGAATACGACCATCTGTATTTTCTCGTACTTTTAGCCTCCAGCTGTATCTTATTGAATGTGTTTGCAGAGAGCTTTCCCGAGCACGCCGCTCTTTTCCAAGAGAGAATCATCAGTGAAAAAGCCGTGATCTATAGCCCCTACCCAAGAACTATCATTCGCTTTGATCTGGGAGGCGCTCCCTTTTATTATCTTTTTGCCGATCTTCCCGCAGTCAATTTGCAAACCGTCTTAAGCCCCATTGGCACGACACTCATTTTTTCTGCAACCGCGCTCGCTTCATTTTTGCTGCTCACCCGCGTACGTTTATTTACCGGCATCAAAGCGCTCGCCCTACACCTTGTGCAACTGCTATCCTGGTTCAAAAAATTATTGAAAAACTCCAAAAACAAAACGACTGCCATCCCTTCCTCTAAGCAGTACAGCGGCTTGCCCACCTTGCCGAAAATCAACATTCCCGTAGAAGCACCACCTAAAAAAAAGCTCACACAAATACTTGAGCCAGTGATCGCAAAACCGCCAGTTGAATCTGTCAAAAAAGCATCTGCGCCCATTGTCAATACACACCCCCCAAAGGCCGTTAAAGAATACATTCCAGTGCCGACTCAAAGCCTCATGGTCAAATCCGACTCATCCTATAAAATCCCATCGGCAAACCTACTGGCCAATCCCGTGCAAAAAATAGATCAGCCCACCTTGAAAAAGGACCTTGTAAAACAAGCTGAAGTGCTAGAGGAGACCTTAAGAAGCTTTGGAATTGAAGCGAAAGTAGGCGAGATCAACAGCGGGCCGACCATCACATCATTTGAAGTGCATCCCTCCATTGGCGTGAAAGTACAGAAAATCAAAACACTAGAAAACGATATTGCCCTCAATATGCAGGCAAAGTCGATCCGAATCGTAGCGCCGATTCCCGGGAAAGCTGCAGTGGGCGTCGAAGTACCGGCCATACACCCGCAAGGCGTCAACTTCAAAGAGCTCCTCCAGCAATACCAACAAAAAGGGCGCAAACTTCAGATCCCGATTCTTCTCGGCAAAGCAGTCAACGGAGAAGCAGTTTTCTCCGATTTAGCAAAAATGCCCCACTTATTGATTGCCGGCGCAACAGGATCTGGCAAATCCGTCTGCGTCAACACGATCGTCATGTCTATTCTTCTCAATGCCAAGCCCGATGAAGTCAAGCTATTGATGGTCGATCCGAAAAAAGTTGAGCTCACTCAATACTCCAAGCTCCCGCACATGATAGCTCCTGTCATCACAGAACCGCACGGCGCTTACGCCGCTTTGCAATGGCTCGTCAAAGAAATGCAAGTGCGGTATGAAATTTTAAAACAGCTAGGACTTCGCAACATCACCGCGTTCAATAGCCGCAAAATCAATAAAGAATTAGAAGCTTCATTAAATATTCCCATTCCGGAACAAATGCCCTTTGTGGTCGCTATCGTAGATGAATTTGCCGACCTCATGATGGTCTCCAGCGCCGATATAGAAACCCCGATCGCCCGCATTGCGCAAATGGCTCGAGCCGTCGGCATCCACCTCATTTTGGCCACACAGCGCCCATCTCGAGAAGTCATCACCGGGATCATCAAAGCCAACATCCCAACACGCATCTCATTTAAAGTCGCCAGCCGAATCAACTCCCAAATCATCCTCGACGAAGTCGGCGCCGAAAGCCTTCTTGGCAACGGAGACCTTCTTTTTCTCCCCCCCGGATCTTCGCAGCTCATTCGAGCCCAAGGAGTCTATATCAGCGACGAAGAAATCAACGCCATCATCAGAGCCATTTGCGACCAAGCTCCCCCCAATTACCTCATTCCATCCTTTGATTCCTTCCGAGCATTTGATCTTAGCGAAGAAAAAGAAGAATCAAAAGGCAATGATCCACTTTATGACCAGGCATTAACCATTGTCGTCTCATCCAAAACCGCATCGACCACATATTTGCAGCGCAAACTCAAAATCGGCTATGCAAGAGCGGCATCTCTCATGGACGAACTAGAAGCAAACGGCATCATTGGCCCTCAAGAAGGAGCCAAACCGCGCCGAGTCCTCGGATCGGCCAATGCCTCTGTCGAATTAGATCTACTTAGCGAGGGCGACGATGAATTATCTTAAATTTTGGGGCACTCGCGGGTCGTGTTCTGTCAGCGGAGATCAATACGAAACCATGGGCGGCAATACATGCTGTCTAGAAATCAATTACGACAGCCATCGACTCATCATTGACGCCGGCACAGGCATTCGCCCGCTTGGCCACGTATGGCTTGCCGAAGGAGAGAAGCACTTCAATCTTTTTTTAAGCCATACACACTGGGATCACCTCATCGGATTTCCCTTTTTCGAGCCCCTTTATCAAAGCGGCACGATCATCGACATTTGGTCCCCCATCAGCGCCGGACGATCCTGCCACGATCTCTTTGACGATCTTCTCGCTCAAGAATTTTTCCCCGTTCGCCTCAATCAAATCCAAGCCGAAATCCATTTTCACACCATTCACCCCCGCACACCAATTCAAGTCGGCCCTATCACCCTCGATTTTCATGCAACACACCATCCTGGAACGACCTATTGTTTTAAAATCATTACACCAAATCAAACCATCGGCTACGTTACCGACAACGAAATGCTCTACGGTTATCACGGCCCTATCGACCAAATCCCCCCCACCATTCTCGAACCCTATCAAAGCCTCATCGATTTCTTAGCTCCCTGCGATATTCTCATCCACGAAGCCCAATACACACCTGAAGAATACCGTTTGAAAGTAGGCTGGGGGCATTCCTCCATTCCCAATGCCGCCGCCTTGCTACTCCACACAAAATGTCCGCGATGGATCATTACCCATCACGAACCACAACATTCCGATGAAACGATCGCTGACATGGCAACACAAGCAGAAGAATTTTTACGCACTTTCGAATCGAAGTGTAAAGTATCCATTGCTCATGACGGGCTTGAATTAAAACTGTAGAGCCAATAGCAATTGGCTCGAGAGGCACAAGAGAAGACCTTCAAAAGAAGTTCTCATCACAAACAGTACCTAGACCGTTTTATAAAAAAATTAACACCTTATGACAATAAATTCTTTTACATTTTTATTATTATTAATTTATGGCATAATATTTTCTTACAAAGGAATAGATTACTTATGTCATTACCACCAATTTTACGTCGCCTTACTCCTACAACACAAAATAATATCATTATACGGGGCGTAAAAGGAGCATTTCTATTCGCAGGTTGTCTAGCATGGATAATAAGGCACGCAGCCATCGCCACATTGTCCTGCCTATTTAGCCCCTTATTGCGTCCTTGGGCGCAGCGCAATGTGCAACCTCTGGAGATTCGACTACAACCAGCCGCCGAACCAGCCGCCGAACAAGCCCCCGAACAAGCCCCCGAACAAGCCCCCGAACAAGCCCCCGAACAAGCCCCCGAACAAGCCCCCGAACCAGCCGCCGAACAAGCCGCCGAACAAGTCGCTGTTAGCCCTTTATTGCCCGCAGCTATGGCAGCTAACGCTGCTGCTGCCGCCGCACTCTCGCCGCGACCACTTTCACTTCCGCCAAGTCCACCTGCAAGATCCCCCTCCCCCCGTCCTGTTGCTTTTCATAACCTACGGCCAGAAAAGCCCAGTTCAGTAGGGGGGGCGGGCTGTGCTTCATCTGCAGCAGCGTCATCGCAAGACAGCGCTATCACTTGGATCAACCTGCCTTGCTTCACCCCTAATTCCAAACCAGCCCCAGCCGCCGTTGCACCATCTCCTTCAAGTTGGTTTTCATTCGGAGGGAACCTCACAGCTAGTATCGCGGCTGCTGCTAGCGCCGTCGCTTCTGGTGCTGCGGCCGCTGCTAGCGCTGCCACCTCTGCAGTCCATTACGCACTGAGCGATCCTCGAGGTCGCATTAGCATGCTCAAATTCCGATACCCCTTACTCAACATGCAGCGCGCGTTTCAACAATATTTAAATCAACACCCAGATTTTTTATCCACGCTTGCCGCCACGCTTTCCATCCGAGAGAAAGCCCCATCACCCACCGGGATTTTCAATGAAACTCAACAAGATATTCACGTATATCGAGCGTTACTTGCGTTGTCCGGTAGAGATCCCCGCTACACTAACCAAGTAAATGGTCCTCAAATACAGTATCAGGATTTTTTAACACATTTTCGCAAAGCACTGTCTATACGGCCTTCTTATCACGATCCATATAGCAAGTGCTTAAATGTACTCGCTTTTGCATTTTATAAAGACAATTCAATGTCCGATTACCTAGCGTCGTACATAACGATGGCATTGAGCCATGCAGGATTCTCCGTTCCTCAACATTTGAGTTTAAACGATCTCCACGATCTTATGATGCACGCAAATAAGGCACTGCATCGAGCGAACTCAACAGAGCAGCAAAACGTCGTCTTGCAAAGCTTTGGAAAACTGCAAGGAACTCTAGGATCCTGGTTCGACCCTACCATGACTGAAAACAGTCCTTGGCTTCATCATATTACAATTAGACTAACCTCAGATGGCGCCCAAAAACCAATGATCGTATTGCGTCACGGCACTCCGACATCAGACGGAGCATTAAGCGCAGCTACAGGCTCTTTTGTAAATCCAGAATATAGAGCATTTTTGCGAGAACTTGAAGCACAAAACCAGAGACTCTTATATACAAATTTTCAAACTAAATCCGGTGCAGATCCAGATGGTCAAGCAGAGACAAATAGAAGCGCTGCACTGTCGCAATTACAATCCGAACATCCAAATTTCTATTTTTTATCACTTCCCATGGACGGGCCCTTATGGACCCATGCAAGCAGCTCACAAGCGGAATTTATCGCCTCGCTTACCCAGATGCAGGCATCTAATGGATTTAAGTTGCCGCGGCACAACACAAACCCTCAACCAATTCTGACACAGGAACAAACGCAGCAAATCGCACAATATATCAGCAACTTCTTTTTTCCCCGGGAAGGACATTGGACAATTACGGAGCAAAGACAATTTTTGCTGCTATTTCACTCAGCGCTTCAAGACTGGTTTTGCTCTGCACTCAATATTGATGTAATGAACGCTACCTGTAAAGATGATAAAGATCGCGGGAATATCAGTAAACTCACCACACTTCTATTTCGAGCTTTAATATTAGGTCGACAAAATGATCCTCAAGTCCTTCAATCCATTTTCTTTGCTGCTTTAGGACCTTTTATCATCAAGAATGAACCCATTATTATGCCTGGCCGCCTTGAAGTATTTTTACACCTCCTCGAGCGCGTGGCCCACTTCAAACCAAGCCATTGGGAAACGCTAGCAGAACGGCACAGCCAAGTAACTGGTTTTACCACAAAAAACTTGCGCTTTCCTGATCAGCAAAATTGGCTTGCTCAATTGCCTCCAGAGACACAATCTGTCATGCTTCAGAACCTAGCCGAGCGTCGTGCTTTTCGCAGTTGGACAGTAGATGCTCTCGCCCTTTCCCTACGCGACGCTCCAGTGCCAAACAGAACTGTAACTTATAACAGCAGCTCTAGAGATTTAACGTACGTCATGAGTCAACTCCATTCAACTATGAAACCCTCTTTAGCAGCATTTCTGCAGATGGAAGAGCCCCTCGGTTCAATTGAGCGAGATGTAAGGCGGAGCTTTGGTCGCTCATCGCTTGCACCCGAATCTACGTTGACAATAACTTATCACGACGAGCCCGGAAAGATAACTAAGCTAACAGCAAAGCTAAAATCTACCTGCACAATTGAACTCCAGGGAAAATCGTTTCCGATCACTCTGTGCTGTGCATTGACCGATACAATCCAGTACGGCCAAACTATGATGTCAGACAATACCCGCACCCGAAATATCGAATATTCTTGGAAAATGGAACCGATGCAACCTGAGAGCTAATTGCAAAATCCATTTCTTCATTAAAATCGCCCTTTTGAGGCGTGCGTCCCGAATCTTCGCCTCAACTCTCTAGAGTTGGGCACGAATATTCGGGATTAGGCAGCGCTTCTGCCTTCGCAACCAGCCTCAAAATCATCGATTTTTCTGGGGGCTGGAGTTTTGCAACTACCTACTTAGTCAGAATTTTTATCAGAGGACGGGCTAGCTATTGACAGCAATGCCGCAATCGCAAGAAAGCCAATCGCACTTAAACCCGGTAGAGTCAAAAAGCCAAACAGCTCAAATACCTTTTCACTGCAATTGCTAGTCGGACCGCACAACTTATCGCTGTGCAAAGAAGGAAAAATCCCTTGCAGCCATTGATAAAAACCGAAAAAAAAACCAATCACCGCCAAAACCATCCCGTACATTGCAAACGATTTATCTCCGCGAAAACTGGCAATGCCCAAAAGCAACGCCAAAGGAAAGAGCGCAATACGCTGGTACCAACAAAGCCTGCACGGCTCTAAATTCAACACCTCGCCAAAATATAAACTCAGCAAAAAACCTCCTAAAGAAATTAACCAGGCAAAATAAAGCGCGTACTGTTTCATTAGACCTCTTTCGAAACTAGGTTCTGTCGATTTTCGGGTTCTTTTGAACCGCTGTTTGATTTAAATTTTAGGGGCCATATTCCAATCAATATTGCCCCTAAAATTTAAATCGAACAGCGGCCAAAATAATCCCAAAAAGCGACGAACCCTAGTTTCGAAAGAGGTCTATTTGCTTTCCGATACTTGAATTTGATGCTGAATGGTCCGAAAACTCATCGGCGGCACCCGAACGCCATTGATAAAAATCGCAGGCGTCCCAAAATGGCGCCCCATAATTTTTTCCGCATGGAAAAAATTTTGACGCACGATTTCTGCATAGCGGTTATCTTGAATTGCTCGTCGCAATAAAGTCAAATCGATCCCCCCAACTTGATCGGCAATCAAAATCAAAATAGTCGATTCAATGGGATCGAGGGGATGGCTTTGCAAATAGCGGAACAACTCATCGGCAAAGGGGAAAAATCTCTCCGGAGATTGCGCATATACCGCCAATGCAGCATTGGCTAGTATTTCCGATCCATCGATAAAGGCCAAAGGGACTAAAGTACACCGCATACGGCCAGAATCGATAAATTCCGCTTTCACTTGCGGTAAAATATCTATATTGAACTTTTGACAGGTTGCGCATTGAAAATCCTCAAAAACAACCATGGAAATCTTCGCATCTAAACTGCCCTCTGTCGGCTGGCCATCTATGTCGATCGAAACGATCTTTTCCGCAGGATGCTCTTTATACCAATACCCCGCTCCCATCGCTGCAAGCACCACTGCCGCCGTACCCAAAACTAAAATTTGATGCAGTGACGGACGGACCATACCTTCCTTTCAGGACTTCTTAGCAGTCCATAACACACTCTCAATTCCCAAATCAAAACTTTTTACTTTTAACGGGCAATCGAGTACTCTATAGACAAGTGAATTTCGTGCAGCCAAAAGTTTATTTCATCGACGACCATCAAATCTCTTTAGACAAGATTGATGAACACGCCCATTACGTGATCAGCACCTTGCGCCGAGCTGGGCACAAAGCCTACCTCGTAGGCGGAGGCGTGCGCGACCTTTTGCTCAAACAACGCCCGAAAGATTTCGACGTCTCAACGTCTGCTAAGCCTGAAGAAGTCAAAGCCTTGTTCCGCGGCTCTCTTCTGATCGGCCGCAGATTCCGCCTCGTTCACGTCCGTTTTGGAAAAAAAATCATTGAGGTCTCCACGTTTCGCGCCGGAGAGGCCACTTCGGATCTCATCGTCCGAGACAACATCTGGGGCAATGAAGAAGAAGACGTCCTACGCCGTGATTTCACAATCAACGGCCTGTTTTATGATCCCGACGCGCAAACTGTGATAGACTATGTCGGAGGCTATCTAGATTTAGAAAAAAGGATCTTGCGAACGATCGGCGAACCTAAAATGCGCTTTTCTCAAGACCCGGTACGAATGATTCGGCTCGTCAAATTCTGCGCCCGATTTGATTTAAACATCGATCACGACACCCTCGCTGCTCTCCTGTCATGCAAAGGAGAAATTTTAAAAAGCGCATCCGCGCGCGTGCTAGAAGAAGTTCTACGGATGCTTGAATCCGGCTCTGCCAAACCTTTTTTCCATTTGATGCACGAATACGGTCTATTACAATCACTCATGCCGGATTTGGCCGATTATTTTACTTCCAATCCTGATAATGAGGCGCTCGCCTTGCTCTGCGAGGCAGACGCCGCAGTGCGCAAAGAATCTCTCGACCGGTCTATTTTGATTGCAGCGCTTCTTTTTCCCCTTTTCCGACATCGACTGTTACTGCGCGCGCAGCAAAATCCTCGTCATTTCCACCTAGGCACAGTCCAAGAGGAAGCTCTGAGCGCAGTCGATGAGCTTTTTGGCCCATTTTTACTTTTGCCGCGCCGCTTAAGCTCAATGGCTGCTGCCATCCTCACTTCGCAATTCCGCATTCAACCACTCGACGACCGACCACTCAAAAATCCGCGCCCGCCACGAGAATACACATTCCCATTGGCTTTAAAATTATTCAAATTCCGCACCGCAATACAACCGGACCTACTCCCTTTTTATGCAATCTGGGCCGAGGCATCTTACGACCAAAATTTGCCCCCGCCCGAATATGAACAGCGGCGCAAGCGAAGAAGGAGACGACCGCGATATGACTCGAATCCAATGCACGGAACTTGACAGCGGCTTTTCCGTACCGCTTTACCACGTTGGCCCTCCGCTCGATCGAGGCCCGCTCCCATCTATTTTTTATTTTTCTCTCTCAGGTCATGATTCATTGACCAAAGATCCATTTAACCAACCGGTTCAATTTTTATCAGATCGCTGGATTCGTTTTTTTTCCCTTACCTTACCGGCGCATGAAAACGGGTTAGACCCCCACAAAGCCATTCAAGTATGGGCCGAGGATATCTCCAAAGGAATCGACTGTCTCAATACTTTTTTCGATCAAGCGCTCAGCGCCATTGAGTTTTCCGTACGGCAAAAACTCGCTGATCCGCAAAAATTAGCGCTAGCCGGGCTGTCGCGCGGCGGCTTTATCGCATCCCATATCGCTGCGCGCGACGAACGATTTCGCTACATTCTGCAATTTGCCCCCTTAACCGATCTTTCCAAAACAAAGGAATTCGCCTCATTGACAGAACATCCGATTGTTCAATCACTTGCACTGAATAAACTAGCGCCGCAAATAGCCGATCGACATATACGTCTTTATATCGGCAATAAAGACACCCGCGTCGGAACCGGGGCTTGTTTTGATTTTGCCTCCCAACTCACTGCTGCATCGACTCTTCGCTCGCCGCACATCGAGTTCATCATGTCTTCTTCGATTGGCCTCATGGGCCACGGAACCTCCCCCGAAATATTTCGCCAAGGCGCTTTATGGCTAGCATCATGCCTGACTTAGACATCGTTCTTTTAGCTGGAGAACCAAGCGGGGATTTACAAGGCGCAAAACTCATAGAACAATTACTCTCGATCAATCCAAATCTAAAAATCGGCGCCGTAGCGGGACCTAAAATGAGGGCATTTCCCATTGAATGCATCGAACCTATGGAAAGTTTGCAGGTCATGGGATTTCTCGACGTTGCCCTCGCTCTGCCTAAATTAACTCGCTTGTTTTTTTCTCTACGCGATAAAATCTTACAAAGATCACCCAAAGTTTTTGTCGGCATTGATTATCCGGGATTCAATTTACGGCTGCATCGATCTCTCAAAGCCCGCGGCTTTTCAGGAAAACTCATTCATTATATCTGCCCAACCGTTTGGGCGTGGGGCAAAAAACGAATCGATCTTCTCGCTCAAAACGTCGATCTGCTTTTAACCATCCTCCCTTTTGAACCGGCCTGCTTTGCCCATACCACCCTCCCCGTCCAATACGTCGGACACCCGCTGACCGCACCGATCGCCTCTTTCATTCCAGACAGTACTTTCCGCAGCCGCTACAACCTTGCGCCAAACGCTCCCCTATGCGCTCTATTTCCGGGAAGCCGAAAACACGAAATCGAACGCAATCTGCCTTTGCAGATCAAAACAGCCCAAAAGCTCGGCCTTTCCATCGCGATTTCTGCCGCCTCCCCCGAAAGAAGCCTCCAAATAGCCGCCATCGCACCAAACATTGCCCAAATTCCAGCCGAAGACACTTATAACCTAATGCACAATGCACATTTAGCAATCGCCAAGTCAGGAACCGTCACATTGGAATTAGCCTTGCACAACGTTCCCACTGTTGTCACTTACGCAATCCATCCCTTCGATCAATTTCTTGCGACGCGTATTTTCCGCATCCAACTCCCCTACTACGCCCTTCCCAACCTGATCGCACGAGATCTAATCTTTCCCGAATTATTCGGCCATCATTTTACCGAAAAAAATTTACTAGATCAAAGCCTCCGCCTCCTTGAAGATAGCTGCCGATCCAACTGTTTAAAAAAATGCCTTTCACTACGATCTATTCTAGGAAATACCTGCGCAAGCCAAAATGCTGCTAAGGCCATTTTCAAAATTCTGCCCACTCACTCCTCAAAATCACCGATTTTTTAGGCAAAACAGTTTTGCAATTGGCTCTAAAAGAGCCGCTTTTGTATACTAGGACGTCATATTATGAATGAAGCGTTCAAAGTATATATTGACCGGCTGAAAGCTGGCGAAGTGCATAAGGTAGACGGCGCGTTCGATCCGGAATTTCTGGAGCTCGACGAGAAAGAACTGCACTTTGAAAAGCCCGTTTTGATCCGTGGAGAAGCCTATGCTGCTGACGATCATTTGATCGTCCATTTAAGCGCCTCCACGTTTGCTCAAATACCGTGCTCTGTATGTAATGAATTATTTTATTACCCGCTGACCGTATCCGGTTTTTATGCCACTGAGCCTTTATCGGAGTTTCCATCGGCAATAGCCGATTTTGGCCAGTATGCGCGCGAGGCTCTCCTAACAGAGCTGCCCCGCACAGCGGAATGCAATGGCGGCAAGTGCAATGCAAGGGATGCAATCACCCCTTATTTGCGCTCAGAAAAGCGCAGTGCGCAGCCGACCTATTATCCATTTGCCGACATCGATTCAAAAAAGTAAAGGAGACCACCATGGCAGTACCACGTAACCGCAGCTCGAATGCCAAGAAAAATTCACGGCGCTCGCACCATGCGAAAAAACCCAAAAACCTATCCGCTTGCTCCAATTGCGGCAAATCGCGTTTATCACACCGCGTTTGCCCTTCTTGCGGCCACTATAGCGGACGCTCTATTCAAAGTGCGCAATAAATTTCGCATCGGCATAGATTTGATGGGCGGCGACAACCCGCCCGAGGCGATCTTAAACTCCCTTAAGAATCTCCCCTCTCATGTCGTTGCGATTCCGATCGGTTTAGAGCAATTTGCCTCAGCCGATTTTGAATATTGCATTGCACCTGAATTCATCTCGATGGATGAATCGCCCTTGATCGCACTCAGAAAAAAAAGGAAAAGCTCTCTGTCCACCGGTCTACGCATGCTAGCCAATCGAGAAATCGACGCGTTCATTTCGTCCGGTAATACAGGAGCTTTAGTTTCTGCTTCAAAAATGATCTTAGGAACCTTGCCATCCATTCAGCGCCCTGCGCTTCTCGCGCAAATTCCGACTAAAAAAAATCCCATCGCAGTGTTAGATGTCGGCGCAAATGTTCAAACAAGGGCGTCCCATCTCGTTCAATTTGCCCATCTCGGAGCAGCCTTCTGCCACAAAAAGGGCATTGTCCAACCGCGCGTGGGCTTGCTCAATATTGGCAGCGAACCCATCAAAGGAACTTCCGAGCTGCGCCTTGCGTATCAAAAACTTGCAACGCTACCCAATCCCCCGTTCACTTTCGTCGGAAACATCGAGGGAAAAACTGTTTTTGATGGTCATATCGACGTCCTAGTCACCGACGGATTTACTGGTAATATTTTCTTAAAAACAGCTGAAGGAGCTGTAGGCCTTGCCCTTTCTCAATTTCAAGCGCAGCTTTCAAAACAGCAGATGAAAGCGCTTCATCCACAAACCGGAGCAATTTTATCCGGCGTCAAAGGTCTTGTCATTAAATGCCATGGTTACGCCCCTCCCGAAGCTTTTGTGAATGCAGCGTTGTCCATTACAGAAACATAAAAAAACATGAACGCAATTGAAGCTGTGCAGCGGCTAGATCGTCTGCTAAAAACCCCCAATAGCTCCTCATGGCGCCTCGCCATACAACTTTTACCTAACCAGACTTATTGCATTGCATTTCATCCCGTCGGGAGGATCCAACAATTCATCGAATGGCTTTTCGGTATTGATGTGTCTCGCAAACTCGACGATCTAAAAGATCTACCTACCCTGTATGAACACGTACTAACTCAAGCCCCGCAAGAACCTCGCGTGCGCAACGCAGTCAATGCTTCTTTACAAAACTTAAGCTTTCTTTTTCACCAACTTTATGCGCGCAATACCACCACATCCCTTGTCCATGCAAATGATATCTTAGAAGCGACCGCTGTTGCGTTGCGTCCCAACGGTCTGAACGCGACCATTCATACCCGTGTTCAGCGCGTTGCCGCTCCTCCACCAACTGCATTTAAGCAAAAAATCAAAGCGCATTTCATCCCTGTATTTCGATTGAGCGATATCGAGGCCGTAACAGCTCTTGTGCGACAAAAATTTCCCAACGAAATTCCCACACTTGCACAACTCCATAAAGATTCCGATCTACAAAAATTCCTAACGATCGAGACAGTGGCCATGGGGTCTATCATGCGTTGGATGTATCGTCACCAAAAACTTGGGAAATTATTCGACAATCCATGGATCGCACATGCGGTGACTCGTTATTTAGGATGGACGATGAAAAATACACTGCCTCCCGGTCCTAATCGCACCGCCAAAATAGCTTCCTTTTTTCGCAAAATGAATATCGCAATCAGTCCCGTTGAACAAGGGATGTTTTACTCTTATAAAGAAATGTTTCAAAATCACTTCAGAGAAGAATCGAGCATCGACGCAGCATTTCAGCGCGATTTTAATGAATCTACCCGGCAAAGACGCATCCAAACGCAAGATCCCGCTGACGTCATATGCAACTCTGACTGCAGGTTGCGCGTTTTAGATATTCCCGAAAATGCCAAAAATACGCGATTTTCCATCGATGGCAAACAACTCACCTCTCATCTTGAAAGACATCACGGTTATACAATTCAAAACCTCTTTGGCAATGAAAACGACATCCAAACTGAAATTAACCGCTCTATCTCCCCGAATAGTTGCACTGAAGCCGACTATTTACTCCGCTGCTGCTTGACAAATGCCGTTCATCGCACCCGCAACACCCTAGTCGTTCAAAGATTAGCGCCTTCCGATATCCATCATTTCGTATCTCCATCTCAAGGAAAAATTTTAAGTTTGAGAGAACTCGCCCTTCAATTGAAACAGACAGCTTCGGGAGAGGAATCTGCTCAACTCGATAATCTAGCTACCTATTATCAAACACATTCATCCCATTCTGATCTTGCAACACTTTACATACAAGGGGCTTGCCCAACTTCAGTTTCCACGATCGCCACACAAAACAAACCAACATTTAGCCAAAATGACCGTAAAATCATGGCCATGAGGCACTCGACAGGCGCCATTTCCATACACATATACATAGGGGCCATCGGAGTGAACCACGTCGATCTACAGGTCGATGCGCGATGCGATCAAAATATTGGAGACAATGTGGGCTCTATGGGATTTGGCCACGATGCTCGGCGCTCAGCTTGGCCTAAAATGGCGACCTCGGACGATAGCATATCTTTGCATCGTCAAGCCGGTCCTATCGCTACCGGCGCCGATACTGGTGTATTTGATGCAACCGGATCAACAGTTGTTTCTTTATATCTCGGGGGGCTTTCTCTTTGCGAAAACATACAAGCAGCGCAAAATCTACAATATCAAGATGCCGATGGGCATACTCGCCAAATTGAAGTGATCGCCACAATGGGATCACTTCTCGGCCAAACTAAACAGAGCCAACTGGCTCTACAGAGGTAGAAACTTAAACCTGCCCCTCGCCTCGCGTTGGCATCATTTCAGTACCTGGAACAGGCCGCTCGCCTTCTACAGCTACAATCACCACTCCACCTCTAGCAGCCGCCTCTGCACGGCGCCTTCGAGCGTAAAAAATTCCGCCCGCAAGCATAGCTACCGCGAAAACACCGCTTGAGATCGCGCCCGAAATCAAAGAAATCTGAGATCTCGACGGCCCCGAAGAAGGAGAACCTGAACTGGTGGGCCCTGAAGGAGTAGCTGGAGCGCTGGAATCGGGCACCGGCGTGAAAATATACACGGAGTTTTGGCTAGGAACACCCACAATCAAATCATCATGTCCATCTCCATTCCAATCAATAGAATTGACCGCGCTAACGGCAAATCCAGGATGATACGTTCCTGACCAGACCAATGAAAATCCGTTGGCACCGTTCAATTGACTAGTAGAAACCGCAGGAGCAAATGCCTTTTGGCCAAACAAGACATATCCAGTGCCCGCTTGGTCTGCAAATCCAAGATCCCCAATGCCATCCCAATTTAAGTCACCGGCTGGACCAACCACCCCGCCGATTGAAGAAGTAGATGGGCCGTTGATCACAAAGCCATTTTCTCCATTCAAAGAAGCCAGATTGAATTGACCCGCAGCCAAATTTTTATTTCCAAACACAACGAAGACTTGATTTTGTCCTGGAGCTCCAATCAAAAGATCTTTCACTCCATCGCCATTCACATCAGCAGCGCCCAGCGAAGCGCCTAAATTGCCATTTGCTGCAATCCCCGGAAAGACAATTCCTCTAGGACCGAGCGTAGATGCATCCATGCTGCCAGCAAATCGATTCGGACTACCAAAAACAACACAAGCCTGCCCAGCGCCGGCAAGCGCACCAGGAGTATTGTACGGAGCTCCGGCTACTAAATCTGCGTAACCATCATTATTTAGATCCAAAGCAATCACCGGAACCTGACTCACAGAAGAATCGAAACCAACCGGCACCGCAGATGTTGGTCCCTGCGCAGACACCCCCCATTGATTTAGCAAAACATAACCAGCTCCGCCAATATTAGGCAAAGTACTAGAGGTAAACGGAGCATACAAAACCACGACTTGTCCAGGTCCGATTTTTCCGCAGCCGTAACCACCTGGTTGAGATATCATCATATCATCCAATCCATCGCCATCCACATCTCCCGAAGCGAGCGACGCCCCTGCAAAATTACCGTCCGAAAAGCATTGCAAAGAAGGATTGGACTGAACCGTTATACCACCGGTGAAAGGATTGCCGACAATTTGCACTAAATTGGGTAGGTTTTCTACTAACGTAGAAAATAAGGCGGCAGGAGCCGATACCGGAAAAGCATAAACTTTACCAATAAAGTTTCCGTAATTTGTATAAGTAGGCGCGCCTACAACAAGCATCGGCTGCCCGTTGGTTTTGATCCCAGTTACAGCTGTGCCAAAGCCAGACCAAATAGACGGATTATATTCACCTTGAATTTGCATACCTACCTCTCCGCCTAAATAAGTGAGATCGGAATATAGTCCATGATACGCGTTAAATTGCTTGCTGAACAAAACGGAAGCAGCGCCCGAACTACTATCCCACCCTCCGATAGCCAATTCTTGGCGTCCATCGCCATCTACATCCGGCACTAAGGACAAAGACGCTCCTGTAGCGGAAGGTTGAGGGCCGAACCAGCCTGTAAAATTTTGCGCTGTTGCATAAAAGAAATCCACTACTGGAGGGAAAGTCGGAGTCGACTGGCCTTGAGAAACAACAGAAGTCCATACCGATTGAACAGATTGAGTAGCGCTTAGCGCAAGGCGGCCAACTCGGCCGGCTAGCGAAGAAACTCCGCCCGCAACGCGATTTGCGCAGCTTCGAAGCAATTCTCCCGCCACATACGCAGGATGCTTTTCCTGCATATAAAAACTGCCGTCGCCGGCCTTTTGGAGTGTACCGCCAAATAAATTCGGCCCGGAATGTGCATGGGCTGCAATAGATGTACTAGAACCTGTGTGCTGCGCTAAATTTTGAGTCGACAAAGAAACCATCTGAATACAGCGGCAAACACACTCAAATCTGCATGATCGGAGTCGCTCCGCCCTCCTTATGGCAAGTATTATATTCCCAACAACGATAATTTTACAAGTTCTTAAAATATTATTATATTTTAAATTATTATAGATAATCGAGGTAGTGCAAAATTCAAGCGCCCAGCAAAATCGCCCTTTTGAGGCGGGTTGCGAAGGCAGCAGAGCTGCCCCTCTTTTATTTTGCGTAACAAGTTGCAATCAGCTATCATGATCCTTTGCAATTGAGAGCACCACATGCACGAAGCACTACTGAACGTAGAATCCAAAGAGATCCGATATGCCTACCTCAAACACGGACAACTCCAAGACCTGATCGTCGACCGCAAAACATCGCGACAGCTCACCGGCAATATCTACCGCGGTAAAGTTACAAATATTTTACATAACATCCAATCGGCATTCATCGATATCGGCGAAGGAGAAAACGGCTTCATCCACATTAGCGATATTTTGGAAAATACCAAAAAGTTTGAAGAAATGTTTGACATGGATTTCGAGCTGGATTACGACATTTCCAAAATCCCGGAAACCCCCAAACCCAAAGAAATTTCTCAAATCCTGAAAATCGATCACCCCGTACTAGTTCAAGTTGTCAAAGAACCCATCGGCTCTAAAGGCGCCCGGCTCACCTCGAACGTATCGATCGCCGGCAGATATCTCGTCATGCTCCCGAACAGCCCCCACCGAGGCGTGTCGCGCAAAATCGAAGATCGGGCATCGCGCGACCGGCTGAAAAAACTCATTCGCTCGTTTGAAATGCCGCAAGATATGGGCCTCATTTGCCGAACTGCCAGCGCAAGCGCTTCAACCGACGCGCTGATCGAGGAAGCCACAACGCTTTTGCACACCTGGCAATCGATCATGGAAAAATTCCAGCAATCCGGAGGATCGGTTTTACTTTATGAAGAATCGGATCTCATTAAACGGACGATCATGCAATGCGTCGACAAAAAATTCGACCGCCTTTTAATCGATGATTACGCCACTTACCAACACTGCAAACAGCTCTATCAAAAATACGCCAGCGAACACCCCTTAAAAATCGAGTTTTACCGCGACAAAACTCCGATGTTCGAAAGGTTCAACGTCGAAAGAGAAATCGACCGCGCGCTCAAGCGCAAAATTTGGCTCGCTTCCGGAGGTTATCTCTTTTTCGATCGCACCGAAGCGATGCACACAATCGACGTCAACTCCGGCCGCAGCTCGCAAACCACGAGCAGCGATGTAGAAGAATCTCTCGTCCGAATCAATCTCGAAGCAGCAGAAGAAATTTCCCGCCAACTCCAAATCCGCAATATCGGCGGTCTCATCATTTGCGACTTTATCGATATGCGCTCGCGCAAAAATCAGCGCCGCGTTTTAGAAAAACTCAAAGAATGCATGAAAGAAGATTCGGCCAAATGCACCATTTTAGGAATGAGTGAATTCGGCCTTATCGAAATGACCCGCCAAAGAAATCGCGAATCATTGTCACAAAAAGTCTATACCTCGTGCCCCTATTGTTCCGGCCACGGACAAATTAAGAGCCACGAGAGTATTTCCATTGAAATCGAACGCTCTTTAAAAAAGATCATTCTCGGCCAAAACCAATTTGCGCTCAAACTCATCGTCCACCCCGACCTCAACCACTATCTAGACGGCGGAGACAAAGAGTACCTTAAAAGTTTAGCTGGCAAATCCAATGCGCAGCTTGAATTTGCTATTAGCGACAACATGCATTTAAATGACTACCACTTTTTTTCAACATTGAATGGACAAAAGATCGACTCCTGAACAACTGC
>JAJXVT010000057.1 GCA_021781995.1 bacterium | reverse complement strand
CTCAAAAATTGACAGATGTTGCAGGACAAGATCATCTTGTTGGTGAAAATGGTTATCTCACTTACTTGGTCAAAAATAATAAACCAACATCTTTGCTTTTATTTGGTCCTCCTGGTTGTGGAAAAACAACGATTGCCAGACTTTATGCACAAACGCTACAACTTCCATTCACGGCTATTTCAGGAGTTTTTCAATCGGGAACTGAATTAAAAAAAATACTCAAAGAAGGCCAGCAAACTCCATTATTTCATCGACAAATGCTTGTCTTTGTCGACGAAATCCACCGTTTCAATCGAGCGCAGCAAGACATCTTCCTTCCCTTTTTAGAAGATGGCTCGATCATTTTAATCGGAGCGACAACTGAAAACCCTTCATTTGTTTTAAATAACGCTTTACTTTCCCGCCTGAGAGTTTTGCATCTCCATTCATTGAGCGATGAAGCTTTAGAACAAATCATCAGTCGTTTTGAAGCGCAAACAAGTCTTTTGCCGATCACTGCTGAAGCTCGAAAATGGTTAATAGCCTCAAGTCAAGGCGATGGCCGTTATTTACTCAACTGTATCGAGACCATCCACCATCTGCCGCAAGGGCCTGGAAATATTGAGCATTTAAGCCAGTTTCTCCAGAGAAGATCTCCTCTTTACGATCGAGATCGAGAAGGACATTACAATCTCATTTCCGCTCTTCATAAATCCATTCGAGGTTCCGACCCGGACGCTGCCCTCTATTGGTTTTGCCGCATGCTAAATGGAGGCGAAGACCCTTTATTCATCGGCCGAAGACTCATCCGATGCGCATCGGAAGACGTCGGTCTCGCAGATCCTCAAGCTTTAGGAGTTGTTCTGGCAGCATTTCAAAGTTTTCAAACTCTAGGATCGCCCGAAGGCGATCTTGCACTAGCCCAAGCTGTTGTCTATCTCGCGCTAGCTCCTAAAAGCAATGCCATCTATACAGCCTTTGGAGCAGCCAAAGAGTCTGCTGAGCAGACAGGTCACCTCGATCCGCCAAAAATCATTTTGAACGCACCAACTGCCTTCATGAAACAAATGGGTTATTCCCAAGGTTATGTCTACGATCACGACACTCCAACAGGGTTTTCCGGACAAGCTTATTTTCCAGATGCTTTGCCGCACCAGGCCTTTTATCACCCGGTCGAAAGAGGCTTTGAAAGAGAAATGAGAAAAAGGCTCGACTATTTTACTAAATTGCGTCAGAACGGTTGAGCTTTTTCAAACCGCCCGATATAGTGGTTGTCACTATGCTTCAATTAAGCCCCGCCAGAAAAAATAAAATTTGCCTTACAGACTATAACAGCGCCTTGGACATCGCAGGCCGCACACTGATTTCAAACTTCGGCTCATTCGAACTTGCAGTGCTAGAGGAGATTTTATTCAGCTCTCTCAAAATCTCTTTAAAAAAGCTCGCTCGCTCTCTATCTGCCTCAGAATCTGACCTATCCGAAATTTTGCACTCTTTCGCAACGGGCGGGCTTCTTTCTATAGAAGGAGATGCGATTACCGTCGACAAAGAACGACGCAAATATTTTGAATTTGAAATTCAAAGATTTGACGATCATTTCCGCCCTGACCTAGATTTTACTCAAGGACTGTTAAAAAAGGTTCCCATCCACGTTCTCCCCTCTTGGTATTCACTCCCTCGCAGCTCAAATAATATTTTCGAATCAGTCATTGAAAAACACCTATTATCACCTCAAATCTATCAGCGCTATCTCAATGAACTAAATTTCGGAGATTCGGTCATTCAGGGCATTTTAGATGACGTCTTGAACTCAAAAGATTTGAGAATGTCTTCTTCTGATCTGATTGCTAAGTACAACCTATCTCGAGCCGATTTCGAAGAAATCATGCTCTTATTAGAATTCAATTTAGCGGCGTTTGTCTCTTATGTCAAAGAAGACGACCATTGGCACGAGGTAGTCTCTCCTCTATATGAATGGAGCCAATACTTAAAATTTTTAAAACAGACAGAAGCGCCTCCCATTGAAACTCCGGAAACTATCGTTCTTTTGAGAGAGGGCTATTCCCCTTTTTTAGAAGACGCCTCTTGTTTGCTTTTAGAAATCCAAAGCAAGCCTCTAGATCTCACCGCCCCTTTATCTTTTAAAGGCCTAGATCAACCCTATTTAGAGCGTCTCATTGCAAAACTCTGCCAAGTAAGGTTAGCGGAAAAGACAAGCGGAAAACTCAAGGCGTTGGAGTGGGCTACGGATTTTTGCAAATTGAGTCCGGAAGAAAAATCTTTGCTTTTTTATCGCCACCCCCATAACCGAATTCTCTCCAAGAATTTGCCTATGGCAATTACAACAGAGCGCAATATTCGCGAAGCAGAAAAAGCAGTGCGCCGCATATTACATGGAAAGTGGGTCTATTTGGAAGACTTAATCAAAGGAGCCTGTGTTGCCTTGAGCGAAGACTCCGTTTCGGTCTTAAAAAAAACCGGCCGCCACTGGAATTATACAATCCCTTGCTATTCTGACGCAGAAAAAGAGTTGATTCGCGCTACCCTATTTGAGTTATTATTCGAAGCGGGGTTGATTGCGGTAGGCACCCATGACGGCAAGGATTGTCTTGCAGTCACGCCCTTTGGCCGCTTCTTTTTTGAAAGTTAACGAGGTGCCATGTTCGGCCAGACCTTTGAATATAGCGATTTAGCCCGCCTGGGGGCGCTTGCTTTTATCGAAATGCTCCTTTCTGCCGATAACGCTGTTGTCCTAGGACTTCTTGCTCACGCATTGCCAGAAAAACTTCGTAAAAAAGCCCTATTTATTGGATTAGCTTCTGCATTTTTCCTGCGAGCCGCGGCTTTGCTTGCCATTTCATTTCTCATTCGCTATCGCTGGCTGCAACTCATTGGAGCTGCTTATTTAATCTATATTGCAATTCACCATTTTCTCAAACGCCGCTCAAAAACAATCCTCCCCCCCTCTGCGATAGGATTTTGGAAAACAGTCTTATTGATTGAGCTATTTGACGTTGCTTTTGCGATCGACTCAATCATCGCCGGTCTAGTATTCATCGCATCTACTCCAAGCATTGGCGCAGCGATCCATCCCAAACTATGGATTGTATATACTGGCGGCATGATAGGCCTGATCGGGGTTCGGTATGCGGCCGACCTGTTCAGCTCTCTTTTAACTAAGTTCCCTCGCCTGGAATCTAGCGCATATCTAATGGTTGCTTGGATAGGAGCAAAGCTCGCGCTCACTGCTAGCGTACCAATCCCCGGACTTGAACCTGTTTTTTGGGCCGGACTTATTTTATTATTTGCACAAGGCCTATTTCGACGGAGATCGACATGAACAAAAAAAACGATTCAGAACTCGTCTCCAATCGAAAAGCTGGGTACGATTATGAAATTTTAGAGACTCTTGAAGCCGGGGTCTCTCTGCAAGGCACTGAGATCAAATCGCTGCGCAACCACGGGGGTTCTTTACAAGATTCCTATGTAGATATCAAAGGGCCTGAAGTATGGCTGATCAACAGCAGCATTTCTCCTTATCGCTTCGGAAATATTCACAACCATGAAGATAGGCGCGAGCGAAAACTTTTACTGCATAAACGAGAAATTGAGTACTTACGTAAACAAAAAGTAGAAAAAGGGCTGCAACTGATTCCTCTAGCTATTTATCTAAATAAAAAAGGTATGGCCAAAGTGAAACTGGCAATTGCCAAAAGCAAAAAAGCCTACGATAAACGAGCCGCTTTAAAAGAAAGAGAAGACGCTCGCTCGATCGAACGCGCGTTAAAAGAGTAAATCCCTCAAAAGGGCGATTTTACCGGGCAAAGCAGTTTCTCAATTGGCTCTATTGCTTCAATAAAGACTTTCCAGTAGTATACTGCTTGTGATGTAAAGGGGTTCTTATGAAAGCTGTTGTCTCAAAAAACGATCTCGTTTCCATGATTGGAAAAATTCAAAGCGTTGTATCTGCAAGGCCTTCCGTTCCCATTTTAGCGAGTATTTTACTTGAGGCATCCGATGACCAAGTTACCTTAACGGCCACTGACATGACAGTCAGCATGCAGTGCATAATCGACGCAACAGTCATCGAAGAAGGCTCGATCGCGCTCCCCGGGAAAAAAATATTCCAATTGATTCGCGAACTAACGGCGCCGCAAATCAAAATCTCGGCCTCTACACAAGAAATCGCTGAAATCACAACAGGAACCGCTGTCTTCAAAATCAACGGTATGTGCAAAACCGAATTTCCTCATTGGCCCAATCTCGCTGGTTCTCCGGAAATCCAACTCCCTTCCTCTACCTTAAAAGAGGTGCTCACCAAAACAGTTTTTGCAGCAGCAAAAGAAGATAGCCGCTATATGCTCAATGGAGTGCAGGTAGTTATCGCAAATCAAAAGGCCCATTTCATTGGCACGGATGGAAAACGGCTATCCAAAGTATCTACTGCTGTCGCCGTAGACCCCTCTTTGCAAGGACAATTCGTCCTTCCTCTAAAAGCTGTAGAAGAAATGATCAAAATTCTTGAGGAAAGCAGCGCCAATGTTACCCTTTCCTTAGCGCCGGATAAAATCGCCCTCGAATCTGGATCACAAACCTTGGTCGCTAAATTACTAGCGGGACAATATCCCGATGTCGAGCGCGTAATTCCTTCGCAGCTCATTCACGAATTTGCCATTCATCGCGAAGAACTCATGCTCTTATTGCGACAAGTATCCTTATTTACTACAGAATCCAGCAGTTCGGTACGATTTTGTTTTGAAACGGGACAACTTCACTTATCTGCAATGAGCAACGAAATTGGAGAAGGTAAAGTAAGCATGCCGGTAGATTTTTCCGGTGAACGCCTTGAAATCGCTTTCAATCCATATTATTTCCTCGACATCTTGCGCCATAGCAAAGATGAAACGGTCCGTTTTGGCCTCAACGATCCACACAATCCAGGTCTAATTACAGATTCTACTCAAGCGCTATTTGTTATTATGCCAATGAGACTATCTGATTTACCTCCGGCTCGAAAAGAGCTTGAAGCGACAGTGTAACAAGATATCTAATGAACTCTCATTGTTATATCAAACGCCTCTACCTGAGAAATTTTCGCAATTTTTCAGAAGCAGAGGCGGTATTTTCTCCCCGATTGAACATTCTACACGGAGAAAATGCCCAAGGAAAAACAAACCTGCTTGAAGCCATTTACCTCATCGCTACAGGAAGGTCTTTTCGCGCAGAGCGCTTGCAAGATCTCATCAAGCAAGGGGAAAAATTTTTCTTTTTAGACGCACAAATAATCAAAGACGGAATTGAACATTCCGTGCAAATAACGTTTGATGGCATCACAAAAAAATTAATATTAAACCAAAATCAATATGGACTCTTGCAGCATTTGATAGGTCTTTTACCGTCTGTTCTATTCACGCCCTACGATGCCGAACTCATTGACGGTTCGCCGGCTATGCGCCGCCGCTTTCTCAATTTACACCTAGCACAGAGCAATCCACTCTACATCCACCACCTCTCCCGCTATATCAGAGCGATGAAACAGCGCAATGCTCAATTAAAAACCAAACAGATGACAGGAATCGAATGCTGGGAAGCTGAAATGGCCCACTCTGCCACA
>JAJXVT010000056.1 GCA_021781995.1 bacterium | reverse complement strand
GGTGGGTAAGGGAGGATGTTGATATCTGGGCGGACTTTTTTTGAAGTTCCGATGGCGCGAGTGATTACATTTTTATAGGGAAAAGGCGTTTCGCAGCGCTCTGCTAAAGCGCCAAAAGAGAGCCATTGGCTATAGAGCGAGTGGTCTTTGGTTAGAGCTGAGAGTCTACCTTGGCGAAGGCGGTAGATTCTGCTGTCTCCGACGTGGGCGTATACAACAGCGTCGGGAGTCCACAGGATACAGCACAAAGTGGTTCCCATACCAAATAGCGCCGGGGTAGATGAGCCGAGATGATAGATTTTTTTGTTTGTTTTTTCGATGATCGATTGAAGCGTGAGGGCGAGAGCGACGGGGGGAGGGGGGATTGGAGTCAGTGCAGCTGGAATGGCCTTGGCTAGTGTTTCGATAGTTTCTCTTGCTGCGATTTCCCCGGCTTGATGGCCGCCCATGCCGTCTGCAATGGCATAAAACCCGCTTTCTTCCAGAGCGACCCAGACGTCTTCATTATTGGGCCTTAGAAGGCCAATATCGGAAAGACCGAAGGAGGCGAGGTAGGGTTTTTTTACCAGATTGGACCTCTCGGTGTTTCGCCAAGAAAGTAAAGATTTAAAATGCTGATGGTGTTGAATAGCGAGTGTAGGGCTATGGAAGCGAAAAGCGAACCCTGTCGTTCATAGAGGTATCCAAGAAATAGGGCAAAGGCGAAAAGCGACCCTATGATTGGGATGTTTCCGAGTCCTTGCTCTGGGGAGAAGTGAAATAGGGCAAAGCAGACAGATGAGATGAGAATGGCCTTGGCCGAGCCGAGGTGTGTCCTTAAAAAACTCTGGAGAAATCCACGGAATAGGAGTTCTTCAACAATTGGCGCTAAGATGGAGATGGAAATGAGAGCGAGTGTAAAAAATCCTGGGTGCGCGAAAGACATTTTCACAAAGTAGACGGCTAGTTGATCGGGCAGTTCCTTTATTTGGAAAATTGTAAACAAGAGCCAATCGAAAAACTGGCCTACGGAGCCGACTAGAGGAAAGGCGATGCACCAGGAATATAGAGCGTATTTTAAATCCTCTTTGCAGCTTTGGGTGGCGTTGGGATCTTTCCATAAAAGCGTAGGGGAAGGAAGCGTTCGGGTGAGTGCAGATAAGCCTATTAGAATGATCAATGAGAGGCTAAAATGCAGCCAAACTGTAAGAGCGATGATCGATGTGTTGTTTGGGAGAATTTTCTGTAATGCGGGAATGAAGATTGAGGCGACTAGAAGCGACGCTGTAAAGTAGATGGCAAATGCTGAGATCACGCTCCAAAGAGGAACGTGATCTTTCCATGTAGGTCGGCTTAGTTTTGTGTAATATCCGCTGATTTTTGCAATCCAAAGCGCTACTAGCGCTGCGATTGCCAGGACAAGGACACCGCCGAGAGTGGGGACCTCATCGCTCATTGGTTTTTTGCCAGCATGATGTAATCGCTGACGCGTTCAGCTATTTGCTGGACGATTTGCGTATGAGCGATGCCCATAGGTGATTTGCGGTATTCATTGGTTCCCCATACGATTTGCGAGTAGTCTGGAGCCATCAACGATTTTGGGATGAAATATGAATCTCGGACGAGTTCTTGCAAAACGATTCGCGGTTTAACGCCGCGGACATCGACTAGTCTTACGCGGACGCCCATGTTGAGACTGGTGGAAATTTCTTGCGGGGCTAAATTATGCGGGATGCTTTTTCCTTTTGCTGGGACGATTTCGTGTTCTACCAATTCCATGAAGAGGACAAATTCTTGGTTATTGAAATCGCGTTTAATCCAGGAAATGTCTTGTGTGAATGGATTTTCTGCGATGGGGTATTCTTCTTTTGATTGCACAAATACGCTGCCTTGACCGGCGATGTGTTTGATGACCATAGAAGTGAGTTCTTCTGAAATGCTCCATGGTGCGTCGAAAGATGTCGTATCGATCATCGAGGCGATAGCGACAGCAGGTTTGACTCTACCGTCGTCGTGATATCGGAATGAAGTGTGTGTGTTATCTTGACCGCAAGATGCGGCCAATAGTCCAAACGCAATTGCTAATTTTCGCATGAGATCCTCAAGAGTGATTCACTGCGAGTGTAGCAACTTTGCGTCGAAAAAGTCTAGCGCCAATTGCAAAACAGCTGCGCTATTGCCCTGCGCAGCAGTTCTGATGTTTTTACAGTTCGGGGAATTCTGCCTCTAGTGCCGCTTCTAGTTCCTTGTCTGACAATGTTGAAGGTAGTACTCCTCTCGTCGCCATTTCCAGTTGATCCTCTAGCTGCTCATCTTCAGATGTGTATGGGGGAGGGGAGGGACTTCGAGCCGGTATACAATAAGCCTCATTCGAATCCTCCTCATCATCGCTACCATCCTCTGGGGGCATGACTTCAAATCTGAGATCTCTAAAATCGGGGGCTCCTCCCCGCGCAGGATCTGGTGTTAGAGGTCTTGTGGCGGCGACGGGGGCTTGTGCAGCGCCGCTTATGAGATCGAGATCGGTGAATTCTTTTGGCTTTGCGGGGGCGGCTGCTTCAGCTGGTTTAGAATTGGGAAATAATTTTTTGAAAAATTCCAAAAAACGAGAGCTAGATGTAGGGAGAGTGACGCGCTTTGCAGGCAAATCGTTTGTATTGGAAAATAGTTTGCGAAAGGAGGCAAATATTGCGCCGACGCTTTCTTTTAACTTGCTCAAGCGAGACGGAGGCGGTGCGGTGGCAATTGATGGTGCAGTGGATGGTGGATTTACTGATGTTACTGACATGATTGGTTCTCCTTCATATTTTTTTTGCTTTGTTATTAAATATTATAATAAATATGAATAAAAACTTCAATTGATGCGCAGAATTTTATATACCAATAAGAATTGCAAATGCCTCAAGTAAATGTTTGAAAAATATATTATTTTTAGGATAGAAGCTTGGCTTCTAATACCTTAATTCGTTCTGCGTACTCCGCGAGGCGGCGGACGTGTACTTCTTGGCGATTGTATTCGGATAGCGCTATAGCGGGGGCTCCGCGATATTTCCCAGATGAGAGCGATTTACTGACGCCGCTTTTGGCTGCAATGAGGACGGCGTCGCCGAGCTCAACGTGGCCTTGTACTCCAACTTGGCCTCCCATCATGACGTATTTTCCGGTTTTAGACGACCCTGCTACGCCGGTTTGGGCGGCGATTACGTTGTGCTGTCCAATCTCGACGTTATGGCCAATTTGGCAGAGGTTGTCTATTTTGGACCCGTTATGAATGATGGTAGCTTTAAATCGGGATCGATCGATTGTGGTGTTGGCGCCAATTTCTACATCATCTTCTAAAATAACAATCCCTAATTGTTCTAATTTGATGTGATGCCCTTGCTTGTCTTGGAGATACCCAAATCCGCAAGATCCAATCACAGCGCCGGGTTGTAGGATCACGCGATTTCCGATGCGAGTGCCTTCTCGGATGGTGCAGTTGGCGTGAATGAAACAGTCTGTCCCGATTTGTACGTCGGAATAAATGGCGACATTGGCAGAGATGACTGTATTCGATCCAACGACTGCATTTTGATCTATGACGGCATGGGGGCCAATGGTTACATTGGATCCAATGACAGCGGTGGGATGGATGACGGCGGATGGGTGTATGCCGGAAAATCCGCTGCGCTTTGAAGCGTAAAGAAGTAGTTCTGCGATTTTTTGAAACGTGGCAGATGGATTTTCGGAAATGAGGTAATTTTTGCCTTCTTGCAAGGGCGCGGAGGTGTCAACGCAAATGGCTCCCGCAGAGCTTTGCTTCATGGCTTCGATATAGCGGGTATTTGCCAGAAATGATAGGTCTGATGCGGTGGCTTCATCTAATGTATTGACCCCTGTGATGAGTTGGTCGGGGAAGCCAATGCAACCGGCGCCCGTGAGGGCAGCCAGTTGCTGTAGGGTAAATGAGCGACTCATTTATTGTCCCAAATCTGCTGGTGCAGCTTCGGTGACTTCGCTATTTTCGGCTTTGAGTTTTGCTTGCTCTGCTTCAAATGTGCGATCTAATTCTGCAATGACGTTTGGCGTGCAGTCTAGATCGGTACGGACGTAGAAACAGGCTTCTTTGCTCAACACATAATCGAGATTTTTTTGTTGCGCAATGGCCGATGCTGCGTGGGTAATTTTATGGCGCATATTGTGCAAGAGTTGAGTGTGCGCGTTTTGCAGAATTTGATAAAATTGGCCTTGATATCGAGCGTGGTCTTCTTGCAAGGATTGAAACTTGAGTTTGAGCTCTTCTTCTGCTTTTGGAGATAGGCTGTCGAGAAAATCGGCATCTTCAAATTTCGATGCGATCTCTTGGATCTCTTTTTCAGAATTTTCGATCAAAGATGTGAGTTGTTTGTGAATGTTTTTTACGTTGTCTTGCTCTCTTTGACCATAGCTCGACTCTGTGATGCAGGATTCAAAATTCACAATGCCAATTTTTAAATCTTCTACAGCAAAACCTGCTGTGGAGAGAGCTAGCAAGGGCAAAAGAAATGCAAATGAGTGTTTTTTCATGTTAAGACTCCATAATTGATGAATTAAAAGGTTCCTCCCATCGAGAAGAAGAAGGGCTGTTTTCGGTGTTCGCGATCTTTTTCTTTGAAGATGTAGCCCCAACCAACCATGATGGGTGTTCGATTGCCAATGTCTAAACGTAGGCCGCCGCCAGCTGTGGCGCTAAATCGGTGTAAATCAAACTGGTTTTTAGACACTGTTCCTGTATCGATGAATAAAAAAGCATCGAGCATGCGGAAAATCTCTTGATTATATTCCAGCGAGAAAAAGGCTGAAGACAGTCCGCCGTAGGGAGTATTTATGGTCGATTTTTGACCGGCATCATTGGTCAGGGTAACAAGCGGGCCAACGAAGAAAGGTTTGTAACCGCGCATTTCTCGGTCGCCGCCTAAAAACAGGCGCTCGCTATATGGAATATCTTCTTCTTGTGTTTTTCCAAAGCGAACCAAAAATTTAAGGTCTCCGCGGAATTTTAAAGTTCCTTTTGACCATAGTGGAAAATAAATTGAATTGATGTATTGGAACTTGGCAAATTGGTAATTTCCTCCGGCTCCCGCTACTTCTGATTCGAAATATGAACGCCAGCCTCGTCGTGGTTTGTGTGAATTATCCAAAGAATCGTAATTTAGATTTCCGCTAAATGCAGATATCAAACCTTTTTGATTCAGAGCTTCTTCAACAGATGTCCTAGACTGCTTGCTCGGTACAAAATCTTTAGGGACGTCAAGGCTTATGTGATCATTTGAATGGCGCAATCTTTGGCGCATGCCGGTGGTCCAAAAAGTGGAAAGAGGATAGCTAGCTGTAACTGACCCTCCATATGTTATGACTTTTTCGCCTTCTTGCAACGTGCTATAGGTTTGGCTTAATTCGACGCCCAGTCTCCACAAAGTGTCATTGACGTATGGGTTGAGCCAGGAGACTAAAATGTTATTTTGTTTTTTCCCGGCGGTTCCTCGGATGTGGAAATATTCGCCGCCGCCTCGTAGGGCTGACATATTGCCTTTGATAGCTTTGGCGATATGGCCAATATGAAAGTTTCTTTCGGTGATTTCAAGGCCGCCAAAAATGTCGTCGGTCGAGCTAAATCCTAAGAAGAGGTTTACATTGCCGGTTGTAGTTTCTTCTTCTTCGAT
>JAJXVT010000055.1 GCA_021781995.1 bacterium | reverse complement strand
GTGCTCAGTTGAATGGCTAATGGAAACCATGAGGTTGGGGGTTTTAAATTCCCTTTTGAGGTGATCTGAGGTATAAACGACAGGCTTTCCATTGTCGTCGCTTAAGACTTCAATATCTTGCCAGGAGACGAGCTTTCCAAAACCTGTACCTAAAGCTTTTACCAAAGCTTCTTTAGCAGCAAATCGGCCGGCAAAATGAGGGACGGGATCTTGAAATTTGTAACAGTAATCTTGTTCTTTTTGAGAAAAAAGACGATTTAAAAAGTGCATGCCGTGACGTTCTATACTTTGGCGCATCCGGGCAATTTCAATGATGTCGGTGCCAAGTCCATAGATTGTAGAATTATTGGTCTTCGTGGTCGTCATACTCTGGATATTCTCCTTGCTCATCTAATGCGTTGCAAAAAATCATTCTGCCTGAAGCTGTATGTTTGACCGAAAGTACTTGCGTTTCGATGGTTTCGCCTATGTAATCGCCTCCGCCATTGACCACGACCATGGTTCCGTCGTCGAGGTAGCCAACTCCTTGCCGAGGTTCTTTTCCGTAGCGTTGGATTTTGATTTTAATGTATTCGCCGGCTTCCATCAAAGGCTTTAGAGCATTGGATAAATTATTGATATTGATCAGGCGAATTCCCTCAATGCCTGACATTTGCACACGGCCTACATTATCAGCTGTCAGTACGTTTGCGTCCAGCAAACGAGCTAATCTCATCAGTTTTTGCATAGAATCTTTAACGTCGGGGAAATCGGTATCGTTATAGCGCAACTCTAAATCTGAAATCGCCTGAAGCTTTTTAATCGCATCCAACGCGCGTTTAGCGCGATTATTCGCAGCTGCATCAGGCGATTCTGTTTGGAAATGCAGCTCTTTGATAACGAATCGAGGAATGACTAGATGATTGTCCACAAGACCCGATGCAGCCATATCGATGATTCGCGTATCGGACAGAACCGAAGCGTCTAAAATTAAATCTCGTTTTTTGTGTATTGTAGGGGTAAATTTGACAAATGGAATGCTGATGTATAATTCGTCCGCTCCGCGGATGGTCATGATCGTTCCTACGTAGATTCCAAATAAAAAAAGACCGATTTGAATGACTTCAAGCGCTTGAGGATTGAGATGAATTGAGGCGGAGCTAATTGCTAAAATAGCGCCTAATATTGCGACAAGAGCTTGACCCATGAGATAACCGACGAATAACCCCACTGTAGTTATATTGAATGATCGAAGTGGAAATTTTTGAAAAAATCGGTCAAAACCAATTAAAAGTCCTCCGAACACAAGTCCTAGGATCGCGCCATATCCGTAGCCTTCGATCGTATGACCGAATGGACCTGATATCATATAGGCCGTCATAAAAAAGATGCTTAAGCAGACAAAAAGCGCTCGGGTGAAGGCTAGAGCTATGTTCATAAGATTCCCGTCTTGAGATGTTTTGGATTGTACGTAAAAAAACAATTTTACTAAAGAACAAATTTTTGATACACTGAAAGATCAATTAAAAACCTTGTGATCTAATTGCTACGGAACCTCAATGAGATATATGCAAAAAAAATCCTGGATTGCTCTTTCTGGTTTTATATGGAGTGCGGCTGGCTTTATGCTGCTGTATCGCGGTTTGGATTTTTTATCACAGATGGAAAATCTCAACGTGGCAAGTTGGTTGATTGCTTTAGGTCTTTTCGCTGGATTTATAAAAGGGCGTTTTGTGCTGTCTAAAACGGTTGATCGGACTGTGCGGCGCATTTATCAATTGTCTTCTCCGATTCGATTTACTCATGTTTATCCTAAGGGATATTGGATGCTGATTGCATCCATGATGGGACTAGGATTTCTGCTTCGATTGGTTCCTATTCACTGGAGAGGGCTCATCGATACAGCTGTTGGATCTGCCTTGCTCAATGGAGCTATTTTGTATTTCCGCGCAGCGTGGGGCGATCAGAAAGCAGATTTGGATGAATCTTAGGGGTCACCACTTATTTGTGATACGAAGACCCTGAATTGATTTCGATTGCGCGGTATATCTGTTCTGTTAAAATCAAACGGGTCATTTGGTGAGTAAAAGTGAGGGGAGAGAGGCTCCATTTCCACCTGCTTCGCTCTAAAATCTGCTGTGGTATGCCATCTGAGCCACCAATGACAAAACAGAGTCTGGATCCAAATTGTTCTAAAAAAGACATGAATTTTTTGCTAAAACCGGCGCTATCTAGAAGCTGGCCTTGAGGATCTAGCGCGATCCAGTTTGATTCAAGTTCTATCCTTTGCATAAGATCTGCGTTGTTTTTACATATAATCCATTCTATTTGAAGTTCTCTTGAAAGTCTCTTTTCATATTCCATTAAGGCGTCTTGCAGCCAGTGTTCTTTTAGGCGGCCAAGTGTATAGACTTTGACTTTAAACATCTGTTGTTCTCATAATTCATATTAATGATCGGTGCATTTTATTGGGATCCAAATCCCGCTTTATTCACTCTGCCCTGGCTCGGCTGGCCTATACTTTGGTATAGTGTCTTGTTTGCATTGGGGTTTGCTCTAGGCTTCGTTTCTTTTGCGTCGATTTTAACTCGATTTTTTCTTTTAAAAGCTCAGGCTAAGTCCTTTGAAGGAAATCCGCGCCGCGAGGCGCTGTGTATAGCTGACCGACTAACGCTTTATATGATTGTTGCTACAATTATTGGAGCGCGACTCGGTCATTTTTTATTTTACGAAAAGCCTTCTGATTATCTCAATCATATTGGTGAAATCTTTCAAGTATGGAAGGGGGGGCTTGCTAGCCATGGCGCTGTAATTGCTGTGATCTTGGCTTTGGCGCTGTTTACCCACCGTTATCAGCGTAGATCTTATGGGTTGACTTGGATTCGTTTAATGGACTTTATCTCGGCTCCGGCTGCTCTTGCAGGGGCGTTAATTCGCATTGGCAATTTCTTCAATCAAGAAATTTTGGGGTCTATGACGAATGTCCCGTGGGCTGTAATTTTTGGACATCCTGCAGACCGCAGCGTTCCAACTCCACGGCATCCAGTGCAATTGTATGAAGCCGCAGCGTATTTTTGCATTTTTTCTCTTTTATGGCGGCTGAGTCTTCAACCTAAAACTTTATTTCTTCAAGGCAAGCTTTCGGGGTTGTTTTTGATTTTGGTCTTTGGTTTTCGCTTGTTTGTGGAATATTGGAAGCCGGAACAAAGTCATCTCATGGCATCTGGGCATCCCATCTCTTTAACGATGGGACAGATATTGAGTATTCCTGCAATTGTTGCAGGTTTTATTCTGTTTTTTTGGAGTCGGATTCAAAACAGTAAAAAAACGAGATAAATTGCATGGCATCTCCCAGTCGTTCTAAACCCAGTGTTTTGTTAGTCGAGGATATCTTATCAAATGCCAAGAGAATGAGGCGTTTGTTGCAAAATCAAGGTTACGATGTAGTGATTGTCAGAAGTTACGAAAGTGCTCTAAATGCTTTGCAAAATCAGCCATTTCAAAGTTTTGATCCAGATGATAACAAAGACAAAGAGAATCATGTACATCATGCTTTCTCGTTGGTGATTACGGATAATGAAATCTTTTCTGACGATTCTAGAACAGAACAAATGGAAGCTGCTATTTCCATAGCCTCTGCTGTGAGAGAGCGCTTTAAATCGACTCCTGTCATTGTTTGGTCTACTTCAATTTCAAATAACAGTTGTTTTTCCGCTGCTTTGGAAAAATCTAGCGGCTCGGAAGATTTGTCTAATTTATTGCGATCGTTATCATTGCCTTTTAAAAGCTAAGGAGTTTTGTTGTGTCTCAATTTAAGCATTTGCATGCAGTTCAAAAATTGCGCGATTTAGCAGCAAAACCGATCGACTTGAGATCTGTTTTAGCTCCAGAGAGAATCGAGTCTTATTTAGTCGATAATGAATTGTTTACGTTGCTGTATGGAACGGAAAGGGTCGATGAGCCGGCTTTGGATGCGCTATTTGAGCTTGCCGAAGAAACTCAAGCGCTAGAAAAAATGGCGGCGATGCAGTCAGGCGCTATTCTAAACAAAATCGAAGGTATCGAAAGTGAAAACAGGTCTGTATTGCATACGGCAATGCGAGATGTATTTCAAGACAGACAAACTGCGAAAAATGCGCGTGCTGCTTCCGATGGTTCTCTTGCTGAATTGAACAAATTAAAAAAATTCTTAAGCGATAATAGCGATCGATTTACTGACTTAATTCAGATCGGTATTGGAGGATCGGATTTAGGGCCTAGAGCATTGTGCTTGGCTCTACAACCCTTTCATCGCAAGGGAAAGAAAATTCATTTTATTTCGAATGTAGATCCGGATGATGCAAGTGCAGTATTGGATTCTGTGGATTTGAAAAGAACTCTCGCTGTCGTTGTTTCGAAATCGGGATCGACTTTAGAGACATTGACAAATGAAGAATTTGTGCGTTCGCGGATGAAATCTTTGGGGTTGAATCCCAGCGAGCATTTTGTTGCTGTAACGGGGGAAAAAAGCCCGATGGATGATCCTGCCAGATACTTAGCTAGTTTTTATATGTGGGATTTTGTCGGTGGTAGATATTCTGCAACTTCTATGGTGGGAGCTGTCATGTTAGGGTTTGCTCTGGGTTATGAACAGTTAGAGCAGATTTTGCGCGGCGCTCATGCAATGGATCTGCATGCTCTGACAGCGGATCCTCGCAAAAATCTCCCATTGATTTCAGCGCTTTTAGGAATATGGAATCGAAATTTTCTCGGCTATCCAACTGTGGCTATCATTCCTTATTCGCAAGCTCTCCACCGTTTTCCGGCTCATTTGCAACAGCTAGACATGGAATCGAATGGGAAGCACATTGATAAGCGAGGAGCTTTGGTTGATTTTAGTACAGGACCTGTAATTTGGGGCGAGCCCGGTACAAATGGCCAACATTCGTTTTATCAGTTAATTCATCAAGGCACAGATATCATTCCATTGGAATTTATCGGTTTCTGTCAGAGCCAAAGACAAGACGATCTCGACATTCATGGCACTTTATCGCAGGAAAAACTCTTAGCTAATCTATTTGCTCAGACGATTGCTTTGGCAGTAGGGCAGGCAAGTCAAAATCCCAATAAAAATTTCTCAGGAAACCGACCGAGCCGGATTTTACTAGCGAAAAAATTAGATCCGTACACATTAGGAGCTCTTTTATCTTACTATGAGCATAAAGTTGCATTCCAAGGATTCATTTGGAATATCAATTCGTTTGACCAAGAAGGTGTTCAGCTTGGGAAAGTTTTAGCGGGAAAAATCCTGGATCTTTTTAAAGAAAAGCGTTCCGGTAAAAAGGGCGATGGTTTTGCTCTGGGCGATTGCTTTTTACGGTTATGCGCAGATCGATCCCGCTGCAATCATAAATGAAGTGGGGTTTGCGTTTTGATTCCAAGATGCAAGTAATTGGGGCATAGTAACGAAAATTTGCCCCATTTCACCTAGTTTACTGCGCAAGAGCTCTTGCCGTTTTTCATCGAGATTTAAGCCGAGATCGTCAATGCCGAAAAGTGCCGGTACTCCGATTTGTTCAGTTAATTGCTGCCAATCGGAAAATTTTAAAGCGCTGATAGCGGTTTTTTTTTGGCCTTCACTTGCAAAATCGCAAGCTTGCTTAGAATCTATGAAAATCGAAAAATCGTCTCGGTGAGGGCCGGATTGTGTGGATCCAAGCATCTCATCGCGAACGCGGTTTTTTACAAGTTGGGCTTGATAGGCGTTTACAGAGGGGGGATGGGCGGGGTAAAATCGGAGTTCGTGGAGCTCTGTTTTACCTGAAAGGGTTTGCCCAAAATATTTGAATGGTCCGTGTAATGAGTCCATTAACTTTAATCTAGATTGCAGTATGTATGTGGCAGAGTGGGCCATTTCAGCTTCCCAGCATTCGATTCCTGTCATCTGTTTGGTTTTTAATTGAGCATTGCGCTGTTTCATCGCTCTGATATAGCGGGAGAGGTGGTGGATGTAGAGTGGATTCATCA
>JAJXVT010000054.1 GCA_021781995.1 bacterium | reverse complement strand
GGTGTAGTGCCGAGAAGGTGGAATGTTCAAATCCTTGAATCTGCCACAAGTCAGTAAATGGATGTTCTTTAGTAAGAAAGTAGCGCATGACAAGACCTAAAGCCCAAACATCAGAAGGGAAATGATAGTTTAGATCGACCCCTTCTCCCAGTATTCGTTCGGGAGCGGCAAATAGGCTTTGGTTAACAGGCGATGAGGCAGGGGCTCTAGCCATCCTTGCCAAACCAAAATCGATAATACGTACGCGCATTTCTGGTGTAATTAAAATATTGTCTGGCTTTAGATCGCGATGCATTACATGATTTGAGTGTAAATGCTGTAGTCCATCAGCCATTTGCCGGAAAATACTCAATGCATTTGGCAACGTTTGCATTTCCGGGGTAATATTATCTGTTGTTAAAGATGTTAACCTCGGCTCAGTTGGCATAACCAAAGCAGCGATTTGTCGGTCGGTTTGAGGTTCTTCGGTGCAAGAAGTGGTTGTTGAATCAAAATAAATGATTTTGCTTGGACGTAGTACGTTTGGATGCTCATCTATATTTGCTATAAGGTGATCGCCTCTTTCTGAGTTGTATTGGAAATACTTTACGTTATCAGCCTTTGGAGTGAAAATTTTAAGCGCTACACGTTGGCCATGAGGATCTGTCGCGAGATATACGGCGCCGCCAGCGCCAGCTCCTAAAGTGGCTTCTAAGGAATATCCTGATGATGTTAAATATTGCATTACGTGATGGCGTGTTATGTGAAATGTAGGTGGAGCTTCACGAGGGATGACTAAGCTCAAGGAAAAGGGACCGCTTTTTGCGCGCTTCGGTGGAGGCTCTTTCGATGGTGATGCAGGATCTCTTTGCGCTGGCGCAGAAAAAGGACTGAAACGTCGTGCTGCTGCTGCTGTAACTGCCTCGGTAACAGGATTTGGGCGGTGCTCGTCCAATCGAGCTCTGCTTGGTGGTGGATGACCTGTTATTGGGTTTGTCATATTGTGATTTTCTACATGTTAGTTCTCTTTAATTGTAATATGCATTATTTTAGTTGTCAAGTTTTTTTATTTATCAATATTATTTTTGAGTAATTGAGCTTGTGAGCCTATCTCTGACTTCTAGACAAGATCTGTATGATCGAATATTTCCTTATAAAGATTTTAATGGCTAGCCAAAGATAGGCTCATATCGCCAGAAAGATTTTGAACAGATTTTGAAGAAAATAGTCAAAAATCGCCCTTGAAGGACGATTTTATTAACCCGAGCCTCAAGCAGATTGTCACCTGTTTGGGGCTTGGGTTAATAACGAGCAGGTGAGTTTGCAACTGCCTCTATTGTTTGATAATCTCTCAGGCTTTAAAACGGACCTTAATAAAATAAAGTAGAACTGCAGCGCTCAAACAAGCTAAAGCTGCCGGAATGAGTTTCCAGCCAACTAAAAACCGATATGTGAGTAAAATGGTCGCTATGGCTGCAACGGCAAATGCACCATACATGCCCCATTTATTGCGCCGGCGCAAGAGATCAGCGCTGCCAAGCAGCAAAACGCCTAGTACCAACCCGGCGATTAAAGAGGGAATGCTGTGCTTCCAGTAATAGCCCAGCAAACCGTAAGTCATTAAGACAGTTCCGTATAAAAAAGTGATGATAGCTGTAGATTTATGATACATAATTTCCTCAAAAAATACGTATGTATACCGTACTTAGGATTTTGGAGCCAATTGCAAAATTGATTTTCCTGTTAAAATGAGCTCAAAATATCAATTTTTCCGAGCAAAGCAGTTTTGTAACTGCCTCTAAAGCGATTTTCCTCTCTTGCAAGCTTTGCTCTTCTCGCTTACCATATCTATATGAACACAGAAGTTCTGGGACCAGAGCAGGTGGAAGAGGCTGCAAGCCTTTTACACATCGGGGAAATCGTGGCCATCCCCACAGAAACAGTATATGGGTTAGCTGCGTCAATTTTTGACGAAACGGCTATTCAAAGAGTTTTTATTGCGAAAGGACGCCCCTCTGATAATCCTTTAATTGCCCATATTAGCCGTCTTTCTATGTTAGAACAGATTGCCGTAGATATTCCCCCTCGCGCGTTTGATCTGATAGAGCAATTTTGGCCTGGACCATTGACCTTGGTGCTTTCAAAAAAAGAGGGAATTTCCTCTTTAGTCTCTGCGGGACATACTACGATAGCCGTACGCATGCCGGCTCATCCGATTGCTAGGAAAATCATAGATTTATTGGGGTATCCTTTGGTTGCCCCTTCAGCGAATTTATCCGGTAGGCCTAGCCCCACGACAGTGTTGCATGTTTTAGAAGATCTCGATGGGGCGATCCGCGCTGTTGTCGATGGAGGCTCTTGTGCATTGGGCATTGAATCAACAGTTGTGAGCTTAGTAGGTGAGTTTCCTGTGATTTTAAGACCTGGATCGATTCGTCTTGAGTCGATCGAACAAGTTTTGAAAGTTCCTGTGATGCGAAGCGGTTCTTCCAGTCCGGTTTTGGCTCCTGGGATGAAATATCGCCATTACGCTCCAAAGGCACCTATCCGCTTGATAGATAATGCTTTTGATGCACGTAGCTCATTTTTAATTTCTAAAGATCCGATTGCACATTTTGTGCATCGCCCGCTGGATGCTCAGAATTTGTATCGACATTTGCGAGATGCTGATCGGTTGGGAGTGGAAACTATTGATGTTTTGTTAGATCCTCAATCGATGCGTGATGAAGCGTTGATGAACAGGCTTGAAAAAGCGGCTTGTTTAGAGGTGTTGTTATGAATCGAGGGCCTAAAATTAAAGTAGTAGAGCCCTCTGAAATCTTGGTGGATCGTGACGGAACGATTCGCGATGAGCCGATCCGAGCAAATCCTTGGCTTCGCTTTTTAGCTCGCATGTTTGATTACTCGTGGTTTTTTTGTGCTTTATGGGGCGCTCGGAAAGCTTTTGGCTTGCCGGTTAAAACAGATACGTTCATTCCTATTGAGTACTTTGTGTGGATCCCTTTTGAAACGTTATTTTTATGCACCTTTGGGAAAACACCCGGAAAATGGCTCACCGGAACAGATTTGCGCC
The DNA here is from genome assembly GCA_021781995.1 of bacterium. GTDB lineage: Bacteria > Chlamydiota > Chlamydiia > Chlamydiales > SM23-39 > CAITMJ01. The sequence continues at coordinate 3,135 of JAJXVT010000054.1, read as the reverse complement.
ATGGTAGAAAATTGCGGCTGGATTTTTCGACAGCGCTTCAGAGAAGTTTTAAAGTATGGATTCGGGGATTGGGTCTAGGCATTGTGGTGATCAATGTACTCTGCATGGCCGCGGCCTATCAAAGACTTAAATTATTTCGAGTCACGAGCTGGGATCGAGATGATCATATCGGCATTACACATCATCCGGTTAGCCCTTTGCGTTTATATTTTGCTACAGCTGTTGCGCTTTTCGGCCTTTCTTTTTATTTTTTCTTCACTTGAAATCCGCTTGTGTATACAGTTTTTTTTGACGCGGTGGTGGCCATGGAATTTTTTCAAAAGTATAGAACTTACTGTCTTTTTACGCTTTCGTTAGCAATCGGTGTTATCATATGGTTGTTGCCATCGCCTGTTGGGGTGAAGCCTGAAGGGTGGGCCTTGTTTGCTATTTTTGTGTCGACGATTTTAGGGGTTATTCTAAAGCCGTTTCCGATGGGTGTAATTGCGTTGTTCGGCCTTGCAGCCGCAGTGTCGACGCGCACGCTGTCTTTTAGCGAAGCATTTTCCGGATTTAGCAATGAAGTTGTTTGGCTTGTTGTATTTGCCTTTTTTGTTGCCCGAGGTTTTATTTTAACAGGACTTGGCGCTCGTTTGGCCTATCGTGTGATGAGCGTACTGGGGAAAAATAGCCTTGGCTTAGGATATGGTTTAGTTGCTACTGATTTAATATTAGCGCCGATGATTCCCAGCGTAACTGCTCGGTCGGGTGGAATTATCTATCCGATTTTAAAAGCTTTAGCGGATGTTTTTACTAACAAATCGCACGACCCTAAAATGGGGGCGTTTTTAACTCTGGCTGCATTTCAGGGATCAGCTATTTCTTCTGCCATGTTTTTAACATCTATGGCAGGCAATCCTTTGATTGCACAATTTGCCTTAGAGCAGGGAATTTCGCTTACCTGGGGAACTTGGGCTGTTGCAGCAATTGTGCCCGGACTTTTTAGTTTGATTGTTGTCCCATATATTATTTATCGTTTAGCAACCCCGGTTATTCAACAAACGCCGCATGCAAAAGAGATGGCGCACGATAAACTTCGTGCAATGGGTCCAATGAAGCCTCAAGAGTGGATTATGCTCGGTGTGTTTGCCTTTTTGATTACCCTGTGGGTCATCGGGCCTTCGATAGGCGTTAAAGCCTCGGTTGCCGCGATGCTTGGGTTGTCTATTTTACTGCTCACTGGAATATTGCGATGGAAAGATGTATTGGAAGAGCACGGCGCATGGGATACATTCATTTGGTTTTCTACTTTGATTACGTTGGCTAGCTTTTTGAATAAATTTGGCGTTACGACTTGGTTTAGCGACTGGGTGGTTGGGCATGTGGTAGGTTTTGAGTGGCTTGTTGGATTTGTTTTTGTAGGTTTAGTGTATTTTTATTCGCATTATTTTTTCGCTAGCAATGTCGCTCATATAGGCGCTATGTATGCGCCGCTGTTGATCGTATCGATTGCTATGGGCACTCCGCCTGAGTTGGCTGCTTTGATGCTTGCATTTTACAGCAGTTTATTTGGGGGCTTGACTCATTATGGATCGGGACCAGCGCCAATTTTATTTGGAGCTGGATATGTATCTGTAGGACAGTGGTGGAAAATCGGTGCCGTGGCCTCTGTTGTCAATATAACCATTTGGATGGTGATTGGCGGTCTTTGGTGGAAATTGTTGGGCTATTGGTGATTACAATCTCTTTCGATACAGGTGGCCGAGCACAGGAAAATCTTTTGGTCACCTGAGCTAATTGCAAAAAAAATAAGAGGTGTTATAATAGCGCAACGACACAACCTTAGGTTCTTGCATGTCGACCTCAAAATATCACGAATTTATCCCTAAATCGATTCAATATCTTAAAGATTACTCTTTTACTACATTTCAAAAGGATTTGTTAGCGGGACTTACCGTCGGTGTCATTGCCCTCCCGCTGGCCATGGCTTTTGCTATCGCATCTGGCGTGCAACCGGAAAGAGGTTTGTTCACGGCCATCATTGCAGGATTTATCATCTCCGCTCTAGGGGGAAGTAGATATCAAGTCGGGGGACCAACCGGCGCTTTTGTCGTAATTATTTATGACATTATGAATCGAACGGGGTACGAAGGGTTGTGCGCTTCTATGCTCGTGGCTGCTATCCTGTTAATCATGCTTGGCGTGCTGCGGTTGGGATCTTGGATTAAATACGTCCCGCATCCTCTAGTGATGGGATTTACTTCCGGAATCGCTGTCATTATTTTTTCTTCCCAAGTAAAGGACTTTTTCGGCTTGAAAATGGGCTCTGTGCCAGCCGATTTTATAGAAAAATGGATTGCCTTCGCTAAAGCATTTCCAACGATTTCTTGGCCTACTTTTGCAATGGGAACGGGCACTTTGATTTTGATTGTAGTTATGCGTATTTTTACGCCCAGAATTCCCTGGGGAATCGTATCGATCGTCGTTGCAACCGCTGTGAGCTTGCTGCTGCATTTGCCCATTGATACGGTCGCTTCTAGATTCGGCGAGATACCGCAAACTTTGCCCCTACCGGCTTTCCCCGCGTTTACCTGGATGGAAGGGCAAATGCACGAAATTTTTCTCGATGGAGTAACCATTGCTTTGCTTGCGGGAATTGAATCTTTACTCTCTGCTGTCATAGCAGACGGGATGACGGGAGGGCGCCACCGTTCTAATTGTGAATTGATTGCGCAAGGCGCAGCGAACTTGGGTTCTTTGCTTTTTGGCGGCATACCCGCAACTGGAGCTATTGCCAGAACTGCCGCAAATATCAAGATGGGCGCTCAAACACCTGTCTCAGGAATGATCCACGCGGTGACTTTACTTCTTGTAATGGCCTTTTTTGCCCCCATCGTAAGCGATGTGCCTTTGGCCGCATTAGCTGCGGTGCTATTTATGATCTCTTGGAATATGAGTGAAGCTCCCCATTTTATCCGCTTACTCAAAGCCCCCATGGATGATCGCATTGTACTGCTAGCTTCTTTTTTACTAACTGTATTTGTAGACATCACTGCAGCCATTATGTTTGGAATGATTTTGGCTTCTCTTTTCTTTATGAAACGAATGAGCGTAATTTCAAAAACAGTATGTTTGACCAAAATTTTCCAAGAAACG
>JAJXVT010000018.1 GCA_021781995.1 bacterium | reverse complement strand
CCCTCCGCCTCCAAATTCTCCGGCTCCCCCGGATCCACGGCTTTGTCCACCCCCTCCGCCGCCTGCCCCGTATCCCCCAGCTTTTACTGGTGAGGAGCTACTCGAACCACTACCCCCATTTCCACCTACAGGGTTTCCATTAATACTGCCGGTTCCTCCACCTCCTCCTGCGGAGGCATCTTGTCCACTTCCCCCCATCGCCCCACCTCCCCCTGCAACAGGGATTCCCGAGGTCATATCATAATTCCCTCCATCACAAAAAATCCCTTCCCCGGGGAGTATGTTGGCGCCGCCGCCGCCGCCACCCTCAATGCTGCTTATAGTAGCCGTAGCCGATCCTCCAGAACTTGCAAAGCCTCCTCCGCCCCCCGCCCCATTACTTATAGTAGTATCGCTAGCATGAGCTGCGCCACCTATTCCCCCTCGCGCGCTTCCACCGCCCCCCCCACTCTTGGTTGAGATATTAATTTGACTACCTCCACCTACAGCAGAACAATTGCTAAAAGTAAGAGACGATCCCGTCACCGTGGCATTGTTATCGACAAAGATCGCGCCGCCTGCCCCCATACCGCCCCCGCCACCATCTTGCCCATCACCGCCTGTGACGGAGCAATTGACAAATGTAAGATTGCTAATCGTAGCCGAAATAATTCCAGTAGCAGACGTTCCGTTATTATTAGTAGGCGTAACGAAAAACGCCTGATACAATCCACCTCCATCGATACTATTGCCTACCCCGCCATCGATAGTAAAATCAACGCTCGAAGACTGGTAATTAGAGAGAACAGGTAAATGATCGACGAGCGTAATCGCCCCTAGATTATCTTGAAAATTGATTGTGAAAGAGGAGTCTCCATTGAAAAAAGCATTGAGCATCGCTTCTCGCAAAGATCCAGTCGGGGCACTCGATGTTGAGTCTTCGGTGGTCGTTACCGTATAAGTTGCCGCAAAAAGCGTCGTTTGAATTAGTAATGCAAATGATATAAATTTTCTTAATTCAAACACAAATAATTTATTCCATAAACATTTAATAAACAATGAGCTTTTCATTAACTACAGGATTATGCACCCCTGATGCAAGAGATAGAGTATGACCCATCTTTTATATTTAATATTTTTTTATATGAAAAAAGAGAATTTCTCCATGAAAAAGTTCTGAATGCGTTTCTTCACCTCCAAAACGACAGGCTCGGAATATCTCCGGACTTTTTTATTTGTCAAAAGCCAATAGCTCTGAAATGGTAACAAATTGATAGCCATTCGCCTTTAACTTTTTGATAAGAGTTCCTGTAAAACGTAATGGGTTTTGGTTGGAAATTTATTTGGGTGCCTTTGGATCGAAAGTACTATATACACAATTTACAAATTAACATGTTAATGTCTTAACCTACAAGAAGACAAACTAAGACTGCATAACCCATTTCTGAGGTAGAAAGATCTTCCAATGTTCCATAATGTCCCTGCAATTTCATTTCTTTTCAAAGCAAGCGTACCAAGATTAGGATCAAAGAAAAAATATTGATTATCTGATACTTTGATCAAAGTAACGGCATGAGCGCATTCCTTAGCGCGAAATCCTCCAGCGTAACACCCATTTGAAAGTTCCTCAAGGAACTGACTGAATTGAACATCGTATTCCACAGAGATTTCCTCCTGGGCATAGATCCGCGCAGGTCCCATTTGAAGATCAAACTGATTACCCACGATTTCATCACACTGCGCCTCAATCCGAGATATGGCTCTTATCTTATTAGAAAAAGCATCGGAACGAAAGCTGTTGAACCGTTCATTAAATTGAGTCTGTACCAGAGTTAGTTGTGCTAGGATTTGTTCTCTTGGGAGCGTGCGGGCTAGTTCTTGCTGTTCTTTAAGCCACCGAAGGATGTCTGTCTGCCGCCTGTCCATAGCCGCATCCAAAGTTACCCATTCTCTTTCGATCAGTTGGGTTGAACCCAATGCGGAGTAGAAAATTTGAGCAAGTTGCGCTTCGTCTGAGGCTCCTGTTACGTATCGCAAACTGACCTCATGGATCGCTTCCATCGGCGACACGCCTATTTGGATCTGTTGGAGATATTCCTTCATAAAGACCAGAGTCATCCCTAAACAAACTCCCTGTTCCACGCGTTTTAATTTTTCAGGATTGAGAGGAATCGCGTCGGTTCCAATCTGTAACCACCGATCAACAGTATTCGAGCCATAACGGGCTCTGAGAGCATTTTGTTCTGTGTCCGAAGAGGAAGCAATCACGCATCCGTTATATGAAAAATCAATGAGCTTATCTCCAAACTTAAAGTAGGTTACGAGCGCGCTGCCTCCTCGATTAAACTGGAATCTTGCCATAGATACATACATGCAACCAAGATCTCTATTGAAAATTCGGCATGCTACGGAAACGATCAGCAGGCCCAAAGCATAGAGGCTTCGACCTAAGAATTGACCAAACACCCGTACGCCCTTATAACTGGCATCGCAAAACGGTGTCGAATTTATTTTGATAGGTGAATTTACCGCAGCCGTTGTCATGGCTGCAATTATAATAAAACCAGGACTAAAGCAGCATTAAAAAAAATGATTACTCGAATAATCTTTTGATCTAAAAACTGGCCCTAACATACAATCGTTCCGTTTAAAAGACACTCCAATGCAATATTATCCTCAATTTTTTTGTTAGATTTGAGGAGCTTTGAATCAGTTGTCGTAGAAGCTTTCGAACGGAACGGGTATATATGATCAGAAAAATTTTATTATATTTAGTTTTGACATCTTCTGCTTTAAGTGCGGCTCCTTGGGATTTGGACGCAGAAACAAGAGAAAAAATCTACAAACAGATTGACGAAAAGCACAAAGAAAGACTCGCCGAATGCAGGTCTCAGGGAACTGATTACTTTGTTGACAAGGCACGCCATCCTGTAAATTTTCCAGATTCTGCTTGTACGTTGTGCGCAAAGAATGATCGGGGTCTTGAGTTAGAACAAACAATGCAAATGGCTGGATTTTATAAAATTGACGCGAAAGGTTCGATTAGCGGTCATTGCGTCGGAACGTCCGCTCTTTTTGTTAAATATGCGTTACAACATGGGTTTGATCCAGCCACTTCCTGCCTCCAGTTAATGGAGAGAATTTTCCCGGAAGGTCAATACCTGGATGAGGCTCATCTATTGTCTGTTAACCAACCTACTTTCTACATAGAACTTCCTCCCAATAACAGTCCCTCCGACCCTATTCCTGAAGAGCTGGTACGGGATCGAATTTGGTTTCATAAACCAGCCATGGATCGATTTTTTCAAATTTATCTGGAAAAATTGCCTAAGCATTATTTTTCAATTCTTCCAAGGAAAACGAAACCTGCAGAATTTGACAGTGCGGCGATCTATGCTACCTTACAGCAGTTGCCACGACAAGTCTTTCTAATCGTCTATACGTATAACTCAAACAATCACTGCATTGCAGTTTCAACTCATCCTGATAAACTTCTCATTTTTGACCCAAGCGGGGGTCTTTACCAATTCGAGAATTTAGAAACTTTAAGCAAGATCAGCGGCGCCGTCCTTCAGGGCAGCCATTTACGCTGGATTGCCACCTTTGACTTTCCTGAAAATGCACAATAGACACAATAAACTTCTCCGTAATGGGATAGAAAGAATCGTGAACGATTTATAAAAACTTTAGCGGCTTAGCGTCTTTGCGTTAAATCTTCGTAACTACTGAGTTTCGAAAGAGGTTCAATTTACCAAAATTGAAATTCAAGGAGGCGTTTGGATACTTTTGTTCTTTGATTCCCTATTTGAAAAACTACAGGGAGCACGCTTGGCTTTTTCTTGGCTCACAAAATAAAACGAGACAGGTCTAGCGACCTGCCCCGCAAGGAGTGAACAACGAACAAGTTAAATCCTAATTCAAAGAATCTCAGCAGCTATAGATGCCAGCTCGGAACGCTCTGTTCTCTCAAGCAAAACGTGTCCGTAAATCCTTTGATTTTTAAACCGATTAACGCAGAACGTCAATCCGTTAGAATCCTTATCAAGATAAGGATTATCGATCTGAGTCGGATCCCCTGTTAAAATCACCTTAGTGCCTTTCCCAGCTCTGGAAATCACTGTCTTCACCTCATGAGGAGTGAGGTTTTGCGCTTCATCGATGATCATATACATTTTTGGAAGGGATCGGCCGCGAATATAAGTCACAGCTTCCATTTCGATCTTCTTGCTTTCCATGATAAATTCCAAAGTGGCAGCTCCATTGCCTTCGCCACTGGTAGTCGAACATAAAAATTCGAGATTATCATAAATCGGCTGCATCCAATGATAAAGCTTTTCTTCCTTCGTTCCTGGCAAATAACCAATATCTTTACCCAATGGCATAATAGGTCTTGATACCAAGATGCGCGAGTAAGTGTTTTCATCAAAGGTTTTACGCATCCCGCATGCAAGGGCCATCAATGTCTTTCCAGTACCCGCAGGACCGATTAAAGTCACTAACTGTATATCATCACGCAACAGCAAATCAATCGCGCACCGCTGCTCGACGTTGAGGGGCTGTATCCCCCAAATATCTTTAGAAACTTGAAGCAACGGCTCAAGTTTTTTAGTCTTACTGTTGAACTTGCAAACAGCAGAGGAATTTTCAGGCGATACTAACATGGCAAATTCGTTGGGGCGAAAATCTCCGGTAATATCAGCTAAAGTGCCGTCTTTATAAAATAAGTCGATCTCTCGCTTGGCGACTTCCACTCGACGAATGCCTTTATATAGCTCTTCATACGACGCTTTGGTATTTTCGTAATCTTCCGATTCTAAATTCATCGCCTCGGCTTTCACGCGAGTGACAAAATCTTTCGAAACAATCACTACATTCTCACCACCTTCTTTCAACAAATGAGCTACTAAAAGCAATCGATTGCTCATACGATCTAAAGAAAGAGGAAACCCTTCGACTCGGTCGATCTGCGCGTCTAAAAAGACTCGCACTTTCGGTCCTTCGGAAATCTGAATACCCTGCTGTAAATCTCCGCCACCTTCGCCTTTCAGCGAATCAATATATCGAATGACATCACGCGCACTTTTCCCAGCTTCATCCGTATTGCGCTTTAATCCGTCTAACTCTTCCAATACAGACAGAGAAATCACCACATCATTGTCTTTAAATTTGGTGATCGCTGCTGAATCGTGAATTAATACGTTTGTATCGATAATAAATGTTTTTCGAGCCACTTGTTTATCCTCGGAAATTCCCAGTTGACCATCTCTCATCGGCTGTCCAGCCAAAATCATCTCTACCTCATTATTATACTTAGGGGTTATCTATGTTTGACAATCCCTTCTATTACTCCTGTCCAATAGGCGATCCCTCCTCACTCGCCGTTAAAATCACCCTTATCCGCACTTTCAACAAAATTTTAAAGCAGAAAAATATCAGCGACCCCCAAAATAAATGTATCTACTTAAAAATCATAGACTTATAACGTAAATTAGCATTTAAGACTACAGAGCGCTAATTACTGTTGACAAGAGGTTGAGGGATCTGATAAAATAAGATTTATAATTATCGGATTGTGTTGCCATGAAAATTACAGATAAAATCCTCAGTTTCCCACCATATTTTTCAGCTCCCTGGAGCGAAATTTCCGCTTTGCGCAGCCGTTGCAATGGATCGCATTATACCTTAGTTATAACGCTCAAGAGCGGAGACGTGGCAGAAATCCCCAATCTCGGCCTTGAAGATGTAAATCAAGTTTTCGACGCTCATCTTCGTTTTACAGGCAATAACGACCTTTCTGTTTTTCAACTCAAACTCCCCCTATCTCCTTTGGATAGCTTGGAAAACTTAAAAGTGCACAACGAAACGCTAAACGACTCCACTCCTCTTCCAACAGACGCTTTAACAAAGATGGCCACTTTATTAAAGGCGTTAGGACTAGACGATCTCATTTTGGGATCGAAGGACGATTGCACCTGCCAACACTGCCAAACCCTTTCAGCAAACGAAGGGCTCAGCGAAAAAGAAGAAAGCGTCACGGCAGAGGATTTGAAGTTTCGCGACTGGGATATCAAACAAATTGACAACTCCCTTTACAGCGTCGCAAATCCATTAGACCCCGATGAACAATATCAGGTGTTTCTCGGAGATCCAGTCGGATGCACTTGCGGCAACAAGCAGTGCGAACACATCAAAGCAGTGCTGTCGAGCTGATTTTTCTCTTGGGAAAATAATCCTCTCCGTTTTACTATCGTTACAAGGAGTCTATTGACTCGAACGTAAGGATGCCCGGCTATGTACTCTTTTTCTCGCAAAATTTCGCACTTCACACTCTGCGCCGTATTATGCACTGCAACGTTGAATGCAGCCCCTCAAACCAATGCTACCAAATCTGCAGCGGCGCCAATTAAAAAACCCGAAGCTTTTAAAGCATTTTCCGGAAAAGTCGTCGCTAACAAAGTTAGAATGCGCGTCAAGCCTGACTTAGACAGCCACATCATTCGCCAAGTCAGCAAAAATGATTTACTGCTAATCGTCGGCGAAGAGGGCTCTTTTTACGCAGTTCAACCGCCCAAAGACACTAAAGCCTATGTGTTTCGCAGCTACATTTTAGACGATCGCGTCGAAGCAAATCGCGTCAATGTGAGGATCGAACCCAATCCAGACGGAGCCATCATCGGCCAATTTCAACAAGGCGATTTAGTGAAAGGACAGGTTTGTGCTGTAAACCACAAATGGCTGGAAATTACTCCCCCTTCTTCAACTCGCTTCTACGTATCTAAAGAGTTTATAGATAAGGTAGGAGGTCCGGAATACATCGCCAATATGGAACGACGCAAGGCACAAGTCGAGGAAATGCTCACGACTGCTTATTTCGCCGCCGAGTCCGAATGCAAAAAAAACTACGAAGATATGCAAGTTCAAGGACTCATTGAACAATTTCAGACAGTCATTCGCCAGTACCCCGAATTTCCAGAAGCTGTACACCAAGCCAAAGAAGGCTTAGCCTTGCTCAAGGAAACATATCTGAACAAAAAAATTTCCTATTTGGAAGAAAAGGCAGAGCTATCCCCTTCGGCAAAACAAGAATTGCTCATGCGACATAAAGAAGAAAATAGCGAGTTGCTCAACAATGCTACCGCAAAAGTAAATCCAGATTTATTTGCCAAGCGCATCGCTCACTTAGATATGACCGACCAAATGAGATTTTGGGATACAGTAGAAGAATCCTTATACTTGAGCTGGTCTGCATTTCATACCGGACGCAAAATGGACGATTTTTATGCCGAGCAAAAAGTCAACGCAACAGTCCTAACCGGAAAAATCACCGTCTATGACCACCCAATCAAAAACAAACCGGGCAATTTTCTATTACGTGGTATCGACGCGCCGCTCGCCTATCTGTACAGCACGTGCGTAGATTTGCAAAAATACGAAGGGAAACAAGTCTCAGTACTCGTTAGCCCAAGAGCCAACAATCATTTTGCCTTTCCGGCTTACTACGTTCTTGGCGTGGAATGATCAATTGAACGAACTCTGAGCCAAAAATAAAGCGCCCCAGAGTTTTTTCTTTAAGGGCTTGTCAAACCACCAACTCAAGCATTTGACTTCGCAAGGCAAAGCAAAATCGAAGCGAAACGCTCTGATCGGCGAAACCCTTCCCCTATGTAGGAAGGGTAGCGCTATAAAAGGCGTTCGCTTTCAGAACATGTTCTCCGCACATTTCGACTCCAAAAGATTGTCAAATATTATTTGACAATTCATCGATTCATTTCAACGCCTAAAATAATAGGATATTTAAATTTAAATTTTTAGATTAATTCAATGATATAAAAAACAGGATCAGCTAAAATTTATACAAAAAAAGGAGGCATCTTGACAGGATCTATTGTTTTCCCATCTTCCGATTTCCAAAGAGTTTCTGCAGAGGAACCAGAAAGATCCCCTTTATCGGGTGAAAGCTCAGAGCCATCTGAATCTGCAGCTTCAGACAGGCCAGCAGCTTCTCGTTCCCCCTCCCCTATTTCAGGGATATCAGACGAAACAGGGCTCATTCATATAGGTTATAATCAAGAACAGATTCAACGTATTCAACAAATCGCCAGCCAGGCTATCGCCACCCCTAGTCCAACTGGTTATCCTCTAGCGCTTACTATCGATGGTTTGCGTTGCGCGATCAGCAGACACAACACATGTATTTTACTTCCCCGTGATCAAGATATAGAATCTGAGGGAGCTCATAAAAGACTTATACCAGCATATATGCCGCGTTTACGTCGTGTTGTTGCTGCAATGTGGTGGTTCAAGATCAATCCTAGCGCCTCAACGCTCGTAGCTATGCAAGAAACAAGCGAATTTCACAAAGAAAATCGAATTTTTTCTATGCTACAAAAAAAAAGAATACCGAACATCCCTGAATACTATGGATTTATTTCAGCTCCAAGAATCAATATAACCTTAAATGAATTTTTCGAAATGGATTTATTTTCATGGTTAAACCTCAGATGTGCAGAAGATTCATCTCAAATAGTAGCGCACTCTTGTCAATCGATTTTAAAAATCGCCCAAGACCTCGCTTTAGCTTTAAGCTCGTTGCATCAAGAAAATTTAGTGCATAGAGATATTAAACCAGAAAACATCCTTGTAACGCGCCACCCTACCCTGCGAGCTGCTCTGACAGACTTCGACGCAGTTCGAACAGTAGAGAGTCACGATGTCGTCCCGTCAGCCGGAACTCCCGGTTATTTCCCTCCGGAAGTTTTCGAACGATACATTCGTTGTCAAAGAGAGAATGTACCAATCAATTTAAACGATTTAGATCTAAAAAAAATAGATATGTGGTCATTTGGTATTGTATTGACGTCTTTACTTACCGCAGGATTAGCCAGTTCCCGCATCGCCAGTATAGTGAATCAGCTAAGAAAGGAAAATTCAGCGCATATAGCTGACATTTTAATAGATGTGGTCGAGCAATTAGATACTTGCATAGGCGCATTACATCAACGACGCCAAGGGCTTAGCGATCCCGAAAAATTACCGGACACCATCTTTCCTTTGATTCGAGGGTTGCTGCATAGAGATCCCGAACAACGACACGATGCACAAACTGCGCACGCTATTTTATCTGCAGCATTTACCTCTGTAACTGCCGAGGAGGCTGAAGCATGAATGCGGCGATCCAACAAATTCACTCGATCATTGTATCACCTCACACGCCGGAAAACATTGTTCAAGAACTCACTACAGATTCAGCCACCCAATCTGCAACGATTGCTTTTAGCAGTCGAACTGTAACACCTCTATCTCGACAAAATATTCACGGATTTTTGCAACTTGGCTACAGTCCTGAACAAATTGCGCGCATTCAATCTGTAGGAAGGCAGGTTCTTGCTGAAACATCCAGGGGACTGAGAGAAATACGAACCATTGGCGATTACAGATGCGTTTTAGGAAATGGCGATGCACTAGTTTTATTAAACCGTGAGGGCGATCCTGTGTTGCAAGGAAAGCACAAAAGCTGCTATCCAGCATACTCAGCTCGGCTTTGCAAAGTTTTAGCTGTACTGCATTGGCATGATATTTCAGATTCACCCGCCAACCCTCTTTCTTCGGAGCAACGTTTGATTTTTAACCGAGAAAATCAAACTTTAGAAGATTTACAAAGATTACACACTCCACGAATTCCCAAATATTATGGCAAAATTGAAATTCCACAATTTTATGCAACTCTGCTTGAACTGTATCAAACAGATCTAATGAGTTGGTTTCAATTTAATACAGATGTTATGGAGCAACCTAAACAATCCTGTAAAACAATATTAACCATAGCCCTTCAAATCATTGGCGGTTTAAGAACTTTGCATCAAAACGGATTCGCTCACGGCGACATCAAAATTGAGAATATTATTATTAAAAACCATCCCATACTAGAAGTTGCGATAACCGATTTTGATTCTTTACAGAGCGTAACAGACCTTCAAATAGTGAAAGGAACGATAGACTACCTTCCTCCTGAAGCCATTGCCAAACACCTTGTGCATGTACAAAGGCAGGCAGATTCTTCTGATCCTATCGATATGCAAAAAGTGGATATGTGGGGATTTGGTACGATACTTTTATCATTGCTCAGCGGAGGAAGGGCCGCCGCAGATCTACAAGCTGCTGTGCGTTGCGCATGCCGCCGTATCCTAGAAACAGACTTACCGATATCTATCTTACACGAAAGGCTTTCCACTCTAATTCCGGCAATACAAGAAAAAATGCGAGCGCACTATCGCGCCGGCGCTGTGCTGACAGATCCTCATCATCTCCCGCCATCTGTTCTTCAACTGGGATCGCGGCTTTTGCACATCAACCCAAAAGATCGTCCGGATGCAGATGAAGCTTACGCTATTTTATCTACTGCGTATTCTTCTGTTGTTTAATCATTGATTTTTAAATCGGGAATTTTCGCCGCAATATCTATTGCGGGAAGCTTTGCGATATCTTTGGTAATCCCAGAAGATTCTTTAAGCTTTTTCGCGGTGATTAAAACGCGGCTTTCCAGCGAAGCGACTGCCTGATTATAGCTGTCTACTACAGTGTTGAGCTGACGTCCCACTTTTCCCCAATGATCGGACACAAGACCTAAGCGATCATAGAGCTCCGAGCCAAGCCGAGATATCTCCTTTGCGCTTTTAGAAAGACTTTCTTGCTTCCAACTAAAAGCAATCGCGCGCAAAATGGCAATGAGAGTCGTTGGAGTCGCGATAATTACGTTTTGATCCACCCCCGCTTCAATCAGAGTAGGATCTGCCTGCAGCGCAACGCTGTAAAAGGATTCAGCAGGCAAAAAAAGTATGACGTAATCAATCGAGAGATCAAGCGCTTTCCAATACTCTTTAGAAGACAGATCTTTAATGTGCTTTCGCAAAGTGTTCACATGTTCCAATAACTTTACGTGTTTCAGCACTTCATCGTGAATTTCAGCAGATTCTAAAAAAGCGCTTAAGGGGGTCTTTGCATCGACGACAATATATCGTTCTCCAGGCAATCTTACGACAAGATCCGGGCGCTGAATCTTGCCATCTGTCTGAATGGTTACTTGTTCGAAAAAATCGCATTGGTTCACTAAACCAGCTAATTCCACTGCGCGGCGAAGATGCATTTGTCCCCACGATCCGCTTTTTTGAGGAGAGCGTAAAGAAGAAGCTAGCTGAGAGGTTTCTTTTCTAAGCTCGCGGTCAGAATCAATCATTTGCTCTAATTGTTTTTGCAAACCGGCGTAGGCGCCGACTCTTTGACGCTCTAGATCTCTTTGCTGCGAATCGAGTTGTTTCATGGCCGCTTTAATCGGTTCAAGCGCCGCTTCAATCGATTTTTGTTTTCCTTCTAGATCTGCCTTGGCGCCCTCTTGATATTTAGATAAGTGCATTTCAGCTAAATCTAAAAACGATTTTGCATTGCGTTCCATTAGCTCAAAAGAAAGAGCCTTAAACGACTCTTCCATCCCCCGCCTCATCCACAAAAAGACAAACGCAAAGGCAATAGTTGGGAACAAAACAGCTAATAAAATCCACATCATGGCGTATCGTCGCTAAAGTCATCGGGTTCGGGCTCAAATTCTTCCAGAGTCTTCGATTTTTTTCCAGCAATGAAACGAATCAACGCTAAAATCAAGCCCGCAATGATATATAGCCAAGAAATGACAGCTAACATCACCGAAAAATAATAAATCATCCCGTAAAGAAATAAAACAACAAATACAACGGTTAAAAATGCAACATGAAATGAAGGTATGGGGAATCGAAGCATTTTTAAACTGGGAAATTTCAATCGACAAACCATCAAATATCCCAACACGACCATGCAAGAGGTTAAAATCGCAGCTCGATAAAATGATCCGAAATCAAATGCATTCTGCAACCAAGGAGACAGCGAAAGTAAATTCACTGAAACAGCAGCGGCTGCAGCTGCGGGAATGGGTAAGCCTGTGAAATGTTTTTTCTGCTCTTCTTGCAATAGCGTATTAGTTTTGGCTTCATTGGTTTTGACATTGAATCGAACCAGGCGCAAAACTCCGCACAAAGAAAAAATCATACAACCAGTGATCGCTAAAAAAGACAAAAAGGTCCCTTGACTCAAGGAGAGCACTTTCAATAATAACACCGATGGAGCAACACCAAATGAAATCGCATCGGCCAACGTGTCGAACACAAATCCAAATTCACTTTCAGCGTGAATAGCGCGAGCTAAAGCGCCATCAAAAAAATCGGCAATCGCTGCTACAAGCAGCAATATAGCCGATGTCAATACCACCTCATAATCGCCACTGCCCGGCTCTAACATGTTGATCTTGAAAATCACATACAATCCGCATGCCAAGCCAAAGGCCGTCACAGCATTGGGGACAAGATATACCCTTTTCATACTTTGAAGCGTATCACATTTGAGTCAATTGACTCACCCACGGAAAATTTCTGATGCTTTTTTTCAGCAAAAAGATCATCCTGAAGGAGATGCATCGTTCGTTTTTTTCTCTGGACACGAAAAGATGAACTACAATATATAGTGTATACAAGCGAGCACATCTACTAGATCTAGTAGACGCAAGAAACTTAAGAGGCGCTTTATGAAAAAAACAGCAGGCAAGGACGCCACCGCGTCGTTTTTGGACGAACTCCCTTTATCTCCAGTTAAGCCAACTGTGAGAAAGGGCCCAGCGCTAAAAGAGGCGCAGTACGCAGTGGTTAAACGCAACGGAACTTTAGTTCCTTTCCGTCGAGATCGAATTTTACATGCGATTGAATCGGCGTTTCGCGATACAAAAAAAATAGAGCACGGCGCACCTTTAGACTCGGAATGGACAGGCGTTGTGGAACAGATCACAGATCTTGTGGTCAAACAGGTATTGGCCTTAGCTTCCAAAGGTGCATCTCTTACTGTTGAAGGAATTCAGGACGTCGTAGAAGTGACCCTCATGAAGCACAGCTACCATGATGTCGCTCGCGATTATATCATCTATCGCGATGAGCGCAAGGCCAAGAGAGAAACTTCTTTGCAAAATCTCAAAATTTATCGCCGCGATAAAACAACACCCACGCGATTCAACCCAATGCGTATAGCCTCTTCAATCGAGCGCGCATTCCGTCGAGCTAGACGAATCGAAGAACAGACGCCCGATGAGGTAGTCGCTGCAGTGAATTTACTCACGCAAAAGATCGTGTTAGAAATGTCTGAATTAGCAACTAAAGGCGACACACTTTACATCGATATGATTGAAGATCGTGTAGAGCGGGAGTTGATGAACGAAAAGTTTTTCGATGTGGCAAAAAGTTTTATTTTATACCGCGCAGAGAAGGCAATTGCTCACGATAAATTACAGCCCTTATCCCCGACGATGGAAGAAAATGCGGCACTGCGCACTTTTGAAATTGCCTCTGCAGATAACAGCACGGTAAAAATCAACGAACTCATGATTCGCAATAAATTTGCGTTTGCATGCCGAGGCCTAGAGTCTTTAGTTTTTGTCGATGAACTGCTCGAGACTTCGATTTCTCAATTTTACACAGGAATGAAGGCTCATGAGGTAGATTTGGCTAATATTTTTGCTGCCAAGTCGAAAATCGAAAAAGAACCTGCTTATTCGCAAGTGGCAGCCCGACTGCTTCTCGATGTCCTTTACCGAGAAACTCTAGGACTCCCTGCATCGGATTCTACTTTACAAAAGGCTCATCGTCAGTACTTTAAAAAGTACGTTAAAGAAGCCATCGCACTAGAAAGACTCTCTGCTGAACTCTTGGATTTCGATCTAGATGAACTGGCAGAGGCAATGGATTTAAATCGAGACGATTTATTCAATTACCTCGGCTTGCAAACGCTCTACGATCGCTATTTTATCCATCAAGAACAGCGCCGCCTAGAAACGCCGCAAATTTTCTGGATGCGAGTAGCTATGGGCTTGGCGCTTCGAGAAGGCGAACAAAAAAACAAACGCGCGATTGAATTTTATAATATTTTGTCTCAATTTTATTTCACTTCCAGCACGCCGACACTGTTCAATTCCGGCACGCGTCATTCACAACTCAGCTCATGCTATCTATCGACGGTAATGGACGATCTACACCACATTTTCAAAGTCGTCGCCGATGATGCGCAGCTTTCAAAATGGGCAGGCGGCATTGGCAATGACTGGACAAACGTCCGCGCTACAGGAGCGAGAATTAAAGGCACCAATGGCACTTCGCAAGGAGTCATCCCCTTCTTAAAGGTAGCTAATGATACAGCAGTAGCTGTCAATCAGGGCGGCAAAAGAAAAGGAGCGATGTGCGCTTATCTTGAAACTTGGCACTTGGACATTGAAGACTTTCTCGAGCTTCGCAAAAACACAGGCGACGAGCGACGACGCACTCACGACATGAACACAGCCAACTGGATTCCCGACCTATTTATGAAGCGCGTACGCGAAGGCGGCATGTGGACGCTTTTTTCACCAAGCGATACTCCCGATCTACACGATTTATATGGTCAAACGTTTGAAACGCGCTATGTCCATTATGAAAAAATGGCGGAAATCGGCAAATTGAAGCTGTATAAAAAGGTAGAAGCTTTGCAATTATGGCGCAAAATGCTAAGCATGTTATTTGAAACAGGACATCCTTGGATTACTTTCAAAGATCCGTCCAATATTCGCTCGCCCCAAAATCACGTCGGCGTTGTCCATTCTTCGAATTTGTGTACAGAAATCCTGCTCAACTCGTCTATGGACGAGACTGCTGTATGCAACCTCGGTTCAATTAACTTAGCGCGGCACGTAGGACCCAATGGTCTCAATGAAAAACAGCTAGCGACGACCGTAACTACGGCCGTTCGCATGTTAGACAATGTGATCGACATCAATTTTTATCCAACAGTTGAAGCAAGAAATTCCAACATGCGCCACCGTCCTATCGGACTTGGATTTATGGGATTTCAAGACGCTCTGTACATGCAGAACATCAGTTATGCAAGCCATGCGGCGATTGAATTTTCCGATAAGAGCATGGAAATGATCTCTTATTACGCCATCTTAGCATCAACAGAATTAGCAAAAGAGCGCGGCACATACCAAAGCTATAAAGGTTCGAAATGGGAGCGAGGGTTATTGCCAATCGACACCATCGATCTTTTGGAGCAAGAGCGCGGAGTAAAGGTCGATCTAGATCGAAGTGCATCGCTCGATTGGAACATAGTGAGAGATGCTGTGAAAAAATACGGCATGCGCAATTGCAATACAATGGCAATCGCGCCAACAGCAACAATTGCAAACATCACTGGCGTGATTCCGTCCAATGAACCCATTTACAAACATTTATTTGTAAAATCCAATCTTTCCGGAGATTTTACCGTTACCAACCATCATTTAGTTGCCAAACTCAAAGAATTGAACCTTTGGGATGAAGAGATGGTAGACGACTTGAAATATTTCGATGGTTCAATCCACGAAATCGAAAGAGTTCCAGACGAAATAAAAAACCTATTTCTCACAGCATTTGAAATTGAACCAGAGTGGGTCATCGAGTGCGGCGCGCGTCGGCAAAAATGGTTAGACATGGGTCAATCACTCAACCTTTATCTATCTGAACCAAGCGGCAAAAAGTTACACCAAATGTACATGCTTGCATGGGAAAAGGGACTTAAAACCACCTACTATCTCCGCACGCTTGGAGCCACACAAATTGAAAAATCAACGATGGATATCAACAAACGCGGCTTGCAGCCACGTTGGATGAAAAACAAATCGGCTTCCAGCAATATCACAGTCGAGCGCAATGAATTACCCAAAGCGTGCCCGCTCGATGGATCATGCGAAAGCTGTCAATAATATAGGGTGATCTGATGACAACAACACAAACTAGACGTATTGACGTCAAAGAAAAGCGGATGATCAACTGTCATGCCGTAGATGTAAACCAGCTCATGCCCTTAAAATACAAATGGGCATGGGAACATTATCTCAACGGCTGCGCAAATCATTGGATGCCCAACGAAGTCTCGATGAGCAAAGATATCGAGCTTTGGAAATCCGACGCCTTAAGCGAAGATGAAAAACATGCCATCATGAGAACTTTAGGATTTTTCTCCACAGCCGAAAGCTTGGTAGGAAACAATATCGTATTGGCTATTTTCCGACACGTAACCAACCCTGAAGCGCGGCAGTATCTGCTGCGCCAAGCGTTTGAAGAAGCGATCCATACGCACACTTTTCTCTATATCGTTGAGTCTTTAACTCTCGATCACGGAGAAGTGTTCAATATGTACAACGAGATCGAATCGATTCGCAATAAAGATAAATTCGAAATGAAGTTGACGGCCGACATTCTCGAACCTGGTTTTTCTACCGAAACAACAGAAGGGGCCCGCAAATTTCTCGAAAACCTCATCGGCTACTACATTATTATGGAAGGATTGTTTTTCTATAGTGGTTTTGCGATGATTTTATCTTTCATGCGCCAAAATAAAATGGTTGGGATTGCTGAACAGTTTCAATACATCTTGCGCGATGAAACGATCCACCTCAATTTCGGGATCGATTTGATCAATACGATTAAAGAAGAAAATCCAGAGATTTGGTCAGCTGAATTTCAAAATCACATCATTGAAACAGTCCAAGAAGCGGTGGAACTGGAAATTCAATATGCACAAGATTGTCTGCCTCGCGGCATTTTAGGACTCACATCCCCTATGTTCCGGGACTATGTTCAGTATATTGCGGATCGACGTTTGGAGAGAATCGGCTTAAAACCCCTTTATCGCTCCAAAAATCCATTCCCATGGATGAGCGAGACGATCGATTTGGGTAAAGAAAAGAACTTTTTCGAAACTCGAGTTACTGAGTACCGTCAAGCATCTGCGCTGCAGTGGAACTAATACAAAAAAAGGGCAGCTTGCGCTGCCCTTTTTTTCGTTAACCTTTTTTTCCTTTTCCGCAACCGCATCCACCAGACGCTTCATCTGCTGCGACATCTTGAACTACCTCAGAAACTTCTGCTGTTTCCGTTTCATTTGCAAATGTCGATCCTGCAAAGCAGCTGACTAGTGTCAAAGCGAAAAATAATGTACGCATAATGAAATCTCCTTTTGATAATTTATTCCGCTCAAAAATCTTGAGCGAGATACACGGGTGAATGTCGTCTAAATGAAAATATCGGTTCTGATTGCATTCAAGAGTCATTTTCACAACTTTGTCCTGGCTATTTACCCGACGCTTTCTTGCCACATTCCGATTTTTGCATTATGAATGGTATATCACCTCGTTGCAAATGATTATAAATCCGTCTTTGAAAAAAGACAATAGAGCCAGTAGCAAAACTGCTTAGCGCAGAAAGCCGGTGATGTTACACTGCCGGGTTTTCATTCAATTCAATCGCCGCCTTCCACAGACCCCAAACCTCCACTATCGCGTAATCTTTCCGACATAATCCTTGCAGATTGCGCAAACTCTTCTGGATTTAACCCTCTACCCACAAAATATAATAAATCACGATTTTCACCTGCGTCATGTTTAAGCAACACGGTTAAGTATACTGAACCTGACAATAGTTAAATTAAAAAAAAGGGGTTGCAACAAGCTGGACCCGCTTAGCCACGCCATCGATTGCTACATCCTGAGTTACTGGATTATAGTCCCGAGCTTGCAAACAGGGATAATTTTTCAACGGATCCATCGCCATAACTAATCAATACCAAATTAAACTTTTATTTGATCTTAAAAACTGTAAATTCTAAAATAGAATCATAAAAGATGAGGTATAATATGAGCGCGCCAGTTTCTGCAAACAATCAACCTGATTCCGGCCGCCGCCCGTCAGCCCCCGAAGATTTAGACTTGCTAGCTAGCGTAGCCGATCGAATGCCTCAGGTTCCTGCACCACCAATAAACGTTGATGTGCATCTAGCGCAGGAAGCTTTCAGGGCCACAGTCTATGCAGGCCCAGATCCCATTCCAGCAACGGTTATCGCACGGGTATGGCCGGGAAGGTAGACGCTTTCTTAAAGTATGAGTCATCTAGTGACGATGGAAGAAAATAAAAATCATTGGCCAAATTATAAAAAGACGAATTGAATCCGGGAGTAGCAAATAAGGTAGCTGGCACCGGAGGAAGTGTCGAGCTAGATCCACAATCGGCTATTTTCACGCCATTGAAGTAAATCACACACGCTGGATGAGGTGAATATGGATGAATCGTCCCATCACTAGTTGTACCATCAAACGCTGCTAAATAGCTACTGCCAGCAAACACCTGACCTCCTGCGTTGACTACAAGAGGGTTATTCACCGAGGCGACGTTGCTGGATAAACTATTAAAAGTCATGTCTGCTGTACTAGAAAGAGTGACTGGAGAACTTAAATTAGAAAGGGAATAATTCGCTGTAAATGAACCGGTTGTACAATAGGTATCACCTGCAAATGCAATGCTACCTGCGTAGACTGCAATAGATCCCATTGCACCACTAGCAGAAACACCGCCAAAAGACACATATCCCGTTGTGGTATCTACATTGAGCGCCGGATATGCAGTGCCAAAAATCTGAATAAAATTAAATTCGCCGCCACTAGTAACCACAGACATATTGGTTCCTAAATCATAATTATTAATATGCAATTCTCCGCTGTTAAAGCCAATATTTCCACCATTTGTTTTGAAAATTTCCAAGCCTGGATAAACTACATTGACATCAACTCCACAATTATATTGTTGCGCATGAGCGGCATAATATTGGCCCTCTAGGAAAATTAGCTCGGATGCTGCTACGCTTAAAGTTCCGCTAAGCGTGTTGGTTGAGGAACCAATCCCAGATAAAAGAATGTTATGACCTGATATGGTACAATTCACTAAAGGATTTAAAGCTCCAATTTGGCCTAATACATTCACATCGCCAGATCCAGAGGCAAGAATGAGTGAATGCGCCCCATCTATCGTAGATGATATTGTAACATTGCCTCCATTCGATCCAATGGATAAATCGGATGTCAATGCAATGGGGCTAGCAAATGCAATGGCACTCGCATTGGCAGTGATTGTCCCTTGCAGATAGCACTGGCCGCTTCCGGTTTGCAATAAGGGACCGCTTAAATTCACGGTCGATTGCAATGTCAAGGCTGCTGTATTGACTACCTTCAGAGGGCCTCCATTGAAGGTACTTATTCCTCCTGTAAAGGCAAAAGAATTTCCCGCAAGATCAAGACCGTTTGAACTTGTAATGGTTACCGGTCCTGTAAAAGACGTCGTGCCGGAACCTGCGTTTTGCAATAAATAACCGCCTGTAAAGCTCGTAGCTGTCACATTATTGGCAGAATCGATCTCGATATAAGCAAGCGGCTGACTGCTACTGCCAATATCTCCAGAAAAAGTGATATTGCCGCTGCCAGCTTTAGCGATCATAGCAAAAGGCCCCCCTGATTGACTGCTGGTCACAGAATCAAAAAAAGACATATTGCCATTAGCAGCGCTGGTATCTAAAATGGTTTGCCCAATCAGGTATAAAGGAGCATTCAATAAAATGCCTCCGGCATCTGTAATGATGGTTCCTTGAAATTGTAAGATTCCACCGCTTGTTGCTGTAGTCTGAACAGAGCCAACTTGAATAGGAGAGGTATTTAAAACGCTGAGAGATCCAGAAAAATTCGTTACTAAAGGGCCTCCGTTTGTCGCTGTCAAAGAACCTTTCCGAATGGCGTCATGAATATTCAATGTAATCCCCGCTGCTTGATTGGTGTTTACATCGCCATTTAAAGTCACAGTTCCGGTACTTGTACATGCAAATGAACCTGCTGACAATCCTCCCAAAATAGCATCGGTACAATTGGTAATTTGCATCGCGCCTAACCGCACCGCAGATCCAATACTGTCGGCAATGACCACATTGCCATTTCCTGCAGATATCGTAATATTTTGTCCGTTGATCACAGCTGCATTCACCGATTGCAAATTGATATTGCCACTGCCTAATCCAGTATCTATGAGTGTATTGCTGTTTAAAACCATGGGCGATTGAAAGGTAATTGCATTTCCATTAGTAACCAATGAACCAGCCATATAAGCAACGCTCGCACCGGTTTCAAAAAATGCTCCATCTAAAGATATAGCGCTAGCAGTTCCACTCATATATGTACCAGAGGGGCTTGCAGTGACTATCATTCCTCCGCCATTGATTACAGAAATGGTACTGTCATTTTCAAAATTAACAGTCGCAATCGAAATACCGGTTGCTGAGTAAATCGAAACAGCTCCTTCCAATCGAGTAGTTCCGCTTCCGGCATTTTGCGTGAATCCTTGCGCTGCAAAACTTCCTGTTGTGGTTACATTTTGTGCGTTACTAATAGTGAGAGCACCTAACGGAGCAATCGCTCCAACAGCATTATCAAAAAAAACATTTCCGCTGCCTGCATTGAGTGTCAAATTATAAGTGGTAGCAGTAGCGCTATCTAAACGATTATAAAAATGGATTTCGCCACTGGCTGCACTCGTATTTAACGAGGCATTGTTAACCAATGTCACTGGAGATCGTAAAAAAACGCCTCCCGCGGTCGTTGTGACAGAACCTCCTGAAGCAATGCTACCGGTTCCGGTACTTGTGATATCTAAAGATCCGGCCGTGATTGGATATAACCCTGCACTAGAGGTAGAACCTGAAAAAATAACAGTCACAGCGCCGCCATTGCTTGCATTGATAGAGCCGTTATAAATAATATTATGAGCATTGACCGTCATGCCGCTGACAGTATTTGTATCCACAGTTCCGTTTAAAGTGAGAGTTCCATTACTCTGTGTCCAATTCATGGCGGATGCTGTGACTGCTGCAAGGGTCAGATTTGTGCAAGCATTCACGGTAAAGACGCCTAATCTAGATACACTTCCTAAAGAGCCTGCCGCTTGAATATCTCCATTTCCTGCATTTAAAGTGAGATCAAAGGCGTTATTAGCTCCTCCTTGCAAAATAATATCAGCGCCTCCTGAAGAAGCTCCGCTAGTATTGAGTGTCAAAGCTGCATTTAAGTTCAATGAACTTGAAAAAGAAATGTAATTACCTGCATTCACAATGCCTGAAATATTCACTAAACCGGTTCCGTTTTGCAGATAGTAACCAGATACATTCAAAAGATCGTTGACGGCAAATGAAAGTGAACCGTTATTAGCGACCTGAAAGGGCCCTGCATTTGCTGTCGAAATTGCTCCGTTGCAAACAAAATTATTGCCTACTAGCACAATTCCTTCTGCAGCGCTTGTTGCAATACTAGAAAATGTGGATGTACCACTGCCATTTGTTTGATGTAAGGAGGCCGCTGTGACATTTTGCACGGTAACATCATTGGCATTGGTAATAAGCACAGGACCGACTGATGTAGTAGCCCCTATATTAGATAAGAAAGAAACATTGCCTAAAGCTCCGGCATTTATTGTCAAAGACCCAACTCCTATAGAGCTCCCATCGAGGGTGTTGGCAAATGTAATGTTCGCAGATGTAGAAGAAGTGTTGGCCGAAGCTGTGGTTCCTGCGAGGATAATGGGGGCAGAAAATTGAATGGATCCGCTCGAGGTCATCGCAGAAGAAAGGGTAATCGTTCCTGTACCTAATTGTGTAATAGATCCTCCAATTGAAAAATTCGCTCCGGAAAAAACAGATGCGGCAGAATTTTGTATGGAAAGAGGTCCGGTTAAACCGGTAGCAATATTACCGCCTAATGTAAATGATGTTCCTACAAGCGAAATACCATTTATGCCTGTAGTTGTCAAAGCGCCAAATGTAGTCGAACCGCTAAGTTGTGAAATATCGGTCGCAGAAATCGCTTGTGTCGCATTGCCAACGCCAGAATGAATCGACAAGGTAGCTATCGGCGTTACAGCTCCGATATTGCCATTCAATGAAACAGAACCGGTTCCTCCAGCTAAGGTAAAATTATACCCCCCGTCAACAGTACTTGCAACTGCGATGCTTCCTCCTCCTGTATTGGTACTGAGTAAAGAATTTCCTACCAATAAAATAGGACTTGCAAAAGTTACATTTCCTGAAGTAGATGTCACAGATCCGCTTAAATGTACGTTGCCATTGCTTGCAGTCTGAGTGAAATTTCCACTGCTAGATACAGTTCCGCTCATCGTGTAAATTGCCTGATTATTCACGATTGAAACGCCCCCTGTATTTTGCGCATTCAAAACACCGGTTTGCGTAATCGTTCCTCCTGTAATCGCAATGCCTGCGGAAGCTGTAGAGATAATTGTATTTGCAATCGAAGTTGTGCCGCTACTACTTGTTTGCAGAAGTGACCCAACAGTTGTATTGGGATAGGCTATATTGTGGCAATTGGCAATAATCAATGAGTTCAACGGAGTTGTATTTCCTATCGCAGTACCCAAAGAAATATCTCCAGTTCCGGCTGTGAGGGTTAAATTATAAGCTCCGTTGATCGAATTTGAAAAACTCAATATGCCAGATCCAGATCCTGACGAAATGGCGGTTGCTCCAGTTAGATGCACCGCTTGCGCAAAAGAAATAGTTTGATTGACAGTGGTTAAACTACCGGAAATAAATACACTACCTAAACCTGATTGAGTAAAACTACCTGAAATCAATGTAGATCCAGAAAGAATCAATGACAATGAACCACTGTTATTGATGACGACATCTGAAGCTGCGGTAATGGCGCCATTGATAGCACACGTATTGCCAGTGAATGAAATCGTACCAGCAGTTGTAGTCAAACTAGCGTAACTGGCAGATACCGTTGCAGCCGATTGCGTAATCGATGCAGCTGAAATCGCATCGGCAGCTACAATAGTGGAAGCATTGGCGATAGTCAATGCTCCTACGCCCGATATTGCTGCATTCAACGCGATTGCGCCAGAAGATCCGGCATTGAATACTACGTCATGCGCAGCTCCGGTCAATGTCGAATTCAATGTGATATTTGTTCCATTTGCCGAGGTATTGAAACTCGTGGCTCCAGTCAAAGACACAGCGCTGGCAAATGTCATAGCACCGCCTGCTGCAAACGTTCCATTCAATACTATAGGACCAGTTCCGAGGGTGGTCAAAGCCCCGTCGATATTTGCTCCGCTTGATAGCGTTACAGTTCCTGCATTGTGGACTGTAAATAAGCCGCCATTTGCTGCACTCACGCTTCCTGCAAAAGAAAATGCGTTGCCAGTGAGTTGAATGCCTAGAACGTTGGTTGTACTCAAGACACCTGCAATTTCCGTTGTCCCAGAACCTGCATTTTGCGTCATGCTAGAAGCGTAAACGTTTGAAAACGAGGCATTTAAAGCAGATCCAATGGTCAATGTCCCAATCGGCGCAAGAGCAGTTCCTATGTCGGCTGATCCAACTATGTTTTGACTGCCCGATGCAAGGGTTAAATTTTGCGAACTGCCTGTGACTGCTTGCGAGAGCGTAATCGATCCGCCTATCGTCGAATAACTATTGAGTGTAGTAGATCCCGCTAAAGAAATCGGGCCTGCAAAGAAAATAGCAGAATCTGTTGTTTGAATTACGCCTTGCAATGTATTGGATGCGCTAGTTCCGGTTTGCTGAAATGCTCCGGAACATGTCACGCTGCTATTGGATAAGGTAAATGCGCTCACTACTTGCAATGTGACACCGCCGCCGCCTGTGGCAGCGATAGCTCCGGTGATAGTTACTGCATTTGTACTGAAAGAAACACCACCGGCACTGGTTGTATTGAGATTGCCTGCGACTAAAGTCGTTCCGGTCCCTGCAGTTTGCACGATCGATCCAGAGGTCATTGTCGAATTGATTTGCAGGTCGCTTGCATTTTCTACCGCAATGGAAGTAAATGGATTTATCGAGCCAACGGGACCATTAAAATAAACTGGAGAGCCGCATGAATTCACAATTAAATTGCGCGGCAAACTATTGGTATCTGCATCTAAATTGCTATTGAATGTAATTGCAGCACCGCTTCCGCCCCCAGTGCACGTAGAGATAGTAATGTTATCCGCTTGCACTACTATAGGAGCATTAAATATGATCGCAGTTCCTGGGGTTATATAATCAGAACTAATATACTGAACTGTAGTGGAATTCAAAGTTAGGCTATTGGAGTAGATATTAGTAGGAGAACCTACAAAAGTTCCCGCTGTCATTTCGACGGCATTCAACGGATTGGCAACGGTGCCAATTTGGGAATAACTGATAGTTCCGGTACTTGCGTTTACCGTTAAATTGGTAGCATGTACATCTGCTACAGTAATATTGGTGAAGGTGATGTTTCCACCTCCAGAATTGACGATCAAATTATTTGCTGCACTCAATGCAATGGGCCCTGTGACAAATGCGATGGGTTGATTGGACGATGCAATGGTAGTAGAAGCTCCTGCAGAACAGCTAAAATTAGCAGCTGTGTATGTTTGAGTTCCTCCATGGTAATTTGTCCCAGCAAAAGTCAAAGTTCCCGTAGCCGTCGCCGCGACCGTTTGAGCGCCGTTAAAAGCCGCTAATCCAAGGCCATTCCATGAAATATTATCTCCGCTCAATTGCAATTGGGAAAATTGTGTTATATTGCCCAGAGTGGAAGAAAGGGTAATATTACCTGCACCTGAAATAATCGAAAAATCTAAACCGGATAACGTCCCATTCACGACGCCGCTTATCGTAATATCGCCCGCTCCACTGCCTGAAGAGATAACTGCATTCGCCGTCGTTGTGATACTACCTGTAACAGAAATATTACTATTGGATGTAGTAATATTACCGCCCAATGTTAATGCGCCGGCATAACTAACAGTGCCGGTGGTTTGCAACGTACTAAGCTGAGATATAGCAGCTCCACTTCCCGAAAAACACTGCAGCGGAGTCGAGGCGCCGGCTGCATGAGTTAAAATCACATTTCCAGTGCCGGCAAGCAGAGTTAGACAATATGCGCCATTGACTGTGTTCTGTAAATGAATATCTCCATCTCCAGCGCCGGAATCAAGAGTTACATTGTTGGTCAATGTCATAGGAGAATTAAAAGAGATGACATTGTTTGCAACGCTCACAGTGCCTCCGATCGAAACATTGGCAATGCCCGTTCCATTTTCGGTAAATCCCGCGGCTATATTCCAAATCGTTGCATTGGCAATTTCTAGCAGGCCAGTGTGAGTAATCACTGCTGGGCCGTTATTGGTTGTAGTCACGCCATTGCTAAATATAAAATCTGTGCCGCTAAGATTGATTCCGGATGCATTCGACGTAGTCACCGTTCCAGAAAAGGTGCTTGTTCCTGTTGCAGATACAATGGCAATAGATGCAGCATTTAACACGTTATTAAAAGAAACAGTCCCAGGATCTTGAATAGATAAAGCTGCTACAGGAATCGTGTTGCCGACGCCTTGTTCAAAACTAACCGAGCCACCGGACATAACCAACGAAAAATCATATCCTCCGTTGCATGTACTTTGAGCTACAAAATCTGTTGCTACAGTGGCTGTCGAATTGGTTACAAGAGTAACTGGAGATTTTAAAGTAATGCCTCCTGTTTGTGTAATGATAGTGCCATCTAAAGCAATGCCTGAAGCGCCTGGAGTTTGGGCTTGCATAGAACCGACTTGCACAATGTGGCCCGCAGCTCCGCTGCTCGTTGTTTCAAAATACAAATCTAAAAAACCACCATTGCTCGCAATGTAATCTCCACTGTGATAAATACTTCCGGAGTACAGTAAAATTCCATGGGGCGCGGCCATATTCGTATTGATGCTACCCCCGAAAGATGTCAATCCTGAAATACCCAATCCCGATAGGCCATTGGTAATCTCCACAGATCCTGCCGTAATTCTACCAGATGTAAAACTAGCGCCTGAACTCACAGTTAAAATCCCAATTCGCGCTGCACTTCCCATATCGGCAGTCGTAATCGAGCCCGTCCCCGCAGTGAGCGTCAAATTATAACCGCCATCGACTGTAGGCAAGGAAATATTCCCTGCTCCAGATCCACTATTCAATGTCGTAGCCCCGCTTAAAGTAATAGGAGCTGAAAAACTCACATTGCTATTGGCAGTTGTGATGCTACCCCCTAATAAAACCAAAGAGGCTCCTGTCTGAGAAAAGCCCGCACCACAAGAAATGGTTCCAGCAGCAGAAGCATCCAACCGTCCGGCAGAATTCAGGGTCAATGTAATAGGACCGCTTCCTGCGGTCGTATTGAGCGAGCTCCCGATGGTCAAATCGGTCGTTACAATCGAGATTCCTCCTACTGCAGTGGTGGTAACAGCACCTAACAAATGAGTTAGGCCCGATCCTGCTAACTGCGAAATCGCTCCAACATCCATTGCACCAGCTGCAGTTACATTTACCGCATTGCTAATGGTCAGCGTACTCAATGGCTGAATACTTCCGATGGCTCCATCGAAATAGACATTGCCAACCCCTGAGTTGAGAGTCAGATTGCGATTGGTTGCAGCTGTACTGTCAAGCGTGCCATAGAAATGGATATCTGCCCCTGAAGTGCTAGTATCAATAGCGCTGTCGACCACTAAAGAGACGGGCGAATGGAAAAATACTCCGCCTGTATTGGTTGTAATAGAACCGCCCGCATTAATCGCCCCGGTTCCGGTACTTGTAATACTCAAAGCACCGACTGTAATAGGATAACTGCCAGTTGCAGTAATGGAACCTGAAAAAGAAATCGTGACCGATCCACCGTTGCTTGAATTTACAGATCCACCGCGAATTATATTATCCGCATTGATGACAATGCCAGAAGCCGTATTCGTATCGAGATTCCCATTGAAAGTAACTGTCCCGCTCGTTTCTGTAATATTCATTGATGCTGCAGTCGCTGCTGCCAGCGTAAGATTACTACATGCATTGACAGTGAATGCTCCAATGCGAGTTGTTCCTCCTATCGCGCTATTTGCACTAATATTTCCCGTGCCTGCATTCAATATAAGATTAAAAGCATTATTAACAGAATTTCCAAAAACGATATCTCCGTTTCCTGTGCTAGTGTTGAGAGATAAATCGCCTGTCAAAAAAATGGGCCCGGCAAAAGAAATATATCCATTTGCTGTCAACCCTCCGTGGATATTGACCGGACCTGCGCCATCTTGCAGATAATGCCCACTGATACTGCTGAGAGTACCAGAAACGCATGTCAATGTGCCGCTGTTGGTAAAATGAACAGAACCGCCATTGACCGTAATCACTGTACCATTGCGAATAAACTCATTTCCAATTAGAGCCAAAGCATCTGTCGTAGCTCCGATCACGGCATTTGTGTTCACGTCAGCTAAAGCAGTCGTGCCTTGACCATTGAGTTGCTGCACAGTTGCTGCAGTAATATTTAAAGCGGAGATGTTATTTGCATTGGTAAAAACCAAAGCTCCCATCCTAGTTGCATCGCCGATATTACTTAAAAAAGAAATATTACCGACTGTTCCTGCATTTAGCGTTAGAGCGCCCACTGCATTGGACTCGCCATTTACAGTATTGGAAAAACTAATATTGGAAGTAGTGGTCGCAGAAGCCGTAGTTCCAGACAGGATCAAAGGAGCTGCAAATTGAATGTCCCCACCTGCGGTCATTGCCGAAGACAACGTGATAGGCCCGAGGCCGGTCTGAGAAATAGAACCACTAATGGAAAATACAGAACCAGAAAAAATCGATGCATCGGAATTTTGCACCGTCAACGGGCCTCCTGCAGCTGTTGTAATATTAGAAGCCAGTGTAAAAGAAGAACCCGTGAGTGTTATACCTGCGATCGTGGTTGTATTGATGATTCCAAATGTCGTAGATCCGCCTAACTGAGAGATGCTTTTAGCGTATACACTTGATAATGAATTGTTTACACCAGAAGTAATCGTTAAAATTCCGATAGGAGAGCCTAAAGTTCCCACAGCTGCATCCAACAATATCGCACCCGAACCTGCAGATAGATTCAAATTAGATCCACTTCCTCCATCAACAATCGCATTAGCAAAATGAAGATCGCCGGCTCCACTGCCTGTATTGATTGAAGTATTTGCTATCAATGTCGTAACACCGTTTATAGTCATTGTTGCAGATTGCGTCGAAATTGCGCCTCCTAAGTCAACTGCGCCTGCGCCTGATTGAGTAAATGTAGATGCGGCAGATACCGTGCCAGACATCGTATATAGTCCCCCATTGATAACGGCGATGGGTCCACCCCCGGAAGAAAGTAAAGTTCCACTTTGAGAAATCGTCCCGCCGGAAATGCTCATCCCTCCAGTTCCTAAGGAAGACAATGTATTAGGAATCGTCGTAATGCCAGAACATCCCTGTTGTACAATCGTAGATGCCGTTGCATTAGGATATGAGATGCCTGCGCTGGAAATCACAGTAAAATTGGATAATGCGGTGAGTTGCCCTACACCTTGTGCAAATGAGATCGTGCCAGATCCGGCCGTTAAAGATAAACTTTGACCACCATCTACTGCGCTAGAAAAAACAATATTACCAGCGCCAGATCCGGTAGAAATAGTAGTTGTCCCTTGTAAAAAAATGGCATCGGCAAAGGAAATATTCCCGCCAAGAGTGCTCAACGAACCCGAAATGTTCACATAACCGCCGCCGCTTTCAGAAAAACTTCCTGAAATAGATGTCAAAGAGCCAAAAGCAGCAGTGAGTGAAACTGTGTCTGAAAAAATAACT
Organism: bacterium; assembly: GCA_021781995.1. Classification (GTDB taxonomy): domain Bacteria; phylum Chlamydiota; class Chlamydiia; order Chlamydiales; family SM23-39; genus CAITMJ01. The sequence goes on along the minus strand of JAJXVT010000018.1, from coordinate 1,521 downwards.
GATCCTGAAGAGATAATATTGCCATTTACTGCAAGCTGAGCGCCTGTCAAGGAAATACCCCCCGGAGACGTATTAAAACTTGCAAATGAAGACAACGTCACATTGGTAGTCTGAGTAATGGACGCCGATGAAATGGTTCCCGACACTGTAGCGCTATTGCAACTAGCAATAGTAAATGCACCCAAACGAGTGCCAGATCCAATGGCATCGCTGAGTGACAACACACCGCCAGTTCCGCCAACCAAAGTGAGATTATATGCACCGTCAATCGTCGAGGGAAAAGTGATATTTGCTCCCGCCGTTACACTTCCTGCATGAGTAGTATCGATCACAACATTAGCCAAAAGCTCTGTTGGACCAATCATCGAAATAGCTCCACCATTTGTTGAGATATTACCAGATAAATGAATCGCACTTGTCCCTGTATATTGAACAGATCCGTTGACGACAACCGTAGATACCTGATTGATGCTAGCAGCAGAAGTAGAGAAAGTAGAAAGCGCAGCGATGTTACCAATAACAGAGTTATATGTCACAATACCGCTACCCGCTGTCGCATTCAAAGTAAACGCTCCATTGATTGAACCGGAAACGGTAATATCGCCCCCTCCAACTGCTCCTTGAGTGGAAAGAGTTACGGCATCATTGAGTACTAAATTGCCCCCGATCGATAGAGCCGTATTGGAGGTTGTAATATCTGCCGCTAAACTAAGATCTCCCGAAGTATTAAATCCTCCCGCAGCTACAATGGACCCAGTCGTATTTTTAGTAATTGTTCCGCTATTATGAAAAGAACTGACTCCGCTTGTATTCCATTGATTGTTAATAGAAAAATCCGTTCCATTTAAAGTAGCGGTATTCACAAAAACTTGTCCGTTGAATACCGTAGATCCGGTCGCTGCATTTGTTTGTGTAAAATTACCGACTAGATTTATATCTCCATTGACAGTGATCGAACCGCTATTGACAATCACTACATTTGCAAGTCCTGTCCCAGACCCACTGCCGATCGCTCCGAAATCAATTGCACCACTGCCCGTATTCACAGTCAAAGTTTCAGTCGAACCGCCTGTTGTGCCAAGAGTTCCCCCAGCGACCGACAATAAACCGCCTCCAGTAGTTAAAACAATGGAAGTTCCTTCGGCAAGCGTTAAATTTCCTCCGATCACAACCGCTGCATTGGTCGTGGAAATATTGTTTGCAAGGCTCACCGATCCCGTCGCGCTAAAGCCTGTTGCTGCTGCAATCGCTCCCGTAGCCCCTTTTGTAAAAAGACCGCTATTGGTAACTGACGTGGCTCCTGTGGTTGTAAAACTGTTGTTTACACTATACGTTGTGCCGGCAAGCGTTGTAGAACCAAGCGCTACAGTATTGCTAAAGGTCGTTGAGCCGGTGGCTGCATTGGTCTGTGTCAATGCGCCGGTTAAATTTACAGCTCCGCCAAAACTAAGCGCTGCGCTATTGGTCACACTCAACGTGGTCAAGCCGGTAGAATCTCCCGATCCTACCGCCTGCAAACTA
>JAJXVT010000017.1 GCA_021781995.1 bacterium | reverse complement strand
TGTTTGGCCAACCACACATCAACAAATTCAGGTGGCGACGATACAATCGACCACAACTACAACGACTACTGTCACAAATTTAAATATGAGTGTATCGGCTGGTCAATCCAGTCCAACTCCATCACAATCTTGTAAAGGCACTCCAGCAATCTCGATTCGAACCGGTGGTTAAGGATGGTTTAGAAATAAATTTCACAGCAGAGGGATAGTATGCATACCATACAACAAATGTTTTGGCGTTTATGTGGAAGGTATTCATTGTTGGAGCAACCTGCGAGATTGGCTATGCCAATACCCAATATGGAACAGTACGCGGCGATACAGGAACATCGCTGGGTGCATATTTCCCCAGCTGACAGCGAGCAACGCTGCAAAGAGGCTGGCGGTATTGTAAACGATCTTGATTTTTTGAACGAGGTCGGTGAGATCCTAGAAGGGATAGAGATTTTTAGAGCATCTAGAATGTCGGTAACGACGCTTTCTAGTCGCATTCCAAAAGTAAACCCGCTGTCAGTCGAAGAAACTGCAATTCAACTCGCACAAATCATAGATGAACGATTAAAAAAAACGAATGACTATGAAGAAGGAGATCGGATCATTCAATTTCAGAATAAAACATTTGTAAAACAAACTGTATTTGCTTTGTTGTTGTTGCACTATGCCAAAGATTTGCGAGATAGCACTATATCGCAAAATTATCCAAAATTACGTCAAACAAGGGATGCATTTTGGAGATGTGTTCACTGTTTGAATTATTTGTATCCAATGGAACTGCGCACCTATGCTCTCGGCCGGTTAATGTTAACCGCCCAGCCAATCTTGGAGCGCTCTTTAGAAGAGCAGTCTTGGCCTACGACACGAGAAATTGCAAACATTTTACACGATACCTACGCAATGCGGTTAAGTACACTTACAGGTCTTTCTCGAGATGTTTTAGCGCGGTCTGAATATACTCATTCCGTTTGAAAGACACTTTTGGAAACCTACATCGTCCTCGGCGGGAATCGAACCCGCGACCTGCCGCTTAGGAGGCGACCGCTCTATCCACTGAGCTACGAGGACACTTAAATTACAGAACCGCGATTACAGAATCGTTCGTGATGGAAAAATCGGTTCTGGCTGCGTCAGACAGCCAATGCCGTTATTGCAATAGTATATGGCAGTGAAGAAAAGAGGTAAAGAGCCAATTGCAAAATTCATTTTGGATAAAATTGAGGGTAGTAAACAATTTCTAGAACTTGTTCGACGGCTACTATAATAGTTCCTTGCATATTGGTAGTGGGGGATAGGTAGGATACTAATAAAAGAGTATCGTTGGGAACGATTTGCGTGACGCTTTGCACATTTTGGATGATTCCTCCGGAAATGGGTGGATAAAAAGGGCCGCTTAGAGTGGTGTACAGCGCAACGCTTGAGGATCCTCCATTAAATGGCGGGGCGAGCAGCGTGGCAATCATGTTTTCAATATCTGCTGCGCGCAAAATGGGGTCGACGGTGAGCAGCGGCGTGATTCCGTTCATGTAATTAGAACTAAAGGTAGAACCGGGAGCGATAGGGACTGGAGAGTAGACAACCGATGTCACCTGTTCTATCGGTACGACGAGATACAGGGGGCCGATCCCTTTGGGAAGAGAGGGATAATAAGTAACTAACAGCAGCGTATCATTCGGAGCTGGATTGACCGATGCAACATAAGGAATTAGCCCGCCGTACACGTACGGGGCGTAAGGAAACGCTGCATTGGATATCAGTTGCAAGCCTACTTCGGATTGCGCTCCATTATAAGGGGCGCTATTGAGGGTTGCAATCATGGAGGTAATTTCTGCTCCACGGGTTGCTGCATCGATATGAAAATAGGTGGTTTGACTTGCGGCAAAAACAGTAGAGTGGATGAAGAAGATTAGAATTTTTTTTATCATGAGATTTACCTTTGCAAAATAAAACAATTATTATCAAGGGCCAAAGAAGTTCACTGAAATGGCGATCTTCGACAAGAAGATCGCCAATGCGCTGCTAATTGCTCAATGGGCAACCACAACCTGCTTGAAGGCGTTGTAAATTGAGATCTAATACCCAATTTTGCAATGCAGCATCAGAGGTAGCATCCGGAAGAGGTAAAGCGTATGATGCTTCGCTTTCTTGCATTGCTAATGCGTAAGCTTTGAGCGCCACTAAAGGATTTTTTTGTTCTTTCCATAAATGAAACTGAACTCGGTAGCTCAGGGTTTCAGATGGATCGTACTCAGTGAGAGCCGCGGCTAAAATAGCTTGTTTGGTTTGTAAAATACTGATATTGTTTTCTGGGTGCAATCTGAAGGTAGCTTGCAATACTCGCAAAGCCAAAGAACCTGCAGGTGGTTCTGTGATCGTATCGAGTACGGATTGCCAGGATGCATTGATTATAGGAAAAATAAATTGCAAACGTTGTTGCCAGCTGGCCAATTGCGGTGTGGCGAGAAAATGGCGCTGGATCATCGGGATTAAATGGACGTTTAGTTGTCCCGTCGAACCTAATAACATAGAGGCTATTTCTAAAGGCACTGCAACTTTTGTGTAACCTACAGCATCTTGAATTTCCATTTCTTGATAAATATTAGCAGCGGTTTTAATACGATATTTTAGTTTTTCGATGAGAGCGCTACATGTTTTAGCGAGTGTATCGCTGCGGTTTTTAGTTTGCAAAGCAGCAGTCCACTCAGCAGCAGGCGCCGCTTCTACCACGTACCGTAATATAGCGATTTTTTCTGCGGCATTTTCGGCAGCGGCCAGTTTAGCCGCATTTTGAGTGCTCAAGGATGCAGATGACAGATCGATTTGATCTACTGTATTTATAAATGCTGTAATAATGTCTTGGCAATATTTATTTGCAAGAGGATTGTCTTGAAATTCGGCTGCTTCGGTAGTTAATAGCAATGTGGAAGCTTCTAAGTCGAACTGTGCTCCGCCTGTAACCCATAAATAAACGCGTTGCAAAAATTCGGCCGGCGAAGGAAATTCGGCAGTTTCTCGGAATTCGGAAATGAATTCTTCAGCGTATGTTTGCGTGCCGAAAATGGCCATACAGCAAAAGGCTGCAGAGCTGATTGTTTGATATAATTTGGCCTGTCTCATAGTACACTCCTCCTCGATTGAAAAGATTTCTTTAAGACGCTAACAAAAGAAAGAGATTGTGTAAATTATTTTTGCAATTGGCTCATAATCAAATGAGTTTTGCAATTGACTCGCAAGGAAAATTAGCTTTGAGCTGCTCTATTGTAAACCATTCAAGGTCTTTGGGGTTTTGAAATTGTTTGGGCAAAATAAGAGTTTTCTTTTCGAGTGTTTTTCCTTGTTGTTGTTCTGCGAGAAGGCTGAGGTTTCCAAATTTGAGCAGTGTAAAGTGATTTGCCGAGGCAAAGGTCCGTAATTTTGCAAGATGATAGAGCCATAAGACAGGTTGCGGAGGTTCTCCGAAGCGGTCTTGAATTTCTTCTAGAAGCGCATCGAGTTCGGCGTGGGTTGTGGCGTCCCCAAGCCGGTAATAGATTTCCATGCGCAGTGAGACTTCTTCAATGTAAGAATCGGGAATGCGCGCGTCGTACGGGGCTTCGATTTTTGTTTCTTCAAAGGTGATTGCTTTTTGTTTTTTAATGGCTTCAATTGCTTTTTTGAGAAGTTTGCAATATAAATGAAAGCCAATTGTGGATACTTGGCCGGACTGTTGTACGCCGAGAATGTCGCCGGCTCCTCGGATTTCTAGGTCTCTCATTGCAATTTTCATCCCGCCCCCATATCCTCCGGCTTCTACAAGGGCATTGAGCCTTTTGCGGGTGGGTTCGGGAAGTAGAGTTTCTTTGGGGATTAGAAAATAGGCGTATGCAGCGCGGTTCCATCTTCCCACGCGGCCGCGCAATTGATATAGATCGGCAAGACCGTATGTGTCAGCTCGGTCGATGAGAATTGTATTGGCGTTGGGGATGTCGATGCCGTTTTCGATGATGGTGGTTGCAAAGAGCAAATCGATTTGTCCGAGTTTAAAGGCGTGAAAAATTGGATCGATTTGCTCTGAGGTCATTTGGCCATGGACGACGCCGACTCTCGCTTGGGGCACGAGTTGTCCAATGGCATGGGCTCTTTCATAAATTGATTCGACTCGATTGTGGATGAAGTAAATCTGGCCTCCGCGTGTCAATTCGCGCAAGATGGCATTTGAGATCAATTGAAAATCGGTTTCAGCGATGATGGTTTTGATCGGCAGTCGATCTTGCGGCGGGGTGTTGATCACGGACATATCGCGAGCGGTTATCAAGGACATGTATAGAGTTCGAGGAATTGGGGTAGCAGATAAAGTGATGCAATCAACGCCGGTTTTGATTTTTTTAAGGTGTTCTTTGGCGCGTACTCCGAAGCGCTGTTCTTCATCGATGATGACCAGGCCGAAATTTTTGAAATGAATGTCTTGTGATAAAAGGCGGTGAGTTCCGATGAGAATATCGACTTTTCCATCTTCTACTTTTTTTAAAGTTTCTTTGATTTGCTTTGGGGTGCGAAAGCGAGACACTACGTCGACGACAACGGGAAATCCTCCCATGCGCTGGGTGAAATTTTCAAAATGCTGCATAGCCAAAACTGTGGTCGGGACTAAAACGGCTACTTGTTTATTGCCGTCGCATGCTGCTTTAAAGGCGGCGCGCATAGCCACCTCTGTTTTGCCGTAGCCGACATCGCCGCAGACGAGTCGATCCATTGCTTTGCCGGATGTCATATCGTTTTTAATTGCGTCGATAGCCAATAATTGATCTGGTGTTTCGTGATAAGGAAAATCACTTTCAAATCGGCGCATGAGATCGGAATCGGGGGGGTATTGGAAACCGCCGTGCGCTTGTCTGGCTGCGTAGAGTTGCAACAGATCACTGGCATAACCAAGGATTTGCGCCTGCGCGTGATGACGGGCTGTTTGCCAGCGCTTACTGCCCAATTGACTTAAGTGCGGCATTGAGTCGTGCCCACCGCCGATGTATCGAGAGACAAGGTAGGCTTGCGAAAGGGGAACAAATAATTTGCTTTGGTCGGCGTACTCTATGGTTAAAAATTCGGTCTGCTGTCCTTGGTGATTGATTTGTTTTTCCATTCCGCGGTATCGGCCGATTCCGCTGTGAAAATGGACGACGAGATCTCCCGGAGATAGTTGGTGAAATTCGGCAGCGGGCGTATGGTAGGTGCTGCGCCATTTTTGTCTGCGGATTTTGGGGCGATGTGAAATTTCTGGATTGGGGATAACGGCTAAAAACAGATCCGATAGGATAAAGCCCGATGTCAAATATCCCCGTTCAAAACGAGTGGTCGGAGGTAGTTGAATGGCTGATAGTTTTTCTTTGACTTCGTTTTCTTCGGTTTCATTGGAGTTGAGAAAACAAAGAGTAAATTCCGAATCGAATGAAAACTCGGGTTCTAAATAGTCTTGAATGGGACGGAAGGAATGAAAAAATCTCTCCGCTTGAAAGCTTTTGGCCATGACTTCAAATTGGACAACTCCGCGTGGACGTTCATTTTCTAGTGCGGACCATTGTTCGAGTTTTTGCGGAGCGCAGTAAATTTGCAGCCGATTTGAAATGGCATCGAGCCGCTCATGCAAAGGGTAAAAATAGGGCGAATTAGCTCCGCTCATTTGTTTGAGAGCGACATAAGTGTCTTCAATTGCGATGAGATCATCCCATAAAATGATCGGATCTTGGCCGAGATACTCGAGAATAGAGACGAGCTGTTTGGATTCTTGTAATAATTTGAGTTCACTAGCGGGCCCTAAAGAAAACGAGTGGACTTTTTGGATGGATTTTTGGCTAGCTGGATCAAATGTGCGGATTTGCTCGATTTCATCGCCGAAAAAATCGACACGAAATGGGTCTGCAGATCCTGTGGGGAAAAGATCGACGATACCTCCGCGAATGGCAAATTCACCTTTATCCGCAACCACTGCAGTGCGTTTATAACCAAGCGATGTGAGTTTTTGGGACAGTTCGTTAAAGGCGATGCGATCTTTAACTTTCCATGTTTCCAAGCGAACAGATAAGTCTTCTTTAGGAGCTATTTTTTGTAAAAAAGAAGTCAGGGGGCATAGGACGATACGAGGCCTCTTGGAATGGATCAAGGTATTGAGCGCTTCCATTCTTTTGCCGATGATGTCAGGACTTGGCGCGATTTCCTCGCCCGGCAGAGTTTCCCAGGCGGGAAATTCGATTGTAAGATCGGGCGCTAGTTCTTCTAGATTATCAAAGAGTTTATCTTCGCGCATTCCTCCAGTGAGAATGAGCACAGATCGATTCGTCGTTTTGAGGGCAAGACAGGCGATAATGGCTTTGGGAACATCCCACAGCTCTTCTAAAAGTACATCTTGTCCACTTTTTAGTAGCGCTTGCAGCTTTTTAAGAGAAGGGGATGTAAAACACTCTTCTAAAATCATGCACTCTGACGGAGCAAATTACGGATTTTTTCCAGTGCATCGGACAGGCCGGCTGGTTTTTTCCCGCCTGCTTGAGCGATCATTTGTTTGCCGCCGCCGCCGCCTTCGATTAGAGGCGCGGCTTCTTTGACAAGCTGTGATGCAAGAATGTTTTTCTGCACCATATCGGCGCTAACGGTCACAAGCAATTGACATCGGTCGCCTAAGCGAATGCCCAAAGCTACAACACCGCTTTTGAGCTTGTGCAAAAGCTCTTCAGCAAAGCCGTTGAGATCTTCTGGTTCGACATCGACTATTTCGGCAATCCAAGCGATATGTCCTGAATGCTCTTTTTTTGCTAAGCATTCTATCGCGAGCGTTTTGAGTTTTTCTCGGCGCAATGTTTTGAGATCCGCGGAGAGTTTTTTGTTTTCTTCAACGAGTTGTCCAATTCTTTCGAGAGCAGCCGCAGGCGTCGATTTCAATGCCGCACCGATATTTTGGAGTAAGTCTTCTTGTTGTTGTACGAGTTGCTCTGCATATTTACCGGTGACAGCTTCAATTCGGCGCACGCCTGCCGCAATGCTCGATTCTTTGCCGATTTTGAAAAGTCCGATGACGCCTAATTGTTTGACGTGAGTACCCCCGCAGAGTTCTTTGGAAAAATCGATGTCTACGACGCGGACTTTGTCGCCGTATTTTTCACCGAAAAACTGTTTGATTTCCGGTTTTTTTTGCGCTTCTTCAAAGGCCAATTCATATGTTTTGACGTGGGCATCTGAGCGTATTTTTTCGTTTACTAAATCTTCGATTGTGCGAAGTTCGATGGCACTGAGCGGTTTGTGGTGAGAAAAGTCAAAACGCAGCCTGCGGTCTTCGACTAAAGAACCTGCTTGTTTAATGTGAGATCCTAGTACTTGCTGCAGCGCCCAGTGAAGCAGGTGGGTTGCTGTGTGATTGATTTCGATCTCTTTGCGTCTTTCGCCTCCGATGGATGCGGTGACGGCATCGCCTTTGTGTAAAATTCCCGATCCCATTTTACCGATATGAGCGATAACTCCGGCATAAGGGTTAGTTGTATCGTAGACTTCAAAGGATGCGTGGCCTTTATCGATGGTGCCTCGATCGCCGACTTGGCCGCCCATTTCTGCGTAGAAAGGGGTTTTATCTAAAATAATCAAGGCTTCTTGGCCAGCTTCTAATCGATCGGCAAATTGGCCATCGATTACGATTGCTTCGATGCGCGATGCGCTTTCAAGCGAGCTGTATCCGGTAAATTCTGATTCTTTTGTGGATTTTGCAAATTCTTCAAAGAAATTGGCGCTGAACTGCTGAGTGGTTGTCTTGTGCGCTTTGCGAGATTTTTCTTTCGCTTCTTCTTCGAGTTTTTCAAACTGTTCTAAATGGACGGAAAGAGCTTCGTCTTTGGCAATCAGTAGAATTTCTTCTAGAGGAAATCCGTAAGTGTCTTTTAGTTTAAAGGCATCTTCTCCGCTAATTTGCTCTGAGGTTTTATGCGAACGCTCGATCACTTGGCTTAACAGTTGGCCGCCGCGCGTCAGTGTTCTTAAAAATGCCTCTTCTTCTAGTGTTAAAATTTCTGCAATGCGATCTCTAGAAGCGTGCAGCTCGGGAAAATCTTCGCCCATGGTCGTTACCAGTTGCGGCAGAACGTCGGCCATAAACGGTTTTTGCATGCCGAGCATGCGTCCATATCGAACAGCTCTGCGCAAAATTTTGCGCAAGACATATCCTCGGTCGGTGTTGCTTGGCTGCGCGCCGTCTGCGATGGCAAACGACAAGCTGCGTATGTGGTCTGCGATTACGTGGAAAGCTGGCGCTAATTTTTCGTCTTGTTTATCGTACTTGCGGCCGCTGACTTTTTCTACTTGCGAAACCAAGCCGCGCAGCACGTCTGTTTGGAATACGGTATCTACACCCATTTTAAGTGAGACGACGCGCTCTAATCCGGCCCCGGTATCGATCGATTGCTTGGGCAGCGGTTCCATTTTGCCGGAAATATCTCGTGAAAACTGCATGAAAACAAGGTTCCAAAATTCGAGGAATCTCTCCCCGGAAGCATCTTCTGTGGGGTTTCTCGCTGAGCCGTAGGTTTCTCCTCGGTCGAAAAGTAGCTCGGAGCATGGGCCGCAAGGACCGGTATCGCCCATGGCCCAAAAATTTTCTTTTTCTCCAAAGCGGACGATTTTGGATGCAGAGATGTGTTTTTCCCAGAGCGCATGAGCTTCGTCATCTTCTTTATACACCGAAACCCATACCTTTTCCGGATCGAATTGAAAGACTTGGGTGACGACGTCCCAGGCAAATTGAATCGCCTCTTTTTTAAAGTAATCGCCAAAGGAAAAGTTTCCGAGCATTTCAAAAAATGTTAGGTGGCGCGTAGTGTGCCCGACATTTTCTAAGTCGTTGTGCTTGCCTCCTACGCGGATGCATTTTTGCGTGGTAGCGGCGCGCGTATAGTCTCTTTTGGCTTTTCCTAAAAAAAGATCTTTAAATTGGTTCATGCCGGCATTGGTAAAAAGAAGCGTTGGGTCGTCATGAGGAACGACGGGCGAGGAGGGGATGACCGCGTGGTTTTGAGATTTGTAGTATTGTAGAAAAGCGCGGCGGATTTGCTGGGAGGTTACGTTCATTGTATGAGACCTGATTTTTCCGTATAATTTACCTCAATGGCAAGTCAAAAGTCAATTGACTCTTTAGAAGCGCACTTCTAGATTTGCGTCGACGGCGTTTTGGTTGAAAAAACGCGATTCAACGGCCAGGGTGATTTTCGATCCGCCGACCAAAGTAGCCCCTACCGCCATGCCCCACCGGCGAATGCCATCGAAGGAATGGATGGAGGCATCCATCGGCTCATTGAATCCAGGCACATCCACAAGGAATGTAAAAGGAGTTGGTTTGATTTTGGTCGCGATATAAGTCAGATGCAGATAAGGACAAAGCCAGCTTGTTTGATATGAAGCTCCGACGGCAGCTTGATATTCTTCATATCGGATCGTCCAGTCGGATGCGACGTTGAGCGGCATGTGATCGACGACTAAAAAAAGTGGGTTTTGATCGGATTGAAAATATTTGAAATCACAGGCAATTCGCAGAGATTCTCCTGAGAAAAAAAGAATTTTAGTTCCAAAGCCCCAAGACAATTGTGAATTGGTATAAATCTCATCGTCCATGCGCAGTTTTGAGCTTCCGATGATGCCGTACAGATCTAATCGGTTCCATAAAGTCAAGGTGATCAGCGCCGCATCGGTAGAAAACTGAACAAGCGGCGGTTTTTCGTTTGTCGGCCCGAAATCAAATTCATTTTTTACATGCAAAGCGTAAATGAAATCGTCGACGTATGCGGCCCTTAAGGCCCAATTAGAAGGTTCTGTGCGGATCAAACTACTTTGCGTAAGTTCCGGCTGAGCCGGATTGCCGATCACAAATGCGCAAGCAGGCGAGCTAAGGCAAAGAAGGCTCGCTATCGCCGTTTTTAAGTTCCATGGTTCTGGCAACATAGATTTGTTTATACCGTTCAAGAACCTGATTAGACAAGAGTGAAATTGGCCTTGCTGAAAAATAATGCAATGCATATGGAGAGAAAAAAGGGGTTTTGAAAATGGCGTTGATAGAGACGGTGACCGATTTAGGCCAGCTGTTGACTTCATTGACAAAAGACTTAACTAAAGTGTCCCGCGGAAATAAAACGGCTGCGCAGCGAGTTCGGACCGGCACCGTGAGGTTGGAGAAGATCGCTAAATTATTTCGCAGAGAGTCCGTATTAGCGGAAAAAGCGGTGAGGGCCAAAAAGAAAAAGGCTTCGAGTAAAAAAAAGAAGCGTTAAAAGCTTAGGGTCTTTACACTGTCTTTCCTATGGAAACAGTCACCGAAAACGAAACAGCAAGCCTAACAATTCAAGATTTTACTCCCAAAGGTTATGGATTGGCCGTTTGGCCAAGAGAAGCTCCGCTACCTGCACTCAAAGTGGAAATTGCCCATACGGTGCGCGGCGACCGCATTGTCGCAGCTATGCGCAAAAAAATGCGCGGCGTGCGCAAGGGGCGTCTTTTGGAAATATTGCAGCCGGCGGCTTGCAGGGTTCCAGCGGTGTGCGCTCATGCACAAGTATGCGGCGGCTGCTGCTGGCAGCAGATGTCGTATGCCGCGCAGTTAGCAGAAAAGCAAAAGCGAGTATGCGATACATTTGCAAACGATGCTTTAGTGAAGCCCATTATTGGAGCGGAAAAAATCTTTGGCTACCGCAATAAAATGGAATTTACTTTTTCTGAAAATCGCGGAGGCATGCGCTATTTAGGTTTAATGATTGCCCAAGCAGAGCCTTACGTTTTTAATGTAGAAGAATGCCATTTAGCGAGCCCCTGGTTTACATCGGTGCTGCACGCAGTGAAAAAATGGTGGGAAGATACTGCCGTTTGCGCATACCATCCCCATCGCGATGTAGGAGCTCTGCGCTATCTGACACTGAGAGAAGCCGTGCGCACAGGACAAAAAATGGCGATTCTCAACGTATCGGGAAATCCTGAATACGCTTTGACTCGTTCTCAATTAGATCTGCTTGTGCAAGCTGTTCAAGGTGCCGTTGGAAAAGAAATTAGCCTCTTTTTGCGAATTCACCAAACAAAAAAAGGTAAGCCAACTCAATTTTTTGAAATGCACCTTTGCGGTCCCGATCATATCGTCGAAGAACTTCATTTGTCGGGCGGACCACTCGCATTTAAAATTAGTCCGATTTCCTTTTTCCAACCCAACACATGGCAAGCGGAAAAATTATATGACACAGCGCTTTCTATGCTTCAGCCCTTTCAGCCGCAGCGCATTTTTGATTTATATTGTGGAACCGGCACCCTATCGATGGCCGCATCGCGTTTTGCAAAAGAAGTGGTTGGAATTGAACTAAGTCCTGAAGCTGTATTGGATGCAAAGGAAAATGCCCAGCGCAATCAAATTCGCAATTGCAACTTCCATCAAGGCGACGTTGGTAAAGTATTGACTTCTCTGATGAAAGAGTCTTCCTTTGTGCGCCCTGATGCCGTGATCGTAGATCCTCCGCGCGCGGGCTTGGATGCATTGGCGATTGAACATTTAAAAACACTCTCTCCAAAAGTGATTTTATATGTTTCGTGCAATCCATTGACTCAAGCGGAAAATGTGCAACAGTTGCAAGCCTTTGGTTATGATGTGAAGTGTTTGCAGCCTGTGGATCAATTTCCCCATACTTATCACATTGAAAACATTGCCTTGCTCGTCCGAAGAAGTTGATGTATACTGCTGGCTATGAAGTATTACATAGCGACCTCTACGGCTCGAGCATCTCATCACAATTTAGTCCGAGATCTTTTAAAGGAACAAGGCCATGAGTTGGTCTACGATTGGACAGCGCATGGAAGCGTGCGCGAAACCAGCGTAGAACGGCTTCGCGCAGTTGCCACTGTAGAATTGCAATCTATTGCTAATGCCGACTTTGTTTTAGTGCTTTTGCCCGGAGGTAAAGGGACTCATACAGAGCTTGGGTTTTCTTTAGCCTGTAAAAAGGCGGTGCTTGTTCATAGCGAAGATCCTTTGGCGTTTGAAATTGGGCCTGAGGCATGCGCGTTTTATCATCATCCAGATGTAGTGCGTTTGTCTTGTCCTATCGAAAATGTGGCGCAGATGGTCCAGTCAGTATTAGTTGCTTCAATTTAAGGGAAGATTACGATGACTTATTCACTTTTTGCTCAAGCATCTCCGCAAGGCGGATTTATGCAAATGTTTATCATGCTCGGCATGGCCGTAGTATTTTTTTATTTTATTATGTGGAAACCCGATCAAAAGCGACGTCAAGCTGCTGAAGCGATGCGCAGCGCTTTGAAAAAGGGAGATAAAGTGACGGCGATGGCGATCGTAGGTACTATCGATCGTTTCAATCAAGACACTGTAGTTCTCAAAATGATTGATGGATCTAAAATTGAAGTGCTAAAAGCCTCTATCACTGAAGTACATTCTCACTCGAATGAATCTTCTGAAGCTTCAAAAGAAGCCTAGAATCCCTTAGAATCGCCCATGTCTTTCAACATGGGCGATTTCTTGAGTCACTCTTGATATAAATCTGCTAACTTTTCTAAAACTACTGTATGACGGGAAATGACTTGTTCTACTTCTGATGGCTCTAGTTCCTTTTGAGCCAACAGCGATAGATCATAAAGATGGCAAGCGAGATCCTTGGCGACTTCAGGCTGTTTGCGTTGCAGTCGCTCAATAGCTTGCACCAGTTTGTTGTTTGTGTTTACGATGAATGTCTTTTTGGATAAAAAATTCATCATAGGTTTGCCTTGCGTCAAAGACATGTAATCTCGCAAACGGCGCTCTTCTTCTTTTAAGATGACCATGCCAGGTAGGCTGTCTAAGGACAGGCTCTTTGCTTCGACTTCAACGCCGTCTTTAGATAGCGATTGTCGGATAAATGAGGCAATTTTCGCGCCTGACGTTTTTCCATCAGAATCTAAAACAGTCTTTTCACGAGTCTCGTCCAATAGACTGTCGTCTAAAGCGCCATCAATTCGTTGAAACTTACAAGATAGCTTATTTTCTAAAAAACTGACAAGCGCTGTATCGACGAAGGCATTTGAATAGAGAAATTCGATGTTTTTTTCTCGATAAGCCTTCCCAATCGATCCAGTTCTGTCTTCGGGGGCGTAAAAGATTTTGCTATTTGGATTGCGCTCTAGATATTCTGGAACTGTTGTCCAGCTATCTTGGCTGTTTTTCCAAATAAGACACTCTTTCACTCGGTCGTAGAATTTTTCATCTTGCAAAATGCCTAACTTGACGATCATTTCGACATCCGGCCAGCAAGAAATGAATTTTTCGCGATCCGTTTTGTAAAGCGAAGTGAGTCGATCGGAGACCTTTTTGGAAATGTGTGAACTGAGCTGCCGGACATTTTTGTCCACTTGTAAATAGGAACGCGACACGTTGAGCGGGATGTCGGGACTGTCGATTGCTCCTCTTAAAATCATCAGATAATCAGGGAGAATGTCAGAGCAGTTATCAGAGACAAAAACGCGATTGCAAAAGAGTTTGATTGAGCTTTCTTTGGAATCAAAGCGGCGGTGTATTTTAGGGAAATACAAAATGCCTTTGAGTGTAAATGGATAATCCACGTTGAGGTGGATCCAAAAAATTGGATCAGGATCCATGGGAAATAGTGCGCGATAAAAGTTCAGATAGTCATTGTCTGTGCACTCAGACGGCGATTTCATCCACAATGGAGCTTTGTTATCGATCGATTGACCGTTGAGTTCAATTGGGAAAGGAAGAAAACGGCAAAAGCGAATCATCAATTCTTTTAAAGTCGATTCCTCTAAAAATTCGCTGCTCTCTTCGTCGATATGCAATACAATCTCGGTTCCTCGCGAAGCTTTTGAACCTGCATCGATTTCATAAGTGGAAGTGCCGTCGCACGACCAAAATACGGCAGAGGCGTCGGGCTGATAGGAACGGGTTTGAATATCGACTGTTTTAGCGACCATGTAAGCGGAGTAAAAGCCCAAACCAAAGTGGCCGATAATCGGATCTTTTTCTACTTGCGATTTGTACTTGTTGATGAATTCCTCGGCTCCTGAAAAAGCAATTTGCGCGATATATTTTTCCACTTCTTCAGCGGTCATCCCGATCCCGGTATCGGCAATGGTGATGGTGCGATTTGCCTTGTCGATTTGAACAGAAACCTTAAGGTCGGATTCATCAGATTGAATTGCGCCTTGCTCTTTTAAAATTTTTACTTTATTGAGCGCGTCGCAGGCGTTGGAAATCAGCTCTCGAATAAAAATGTTTTTATCTGAGTAGAGCCATTTTTTGATAATGGGAAGGATGTTTTCTGAATGGATGGAGAGGGTGTTTTTTTTCATGAGGACACTCACTTTTTTGAGGTCTAGATTATCACAAAAATATATATATTGGAAGCATGTTTATCCAAGCATCTCAGCTCAATCCTACGGTTGGCGATCTTTCGGGCAATTTGCAAAAAGTATTAGACGCTTTGCAGCGCGCTCGCAAAAATGGCGCTGATATCGTTTTGTTTTCAGAACTTGTGTTAACCGGTTATCCTCCGGAGGATTTGTTATTAGATGATTCTATGATAGAAGCCGTTGAGCGCTCTTTAGAGCTGATCGCGCCAGCTACCAAAGGGATGTTTGTTGCAGTTGGACTGCCTCGTAAAAATCAGGCCGGAGGGGAAAAAAAGTTATTCAACAGCGCCGCTATTTTTGTCGATGGCCAGCAGATTGGATTTCAAGATAAAAGATTGCTTCCTACTTATGACGTGTTTGATGAGCGGCGTTATTTTGAACCTGGCAGCAAGCAGTTTATCTATACATATCGAGATCTCAAAATCGGCATAACCATCTGTGAAGACGCGTGGCAGCATGCGCATGAAGTAAGATACTCAGATTATACCGTCGATCCTATTTTTGATTTGGCTCAGGAAAAAGTAGATGTTCTGCTCAACTTATCGTCTTCTCCGTATAGTTTTGCAAGAGTTAAAACTAGGCAAAAAGTATTCCAAGCAGCTGCGCAGGCGTTGCAAGCTCCAGTTATTGTGTGCAATCAGGTTGGGGCGAATGACCAGCTAGTTTTTGATGGCTATAGTATGTGTTTTGATAAAGCCGGCTTTCTTTGCAAAATGGCAAATGGCTTTATGGAAGAAGACTTGCTTGTCGATATTTCTCATCTCAAGCATTGCATTGTAGACCAAATGGATCACGTAAAAGATCTGTATTGCGCTTTAGTATTGGGAGTTCGAGATTACTTTCATAAGCAAGGATTTGAAAAAGCAGTTTTGGGATTGTCCGGCGGGGTGGATTCAGCGTTAGTTGCTTGCATTGCAGTAGAAGCGCTGGGGGCTGTAAATGTGCATGCATTGGCTTTGCCTTCTCGCTATTCTGCGCAGCAAAGCTACGATAATGCGCGCCATCTTGCGCAAAATCTGCAGCTGGATTTAAAAGAGATTTCGATAGATTGTTTATTTCAGCAATATCTCGATGTTTTACAAGGACAATTTGCTAGCCCTTTGCGCGATATCACAGAACAAAATTTGCAAGCTCGCATTCGCGGTATGATTTTAATGGCGCACACCAATCAAGAAGGCTCTCTTCTTTTAAATACGAGCAATAAAAGCGAAAGCGCAATGGGATTTACCACTATTTATGGAGATTTGTGCGGCGGGCTTGGTGTTTTGCTCGATGTCTCCAAGAACCAAGTTTATGCACTTTGCCGTTATATCAACAAAGAGCAAGAGGTGATTCCAAATGAAATTTTGGCGCGAGCTCCCACAGCAGAACTGCGCTTCAATCAAACCGATTTGGACGTGCTGGCCCCTTATGAAGTGCTCGATGCAATTGTGGAAAAATATGTCGAAGACGGGCTATCGATTCAAGAAATAGCGAATCAGTTGCAAAAAGATGAAGCGTATATTGAACAAATCGTGGGGCAAATCCATAAGGCAGAATACAAGCGGCGCCAAGCTCCACTTGCAATTCGCGTTACAAAAAAATCATTTAGCAAAGGGCGCAACGTTCCGATTGTGCAGCTTTGGAAGTGATCTAAGGAGTTGAGCGAAGCATAAAAGCACGGTCAAAACCCACTGAAACTCCGCAACAATCTGGTATCTGGTCAAGCGCGCTTAAAAACGGTTCGTCGAATTCATAGCTCTGCTTGCCGGCTTCTATGCGTTTGTTATTTTCTTCAGAAAATCGCCTTCGCATTTCTTTGGAATCCGGCAATTCGTGATAGCCGTTGCAAAGTTCGATTCCTCGATGATAAATTTCAAAGCGCTCGGCAACTGGTTCGCCATTTCTTTCGATCACTCTTGCTAGAGCTGCTTCGTGCGGCGGGTAGTCAATCAGGGCTGTAAGTTCGTTATTTCCTAAGTTCGGCTCAATCGCGTGGCTGAGTAAAAAGTGAATCAATGTATCTCGAGGCCAGTTTGCGGCATCGGCAGAAGGGTGAAAAGGAATTGCTGCAGCGATCAACTCTTCTTGTGAGGCCTTTTTATAATCGAGGCGCAGATAAGTTTGAAAAGCTTCTCGGTATCCCATTTTACGTAAGGGTAAATGCCCCAAAAAAAGAGCTAAAAAATCTGCTGTTTCTTGAATCATTTCATCTAAGGAAAAATTCAGCCGATACCATTCCACCATGGTAAATTGAGGGGAGTGGATCCGTCCTGATTCCCCATATCGATAGACTTTGCCTAAAAAATAAATGTCCTTGGAACCAGCCGCGAGCAACTCTTTCATTGCGTATTCCGGCGAGGTGTGAAGATAACCTTTGGTACCGGGGCCGATTTCGACCGACATGACGTCGATATTGGAATCTATGGGGGCAAAAGGACGTATGGCCGCGCAGTCTACCTCTAAGACGCCGCGCTTAGCGAAAAAATCGCGGCATGCACAAAGCATCGCCGCGCGTGCTTTAATCGTTGACTCGAGAGACATATTCTCCTGTGCGTGTGTCGATTCGCACTTTTTCTCCCTCGTCGATGAAGATGGGAACCTGGACAATGGCACCGGTTTCTGTGGTCGCTGGCTTTAGCACTCGGCCTGAAGTGTCGCCTCGAACTCCTGGAGAAGTTTCGATAATCTTCATTTCCATGAAAGTGGGCGGAGCGACTTCGATAGGGGAGCCTTTGTAAAACACAACCTGATAGATCACTTCTTCCATTAGCCAGTCTTTGATTGGGCTGATGAGATCGTTGCCGATGGTGACTTGGTCAAATGTCTTGTCATCCATAAATGTCGCACCGTCTGCGTCTTTGTAGAGATAGCGCATTTGATTTTCTTCGATATCTGCAGAATCGAGTTTTTCTCCCGATTTATAAGTCCTTTCGACAACTCTTGCCGTGATCATATTTTTCATTTTGATCCGGTTGAAGGCCTGGCCTTTGCCCGGCTTTACGAATTCGTTGCTAATAATGGTATAAGGCTCGCGGTCGACTTCGACTTTCATGCCTACTTTGATTTCGTTTGTGCTAACAGATCCAGCCATAACACCCTGATAATTAAAAGTGGTCATTATGGTCCTTTCTGCGATTCCAAGCAACAGCTTTTTTTAGGGATAATTGTTGTGGTTAGTTTTTTTTAATTTTAGCACCAGCATGTTTATGTAATATGATTTTTATTGTATAATAATGTTTTTAAAACAATTGCGAGTTGTTTAATGACAATGTCTGTTTTTAGGAGAAATTCGTCGGAACCGTGTCTGGGAGGCTCTTCGACAGAGCCGAAGAGGACATCAAGCTCTTTAGATGAAGAGCGATTGTCAAAATTGGTGCAGCAAGCATTTTGTAGGCCATGTGTCGAGAAATGGAATGGCGAGCTTCATAGGTGGCTTTCAAATCCTGAGCAGCTTTCTAGTCAACTAGAGACAGATGCGCCACGGCTGGCTTGGGACATTGAGGTAATCGATCAACAAACGACGCATCTATTGACTCCCCGTAACGCGGATCGGTTTAATATTATTCTGTCGGATTTAGAACGAACTATTCCGCAAAGTTCTTTTATTTTATCAAAATTACTTTGCACCCAAGTATTCTACAATGCTTTAATTGAGGGGTTAAATCCCCTAGCGTCTCAAGAACTGTCGCTGTCGACTAATCTCTATTTGAAGCTGCCCACATTTTCCAACGTGCGTATTATAGTCGAGGCCGCTCGAGCTACTTGGCAAGGGCTTTTTGTGGCTGCAGTTATCGATGTGGATAAGGGGGCAACCGGATCATGTCAATCGAGTTTTGCTGTACCTTTTCAGATTGTTTTTCGTTTAAATGCGCAAAGCAAATGGCAAGTAGCTGAGGCCGATCGTCGTATTGGCGATGTGAGAGCTCTTGTGATCGGCAGCTAAAATCATTGTGTATATGTCGTTAGACCCGTTAAAATGCGGGTTATGGAAAAAAACCCCCAAGAAGCTGAAATTGCACACCAAACTTTAGAGCGTTACTCAGGCTCTGAGGTTTCTTTGTTTCAATCGAATCTCATTTTGACTAACTTCCCAAAGTATGTCGATTACTACGCGAAATCGAGGGGAGTTCCGGTTCATGAGGGTTCGATGTTTAAAGTGGCTCATTGTCCGAAAGAAGAGATTTCGATCCTCGACTTTAAAATTGGTTCTCCGGCAGCGGCGCTCGTCGTCGATATTTGTTCGTTTTTGCCCATCCGCGCAAGTATTTTGCTCGGTATGTGCGGAGGGCTTCGCGCTCGCTACCATACAGGCGAATATTTAGTTCCTATCGCAGCCATTCGCGCCGAAGGAACGTCTGATTTTTACTTTCCGATAGAAGTTCCGGCTTTAGCCAACTTTCTCATGCAAAAGGCTGTGACAGAAGTTTTGGAAGAATCTCAATCGCCCTATCATATCGGCATTACTTATACGACAAACATGCGTTTTTGGGAATTCAACGAAGAGTTTAAGCATAAACTGAGAGCGACCAAAGCTCAAGGCATTGAAATGGAGTGCGCCACATTGTTTGCTGCAAGCTATAAACGCAAGTTTACTTTAGGCGCGTTATTGCTCATTTCTGATCTGCCTTTGAATCGCGATGGCATTAAAACCAAAGAAAGCGCAGCGGCGATGTTTGAAAAACATACGGCTGAACATGTCGAAAAAGGCGTTTTAATTTTACAGCGGGCCAGGGAAATGCAAGCTTTGCATATCAAAGGCGCCTACCACCGAAACCTCAAAAATTTTTAGGGAATCAATGACTCAAGCAAAAGCGGATATCGGGTTAATTGGCCTTGCTGTGATGGGCCAAAATTTAGTGTTGAACATGGCCGATCACGGATTTACTGTGGCTGTATTTAACAGAACTACATCCAAAACAGATGATTTTCTCGCAGGACCTGCGAAGGGAAAATCTGTGCTCGGTACTCGCGATGTTAAACAGTTGATTGGCTTATTAAAAAGACCTCGCCGCGTGATGCTTATGGTAAAAGCGGGAGATCCGGTGGATGAGTTCATCGATGAATTGGCGCCGCTTTTAGAAAAAGGCGATATCGTGATCGACGGTGGAAATAGCCACTTCCCCGATAGTCAACGGCGCTATGAAGCGCTAAAACAAAAAGGCATTTTATTCATCGGTACCGGAATTTCCGGAGGAGAAGAAGGGGCTCGCCACGGGCCTTCGATTATGCCCGGAGGAAATAGCGAAGCCTGGCCTCATGTGAAATCCATTTTTCAAGCGATTGCCGCAAAATCTGAAGCGAATGAACCATGTTGTGATTGGGTTGGAGACGGCGGCGCAGGCCATTATGTCAAAATGGTTCACAATGGGATTGAATACGGCGATATGCAGCTAATTTGCGAAGCATATGATTTGCTGCACCGCGGCTTAAAGATGAAAAACGATGAGCTAGCTCATACGTTTTCTCAATGGAATCAAGGCCCTTTGGATAGCTATTTGATCGAAATCACCGCCGATATTTTTGCTAAAAAAGAAAATGGCAAAGAGATTGTCGATCACGTTTTAGACGTTGCTGGGCAAAAGGGGACCGGCAAGTGGACCGGCATAGATGCGCTCGATCGCGGCATGCCGCTGACTTTGATCGGAGAGGCTGTGTTTGCTCGATGTTTATCGGCATTGAAAGAAGAGCGCGTCGCTGCGGCGCAGATTCTCGGTGGCGCAACTGCTCAGTTTCAAGGGGATCGCAATGTCTTTATCAAACAAGTCGAACAGGCTTTATACGCATCGAAAATCATCAGCTATGCGCAGGGATTTATGTTGATGCGCCAGGCTTCGGCGGAGATGAAGTGGGATTTGCATTTTGGTTCCATTGCCTTGATGTGGCGCGGGGGATGCATCATCCGCAGTAAGTTTTTAGGCAAAATCAAAGAGGCTTTTGAAAAGCAGCCTCAACTCGCTTCGCTATTAGTCGATCCATTTTTTGCAAAAGAAATCGGCCGTTGCTTAGATGCTTGGCGCCAAGTTGTTGCACATGCGGCCTTGCTTGGCATTCCCTCTCCTTGTTTTAGCACCGCTTTGAGTTTTTTTGATGGGTATCGCAGCGCAACGCTTCCGGCAAATTTGCTTCAAGCCCAGCGCGATTATTTTGGCGCTCATACCTATGAGCGGACGGATAAACCACGCGGTCAGTTTTTTCACACCAATTGGACCGGTCGCGGGGGATCAGTTAGCTCTTCAACGTATAATGTCTAAAGTAAATTACTAGAGAGGATGTGATATGAAAATGATGAATGTAAGGCAAATGGTTGGATGCGCTGTAACGATCATTGGCGTGGTGTTGGTTGGCTACGGTATTTATTGGAAGTCCCATATTTCGGTGGTAGAAGCTGAAGCGGCTAAATTGGCTGCTTCGAGTAATCGAGCTGCTCGATCAATCGGTAAAGAAATGGAATCTTTAGCTGGCGGATACCGCAATAAAATGTTTGTCTTCGGGATCGCTGGGCTGCTTTTTATTGTAGCAGGGAGCGGTTCAATTTATTATTATCGCAAAGACTGATGCTCTTTGGTACCTGATTAAAAAAAAGAGTTGTTGGATTTTTATTCGGCTTTTAACACTTCCATAAAAGCGCTTTGAGGGATATTGACTTTTCCGATTTCTTTCATGCGCTTTTTCCCTTCTTTCTGCTTTTCCCAAAGCTTGCGCTTGCGAGTAATATCGCCGCCGTAGCATTTTGCCGTAACGTTTTTAGTGAGCGCCGAAATCGTTTCTCTCGAGACAATTTTGCCGCCGATTGCCGCTTGAATAGGCACTTTAAAAAGCTGTTGGGGAATGACTTCTTTGAGCTTTGCGCAGATAGCTCGCCCTTTGTTTTCCGCTTTTGTGCGATGTACTAGGCAAGAAAAGGCGTCGACAGGTTCTTCATTTACCCTGATTTCTAATTTAATAATATCGCTTTTACGATAAATGTCAGGTTCGTAATCAAACGAGCCGTAACCTCGCGTAATCGACTTGAGTTTGTCGTTGAAATCGGTGATGATTTCATTCATTGGCAAGGCGTAAGTCAGCAGTAGTTGCGACGCGCCCATGCTTTCAGTCCGAAGCAATTCTCCCCGTTTATCCATGCATAGAGTCATGATAGCGCCGAGATAATCCGACGGGGCCATGATGTGTACTTTTACCCAGGGTTCTTCTACAAATTCGATATGGCTAGGATCGGGATAGCGCGCAGGGTTATCGATGTCGATGACCTCTCCATTATTGAGTGTAAATCGATAAATAACTGACGGAGCTGTAGTGATGATTGCTAGGTCAAATTCTCTTGTAAGGCGCTCGAATACGATTTCAAGGTGTAGCAGGCCTAAAAAGCCGCAGCGGAAGCCAAACCCTAATGCAAGGCTGCTTTCTTGTTCGACATGCAAAGCAGAGTCGTTGAGTTGTAGTTTGTAAAGAGCGTCGCGAACAGCTTCAAAATCAGAAGAGTCGATTGGGTAAAGACCGGCAAATACCACAGGCGAGATCACTTTAAATCCGGGGAGGGGATTTGAAGCCGGAAATTTATGCAAGGTAACGGTATCTCCAATTTTGACATCGGCTGTATTTTTGATGTTAGCTACAAAATAACCCACCTCGCCCGGACGCAATTGCTCTACAGGGCGTTCATCAGGACCAAAAACACCCACTTCATTGACTTCAAAAGTTTTTTGCGTCGCCATAAAGCGAATGAGTGATTTTTTGGTAATTTCTCCGCTCACAACGCGAATATAAACCATAACCCCGCGGTAAGCATCGTAATGCGAGTCGAATACTAGCGCGCGCAAAAGCGTGTCTTCAGCGGGCTTGGGAGAGGGGATGTCGATTAAAATGCGCTCTAAAACTGCTGCGATGTTTAGACCTGTTTTCGCTGAAATGAGCACGGCGTTGGTGGCATCTAAGCCAATCACGGTTTCAATTTGCTGTTTGATTGCTTCGGGATCTGCGGCTGGCAAATCGATTTTATTGATGACGGGGAGAATTTCTAGATTTCTAGCAATCGCGAGGTGGACATTTGCAAGAGTTTGAGCTTGGACTCCTTGCACCGAGTCTACTACCAGGAGAGCTCCTTCGCAGGCAGCGAGCGAGCGAGATACTTCATAGGCAAAATCGACATGGCCGGGAGTATCGATGAGATTGAATTGATAAATATGGCCGTCTTTTGCTTTGTATTCCATGGTGACGGGACGCGCTTTGATTGTAATGCCGCGTTCGCGTTCAAGTTCCATATTGTCTAAGAATTGCTCTTGCATCAACCGCTTTTCAACGGTGTGCGTCAGCTCAAGAAGTCGGTCGGCAAGAGTAGATTTGCCGTGGTCGATGTGGGCGATGATCGAAAAGTTTCGAATGAATTTTTGGTCGTATTGGAAAGACATAGCATCAATTATGTAGGATAGGCGAATTTTCAGCCAGTTGCAATTGACTCATAAAAAAAGCCCGCCTTTTGAGGGGCGGGCTTGCACCACGAGTACTGGGTCAATACTCTATTAATTTTGAGTGTTGGCCAGCGCAGGTTCTGCAGCAGGAGCTTTTGGTTGCTCTGCTTGTTGTTGTTCTGCTTCTTTTTGAGCTGTGAGGTCATTATAACGTTTGCTCAAAGCTTTGGCAGCGACAATCCACGCTCCGCTGATAACAGCGAGGAGTGCGACGTTCCATGGAGCAACTTCAATGATGCTGCTTGCGTTGAACGCAATGAGCAGAAGCTGCTGGGAAATCGCGCCGCCCGATTTACCGAGGCGTGCACCTACGACGTCAATGGCAGCTTTTCCTTTCAGTTTAACCTCGGAATCCAATGGGATGTAAGCCATCTCTTTGGTCGGGTCGAACATCGAGTATTTCGAAGCTTTTGACATGACGTTTTGGATCAATCCGAACACAACCGCAAACATAAGCGGAGATGTACCGAAAATACCGACGACAGGCGCGAGTTGTTCCGGGAAGAGGACGAACGCGAAGAACGCCAGTCCGGACAATGCGAGGATCACAGGTGTGAACAAAGCTGCTGTTCCCCATCCGAGTTTGCGGATTACGTTGCCGCCGACAAAGAGCATCATGAAGATCGTTGTGATCCCAGTTGCATAGGATAGGTTACCCATGAAGTTTTGATAATCGTTGGGGTTTGGATATTGCATGCTGAGTTGCTTTTTCCAAGTCACTTCAACGAGGTTGATCGACATGCCGTAAGCCATGACGAGAACCGTAATGCAGCCGAGATATGGCGAGCGGAGCAGGTATAGGAAGCTCTCTTTCATCGACATTTTCGGTTTGGATTTTTTCGCTTGTTTGATCTCGCTTGGATCGTAGAAGCGCGGGTCTGTCAAAACTTCCTTGTTAATCCACCAGTAGATGGCGATTGCGCAGGCGCAAGCTACCACAACAGCGCTCATGGTATAGTTGAGGGTTACGCCCCAAGCATCCACTTCTTTTGGAAGAATTGCTTTTAAGCCGGCAAATTTTTTCAACAGCCAAGCTGAAGGGAGCATTGCGAGGTTCGCGCCCAAGCCGAAAAGAGCGTAAAATCTTTTCGATTCGGCCACTTTTGTGATTTGGTTTGCAAATCCCCAGAAGAGCAGCGATACGGCAGCAGATCCCCACAGTTCTGACATGATGTAGAACAGTGATGATGGCCAATAGCGGATCATGCCAACTAAACCTTTGAATCCTTGTGGGAGGTGGTCGGCCATCCATGTTGTAAACGCAACGGGCGATAGCGCGTCGCGATTTGGGTAAAGTACAAGGGCAAACAGGCCGAAAAAGAGGCCGAATGTCGCCATGACGCCCATGAAGAGAGATTCTCTCTTAATGCGGTTGCTCAAAGCGTTGAAAATGAGCATGAAAATGATGGCGCCGGGAACAACACCCCAGAACTTCAGGAACGGGATCGTTTCCGCTCCGGTGGCAGTGACAACGAGGCTGTCCTTCGTGTCTCTTAAAATCGTATAGTTGAAGTTAATAAAGAAAAATAGGGCAAACATGGGAAGGAATTTCTTCAACTCGAAGCCGTGAATCGGCCAGAGCATCGATCTCCACTTACCAAACGCCTTTGGTTGGGTTTGCGACATTGGGTATTTCCTCAGAAAGGTTTATAAAGTTTCAACAAACTAACATTGTGTCTAACCAACCTAACATGATAAACGATTTATCTTAAAATGCAAGAGGTAAGTGTTAATGCAAGGTGTTTGTCAAGGGTTTATTTTGAAAGGCCCTCGTGATTATAGAGATCGCAAGGGCCAAGGAACAAGGAGGGAAAAATTAGTTGGCAGCGCCGGGTGTAGCGAGAGCTGCGTTCTGAGCTAACTGAACGGCTTGAGCTGCTTCTGCGTAATGATTCCATAGGTCTTGATCCACTTTATTGTGGCGGATAGACTGAATCAATTCTCTTTTGTATGCAGCCAGTGATTTACGTGGGCTCAAAATGGTAATAATTTCTTTATCTCCGGCCATGCGCGCGATATTGAGCATGCGCTCGAGTTGCATACGGGTAAAGTTCATGTGGTCTCGTTTTTTGCGAGAGCCTCTTGGAGCGCGCTGTTTTGGGGCGGTGATGCTTGGTTTGTCGGCATTCAACACGAAGCGCTCGATGATGGCAGCGAGTTCTTGCGGTTGTTTAGATTTCATTTTGCGCATTGTGAAATGGTGCATGTATCCGCCTGTTTTCATTGGGAGGTATTTGCACAATTCATTTTCTTTTTTTCCACCGATTTTTTTAATAGCTTTGTTAATTACTTCTTCGATTTGCTTCATTGTGGTGTCCTTGGATGTTCCTAATTGTTAGAATCAGAGGGTTGTGTTTATCTGAATCTACTATTTGTTTGCAACTTTTTTCTTTATATCGCCTGTAATTTGGAGAATCTTCTCTCGGTTTGCATCGCTCATGTCCTTAAACGCGAACTGCTTCAGCGTTAGAAGTACTTGTTTTACAAGCCGAATTCTCGATACACGACCCTTATTTTGTTCCAGGAAGTGTGAATTATTATTCGGCATTATATAGCGGCGTATTTTTTTGTGCAAGAAAATCGATTTTTCTTTGTTTGATTTATCTAAAACCTCTAATCTGGTTGTTCGATGGTATTGTATGAATAAGGTTATTGCTCTAGTTTTTCTCTTTTTGGCCGTAATATCGTGCCGTGTTCAGCGCGATATGGAAAAGGATGAAGGGAAAGTAAAAGTTTTATCTACGATTGCGCAGATTGGAGATATTGTATCTCAAATTGGCGGCGATCGAGTGTCTTCCGGCGTGCTAGTTCAACGGGAATTAAATCCTCATACTTATGAGCTGGTAAAAGGAGATGGTGAAAAAATTGCTTCAGCGGAAGTAATTTTTTACAATGGCCTCGGTTTGGAGCATGGAGCGAGTGTATGTGCCATGCTAGCTTCTCATAAAAATGTTTTGGCCGTCGGCGAGCAGATTAATTCATCTGCGCTTCTTCAAAAAGAAGGTCAGACAGATCCTCATATTTGGATGGATATTTCCCTTTGGAGCGAAATTGTCGATCCAATTGCGGTGAAATTATCTGAAATTGATCCCGATGGGAAAATTTTTTATCAGCAAAGAGCTGAGTTAATAAAGAAAAAAATGGTCGAAGTTCATGGGGAAATTTTTCGCGAGCTGCAAGCTGTGTCTTCTGAAAAACGATATTTAGTTACAAGCCACGACGCGTTTCATTACTTTACCCGAGCTTATCTCGCAGAGCCTTTGGAAATTCTCTGGGATCATCGGTTTGCGGCGCCTGAGGGCTTAGCGCCCGACGGCCAGCTCAATCCGGTAGATTTGCAAAAAATCATTGATCATTTGCGGTTATATAATATTCATGTAGTTTTTCCCGAGTCTAATGTCAGCCGCGATTCGATTCGCAAAATTGCCTCTGCAGCGCATCAGCTGGGGATGCAGGTGCGCATTTGTCGAGAACCTTTGTACGGAGATGCTATGCAAGGGACATATTTAGAAGCGATGGAGCATAACGCGCGCATCATTGCAAAGCACTTGGAGGAGCGATAAAACATGGCTATCCGCGTTGAAAATTTATTTGTGAACTATCATAAACTCGCCGTTCTTTGGGACGTTTCATTTACAGTGCCTCAAGGCGGGTTAATGATGGCCATCGTAGGGCCTAACGGAGCCGGAAAAAGCACGCTTTTAAAATCTCTTTTGGGATTGGTTGATACTTTATCTGGTAGTGTTGATTTATTGGGCGCTCCATTAGCAGAAGTACGATCAAAAATCGCCTACGTTCCGCAAAGAGGCTCTGTCGATTGGGATTTTCCCATTACGGCTTTTGAAGTTGTTTTAATGGGGCGTTATGGCCGGCTTGGATGGTTTGGCCGCTTGAAAAAAGCAGATAAAGAAGCTGCTATGCATGCTTTGGAATTGGTTTCGATGAGCGCATTTGCCGATCGGCAAATTGGCGAGCTCTCCGGCGGCCAGCAGCAAAGATTGTTTATAGCAAGAGCTTTAGTGCAAAATGCCGATTTGCTTTTGTTAGACGAGCCGTTTGCTGGTGTTGATTTAGCCACCGAAAAAGCTTTGGTCTCGCTGTTGAAACATCTACGCTCGGAAGGCAAAACCATTGTTGCAGTGCACCACGATTTACCGACAGTGAAAGAATATTTTGATTGGGCGTTATTGCTCAATACACGAGTGCTTGGCTGCGGTCCGGTTAACGAGGTATTTACTGCCGACACCATCGCTCAGACATTTGGTAAAAACGCTCCACTATTTGCCGAAACGGCTAACTTATCGGCAAAAGTACAGCAAGGCCTATGACTTTTTTGGATTATTTTTTCGATCCTGTGGTTCGCGCTCCGACGCTGGGATGCATGTTGATGTGTGTGGCCGCGTCTTTGATGGGCGTTGTTTTGATGTTGCAGAAAAGACTATTGGTAGGCGAGTCGATTTCTCACGCCGCTTATCCGGGGGCGATCGCCGGTTTGATAGCGCTTGCCGCATTCGGTCCTGAATATGAAGAATGGGTTTTTGCCGCTGTGTTGGCCGGGGCTCTGGGATCGTCTTATCTCGGTATGGTTTTTTTAAATCGCCTGGAGCTACGTCATAAAATTAAAAGCGATGCCGCCCTTTGCTTAATTGTGGCGCTTTTTTTCGGATTTGGCATTTTACTGTCTAGCGTTGTTCAGGCATCCATGCCGATCTGGGCGTCTCAAGCCTATGTTTTATTATTTGGCCAAGCGGCGACTCTGACAGATGAACATATTTTTGTGTACGGAGCTTTGGCTATCAGCTGCCTTTTCTTTTTATTCATGGCATACCATCCGATTCAAGCGCTTTTATTTGATCGAGGTTTTGCCAATGCGATTGGAATTAAATCCCGTACGGTCGAACGCATTTTGTTTTGGCTTCTCTTGCTGTCCATTATTGTAGGAATTCGCAGCGTCGGCGTGATTCTTATGTCGGGAATGTTGATTGCCCCAGCTGTTGCGGCAAGACAATGGTCGAATCGGCTGCTGCCCATGTTTGCAATTGCTGCTGCGGTCGGTGCGCTGAGTGGCTTTTTGGGCAGTGTTTTATCGATTGAGCTTGCAATTCGAACATCGATCTCGTTGCCCAGTGGGCCTGTGATTATATTAACCGGCGCTTGTTTTGCGTTTTTATCGCTGCTTTTAGCCCCCAAAAGAGGATTGATTTCTCGAATGGCTCGCCTGGCTGCCTTTCGCGTTCGATGTTTAGAGGAAAATATTTTAAAAGGTCTGTGGCACAACGGCGAGATGGGTTATCCGCAGTTGAAAAGGCGCTTTCCGAATATGCTTGGTTATATTTTATTCCGGTTGCAAGGACAAGGATGGATTGTTCGAAATTCAGCTGGAATTTGCTTAAGCGCCGATGGCCGAGGACGAGCCGCCGGCATTGTTCGTTTGCATCGATTGTGGGAAGTTTATTTGACCGAACAGTTGGGGATAGGAGCTCATGAAGTGCATGCCCATGCAGAAGAAATGGAACACATTTTGACGCCTGAATTAGAAGAGCGCTTGACCCATTTATTGGCCGATCCTCAGCAAGATCCTCATGATCAGCCCATTCCTCAAAGGCGGCCTAATCTATGAATCCATACACTCATTGCGGATTTTTTGAGTTTTTTATGATTTTATTTGGGCGCTTAGCTGTTTGGGTTGGTGGAGGCTCTATTCATTGGGCATCAGATGAAATTCAACTTGCCGTATTGACTCTATGCGCCGTTGGATGCGGCATCATCGCGCCATTTGTCGTACTGAAAAAAATGACTATGTTTGCCAACGCGCTTTCGCACACTTCGCTCGTTGGGGTTATCGGTGCATTTTTGATCTCATCATTATTTTTTCAAACGCATTTTGCCGATCCATCTATTTTATTGCTTGGAGCATTTATATCCGCCTTATTAACGGCTGGATTCATTCACTCGGTAGGCCGTTCATTTCAGCTGCAAGAAGATGCTGCCATTGGATTGGTTTTTACAACCTTGTTTGCTGTCGGTGTCATCTTAGTAAATATTTTTACACGCAATAGCCATATCAGCACAGAAGCCGTCATGGGCAACCCCGACGCGCTGCAACCTTCCGATTTAAAATTGGCTTTGGCAGTGACCCTCCTCAATGCCGGCTCCATTTATTTATTATACCGCCCCTTAACAGCCGCGGCGTTTGATGAGGCGTTTGCCCAGTCCGTTGGCATCCGCTCTTCGCTGTGCCGTTTTATTATTCTTTTATTGACCTCGATTACGGCGATTAGTGCATTTAGAGCCATTGGAGTCGTTGTAGTTTTGGCTTTGCTGGTGGGACCATATCTCATTGCCCGTCTATTTTCTCACCGCTTAGAGCGGCTCATTTTTCTCGCCCCGGCTATAGGAGTTGTTTGTTGTGCGATTGGCGTTGCATTGTCTAGGACAATTTTGAGTTATACCTCAATAGCTCTTTCAACAGGAGGTATTTTAACAGCCGTTATCGCAGTTTTATTTTTAAAGCTTGTGTCGCGTTCGACGCATGTCGTAAAATAGAGAGAGCCAATTGGCTTAACAAACTAATGATTTGATGGTTCATGGAATAGTAGGGACCGCATCAGGTCCTGCGATGAGTGCGCGCAATGACAATAGCTCACAGCGCATCTCTCGCATCCCACGTATTTTTCTTGCGCAACTTGCGAGCTCGGCTGGCTGTACGCTACGCCAAGCACATCGCACATTTCGTGCTATAGTCATGCCGCTTCGTCTAAACGGATCGGCTGATTTTATTTTGTTTAGTTTGTTTCGTTGGTCTATGCATTTGATTCAATCTACTTTTGGCAGCGCATGGAATCAAACTTCTTGGAAACTTGATCGGAGCTCTCAGATTGTTCCGACTCTTGCTTTATACTGTCATCCGCAAATAAATCCCAAGCACATACAAAGTCCACAACTTGCGCTCAGTCCATTACCAAAAGATGGCTTACAACCGTTGCGCCAGGCGGCCAGTGATTTAGATGAGAGCGTAAGAGAGCCTTTATTGCATTTGCTTCATTGCATTGAGAAAAGATCTCCTTTTGTAGGATCGCCATCTATATTTCAAGCCGACCGTTTAGAGCGCTTTTATCAGCAGCTTGAATCTCTTTTAGCCAACGTCCCTGTAGCTCAAGCCTCGCAATTAGCGAATGAAGCCTCGAAAAGCGCGATTCATTGCATGCATTTTGCGTTGCAGTATTCGCAGGTCCCTTTGCAAGAAGACGATGAACAAGCAAGAGTGCTGCGGGCATTAGACGTTGCTAGACGGCAAATCGTTTTAACAACCATCGAAGAATATGCCCAAGGAGATCTGCAAGCATATGCCAATTATTTTGGAGAAGTGGGATCGCTTTTAGGCATTCCCGGTGCAGAAGATGCGGGAGAAAAAATGTTTTTTGGCGCTGCGCAGTCTGAGCTGTTGCCTCGGATTTTTGCTGCATACACCCCTGAATGCATTGAGCAAATCATTGAACGCACCACTGGTTCACAAGTCCCGCGTTCCTGGGGAGAAAGCCACGGCCTTTTACTAGCCCCTCCGCCGGCTCGCAATTCATCTTTTGCGAAGTTCTTTTTAGCTAATTTGTATGCAACACTGATCGACAATCCCTTGTTTTGGGGAGTTGTTTCCTTGGTTGTAGTTTACTATTTTATTTTGGGACTAGCATTAACCTCTAGTATCATGTCGTTTATTTTAAGTCAGTATTTGTTGCCCGTTTTAGCTTCTGCGACCCCGCCGCTTGCCATGCACGCAATTGGTATATTTAAAGCGATTTTAGTTTATTTAGTAGCCTATCGAGTACATGCATTTGCGGCGTGTTGGTTGTCTGTGCAAGCATTGCGGCGAGTCTCATCTTCTTGGGTGAGACAAAAAGCCGATCGAGTAGACCTAAAAGAAGTGGCGAAGTTTTTTCTTTTCAAAAACAACACGTTCTTTTTTGCCTTAGAAAACAGCATCCCCTTATTTAAAAGGACATATTGCCTTTTAAGAGAAGTGACCGGTTATTCAGCGCGATGTATGTTGAGAACCGTCTAGAGACGAGTCGTTTCCATTCTTGACACAACGAACGTTTATTTCTATAACGGATAAATTTGTGAGAATCATGTTAGAAATCTTGTTTTTTTTCAAAATATCTGCAGCTTTTTTTGTGATAAATGTTTGATAGGTGCCCTCAGGAGTGAAAAAATCGGTTCCATCCCACTTATCTATAAATATGCCTTTGTAATATTTACAGATGGGCCCATTTGGAACTAATCTTTTTTCAATAATTTCCGATTGTGCATAAGAAGTAGGGCCACAGTGTCCTGTGATTGAGAATCCATAGTATCCAAAGATCTCATTGTCTTTTTTGGCATACAGCTTGATTGGGAAAACTTTCCATCCGGTTAAATGGTTGTTTTTTAATAGAAGTTGCATCTTCTCAGAAATTAAATAAAGACCCGGCCATCCAGTATGTAATATGTCATGTAATTTATTTCCGTATACTTGTTTGAATATAACCGGGAAGTCGATTCCGTGATATATGCCTTTGATCAAATTCCAGTGGTTATTCGTTCCATTTTCATCCAATCCTAATTCAACAGCATGAGCTTGTAAGGTAGAAGATATATGTTTACTCGAAAATTTGAAAAAGTTTTTCATTTCAGTCATTTTAATTCCTTAATAATTAGTTTTGCTTTCATATCGAATCATAACTTTTCTCCCTCTTTCTAAAATCTGATTCGCTGTTGCATTGGGATAGTCTATCATAAAATCACTCCATTCTTGATTATATGAACGAGCATTTATTCGATGAGGTGTTTTTTCCCACCAAGCCAAATATTTCGGATCATGAATATGTATTCCTTTTTCTAGAAATTTCTCTGCAAGCTCTTGCGGAAACACGTGATGAGCTTCCATGTTACTAGACGGGAATTTTTCAGTGTGAATCTTAAGATTTTCTCGATAGTTATATTTTGTAAATGGCTTAAATTGTTTTGGTTTTGT
>JAJXVT010000016.1 GCA_021781995.1 bacterium | reverse complement strand
ATCCTCTTGCCTCCTCCTTGCAAGAACATATTTCTTCTTTTAAAAACAACGTAGCGCAAGAACAATTGGCAGCTACGATAGAAAACGATGGTCTTTCTCTTGAGGACAACGGTAGAATTACAGGATCTCTTTTTACACATAGCGCCATTGAAAAGCTAACTGCTCAGTCAGCGGATAACCCTTACCTTGCACAAGAACTCCAAGAGATCAGTCTTCAGCGGATGTGTAGCTGCTACTATTTGGGGACCATGTTGGTTTATTGCAGAATGTCCCGAACTTGCTATGATGGCAGCGGCATTACCAACTCCTTAAAAAATGACAAGAAATTAATAACTAGATCTCATGAATAGGTTCATAAAAAAAACAAAAAAAGCTATTGTTTTAGTAATATTAACAATCATCACCTGCACTGTTTCTGCTGCACTAACTGCTTGGATTTACAACAATTCTATTTTAAAGAATTTAGAAAAATTCGTTTTAATGATTGCAATATTTTGCATTGGCGCAGTTTTTTACTCATGGAGGGGCTTTGTATAGATCCTGAAAAAGACCTTCTTTAACCCAAATTCATCGGCTGGGGAGAAAGACTTCATGGTCGCTTACAACGGACAAGAAATGCTCCATATCGCTATTTTTATAGCTGGCGCTGCCGTTGCATGCAAAGAACGCTTGGCATGAGCGCACAGCCTCTATGTCTTGGCTTTCAAGCCACTGTTCGAATGTGCTTCGCATAGCTGCGGTACGCTCGAGGTTAGAGGTGGAAAAATTGGGTTGGCCGGCAATGAGCTTCCAACGCAATATGTCTTTACGAAAATCGGGATCGGAAAATAATTGTTCTTCTGTCAAGCGATTGTGTCCTGTATCCACTACTGCCTGCAAACTGAGATCAAATAGAGCAAATTGAATGTGGGATGGGGCTTTGAGTTTATTGTTTCGGGATAATTCAAATCGAGTTCTCCAAAAATGGGCTTCGGCTTGATCGATGGCTATCGAGCGAATGAGGGGTTGGCCTTTGGTGCTCAAGGAACGGACTAATAACAGTTGGAATATGGGTTTTCGCAGGGGCGCTATTTCTTGTGAGAGGGAGCCGTTTTCTAAACGGCCGAGAAAATTATTCGTCCAATGCATGCGTTGTCCAAATAGGGCAGGCAGTGTTGGATCGATTCTTGCAAGCCACCGAGCTACGGAATAAATTTCGGCTCGGTTGTTGTCGCGTGGATATAGCTGCCAGGGCATCAGGCGGGGGTCTCTAAAATAGGGTTGCTCTGGATTCCATTGGGCAGAATCGGTGCGCAATGGGGGTAAGGCGGGGCGTTCATCGATTTGCTGATGGACTTGCTGCTGAACTTGGACTTGCACTTGCTGCTGGACTTCGATCGATTGAACTTCGATCTGATGGACTTGCTGCGAGGCGCCGAGCTCAAACCCGAGGGGTTGGGTCTGTAAAAGGGGTGTCTGGATGTGTTCGGGATATATGGGCTCGATTCCGATTTGATTCATCTGCTGCTCTGCTGCGTTAATTGCAGCTGCGGGAATGAGTCCTTCTCTTCTGAGTAAATTTAACTGCTGGTGTTTGATTTGTTGCAACAATTGTTGCGGAGATATTAGAACGTCGGGCTGTCCGTATAAAATAAATGGATCTTCTTCGGATCGATCGATGAAAACGTCTCGAAAGGTTGTAAATAAGTTGTGAGCGCGCTCGGTATTGTTTACAAAAAGAATCTGATCGAGAACGGTTCTTCGGGTGATGTCGTAAATCATGGCGCGGGCTGCTAGATAGTTGTTCATGCCTTGGTCTGCTGCTTCATTTTTTTCGGCAAATGCGATGATGTCGCGCATGGAAATGGGCCGGGGTCCGCAAATTTGCTGTTTGGCGGCTCGGGTGAGGACTATGGTTAGGCGCTGCTGTGCTGTTTTGAGCCCGCGCATACGCCCTCCGGCCTGCACTAACTGCTCTAATGAAGAATTAGATAGGGTCACAACTCCTACGGCGCGGATGGGTTGTTTGATGTCGGCGCCAACGGTGTGGGTCTGATCATAATAGGAGATTCGCTCATGGGGCTGTAAATGGCTTTGCTCAAAGGCAACGGGCTCATCGGTGCCTTTTTCCCAAACCACTAGTTTTTGCTGTTCGTTAAAAAATACTACGCCGCGTAGGTCGGGGCGGTTTGTGCTGATAAATTGTAAAATGTGCTCGGCTGCTTGTGAATTGCTCAGGCCTCTAAATAAGGCTCCGGAATCGATGATCGCCGAGGATCTGGAACCGGGCATAAACAGGGTGTTGAGAATTTCGTTCAATGACGCTATGGGATTTTCGCTTGCGATTTCCACGATGGCATCAGGGCGGTCCTGGGAGGTCTGGCAAATGAAATCGACAAATTCGCCGGTTGTCCCTTCATCCCATAAAACTCGGGTATGGATTGGGAATGCTCCGTCTGCATTGGGGGTTGCTGTATCGCCATAAAACGCCTGAAATGTGGAGGCAAAATTATATGAATTGCTGCGCAGGTTGCGGGTAAAATAGGTAATATTTGGAACGATGCATTTGCATACGTAAAATAACTGGGCTTCGGGGCTTGCGTCGAGCTGTTGTTGATAGCGCCGGGGGTTTTGTGTAAATTCTAAAAATGAGACGTGTCCGTCTGTCCATCGATTAAATAGTCTTGCGATTTGTGTATGTTCTAATGTCGCGGCGCTGCGGATTTGTTCTTGTTTGGCTAGCTCTATTAATTTGGCGCTGAGCGACTCGAGTTGCTGGGGCCTTAGTTTGATATGAAGGATCATGATCGCTGTTTTAACGATGGCTTCGTATGGATTTTTAATATTGGCGGTTTCAATGGGGGTATTGTTGCCGGCGTAGGGGCGGGCGTATTCTCCGTTTCCGCATTGCGATGGGCCGTAATCGACAAAAATTTTACAGGCAAGGGCGTGGGGCAGTATTTTATTCAACAGGCCTGCGACTAAACCAATCTCGCTGCGAGCGGGGTGTTCTCTGATAAATGGGGGGATGTTTGGTGTTCTGCCGCATAGATAGTCCATCAACTCTTGTCGATGGGCAGGGGCTATGTTCCAAGGGGCAAAACGGCTCATTTCAGTGGCCATCAGGGGCTTTATAGATGCGTGGTAATATTCTTCATCGATCTGCGCAATGTCTTCTCTTTGGAGGCCGATTTGTTGGGCGATCTCGGGATTGGCTACTAATGTTTTGATGCAATGGAGCATGGGAATAACGAGATTTTCGGGAATCGATTTTCTCATGCCTAGGGGATAATTGAGCTCTTGGTCGCGACGCAATAGGTGATGAGCTTCGTCGATATTGGCTCGAACGCGCAACCGAATATGGGCTAACAGGTTCACAAAGGCTCTAAAACGGGAAGATTCGGAAGATTCTCTGCCGCAGGTGTTGTCTAGCATTTCTATGAATCGAAGTTCGAGGGCTTGGATGTCTTGTTTAGATCCGCTAAACTGCTCGCCTCGCTGCTGGGCTCTTAAATAGGCAAACAGCATGGCTTTTAGATGTGGTTCTTCGAGCGGCCGGCTGCGATTGATTGCAAAGGAAGTAGTCGGCTGGCCAAAAACTTCGTCTGATGTTCTGCTGGTTAGATCGGTGCATCTTTGGGCTAAGGAATCGGGAAAGAAGTGGTGAAGGGTTCTTTGCTGTGGATCGCCGTAATAGCCGATCATGGGAATGCCGAAAAAGGTCTTACCGCTTCCGGTAATCAATTCCAATATCATTCGCTCATGGGGGGTTTGCAGCATTGTTTGTATCTGCAATGCTTGTTTTTCCCAGAGCATCACACGGGTGCCGTATTCAAATAATAAACAGCTGCGCACCCATTTTGCGCGGTCTTGGATTATATCATAAGCGCGGGGGCGGGTTAGCTCGAGGCCTAACTGCTGCAACAATATGTCTGATTCTTCTGGATTGCGATTGCCATCGATTTGGCTCCAGATGCGGCTTGCGCGCTCTAATTGATGTAGGCGGGTGGCTGCGATCAGAAAATAATACAATTGTTGTTCTAAAAGGGCCATCTGGTCTGGTGTAAGGGTAGTATGGGTGTGAAACCAGTCGCGATCTTGTTTTCCAAATGCTTGTAAGACTAACTGAAACCGCGATGTATTATCTAAAGCAGTTGGGTTGGTTCTCATTTCACCAATCAAACGAGGAATAGATTCGGCGTCGGCAGCTTCAATCGGCCGCGGTTTGTTAGAAAGAGTCAATATGCTATTTTGCGCTTGTAAAACATGGGCTTCGAGCTCAAGTTTTGCGCGTTTGAGGGCGGCGCCCAATGAATAAAAAAGCTCATCGCTGCGCAGCTGAAATTGCGTAAATGCTACGGGGCGCGCTCGAAAGGCGGCCATGCTGTGATTCAATCGGCCAAAATATCGTTCCATCAAACGGTCATTGCTTGCGGCGTCAAACGGGACCATCTCAGGCGGGGCTTGGTCTATTTCGCGACGGGTACAGGAGGCGTCCAAAATCGCAGAGCATATGCCTTGCATTTCTCGGTCTCGGCGCTGCATTTCTTGGGCTAGATCGGGAGCTAGTAAGATATCATCGTCTCTTATGGCTACAGCTCCGGACGCTCCTAGTTGCCCTAGGCGCTCTCCTAGCCTTGCGCCGGCTTGAACCCAACTAATGAATCTCTGAGGAACTGATGCTAGCTGTTCTACTGAAGAGCGTAAGCCATCTAGCGCCATGTCTTTCCAGGGAAGGGATGCAACCCAAGACAAGACTCTAGTGCGCTTGTAGGCCGTGCTCATTAACGAAATTATGTCCTCGTGATCGAAATCCCAGCAGTATCGAGGGGATGGAAATTGGCCGGGATGGGTTGCAGCGGCAATCAAGATACTCAAAACAACCTTTATGTCCTTTGGCAAAACTGATCTTCTCGCTTGCAATAGATGCAATGAACGCAACAGTCGACCATGTTTTTGCCGCAGAATTTCTTCTTGTTGAGGTCTCATTGGCTGATCAGTAAATATTTGCTGCACAGCAATTTGATAATACGCTAAAAAATTTGTTAACAAATCAGGTGGATCTATATGCACAGCTTCGAGTTCTACTTCGTCTACTAGATCTAAGCACTTAGCGTCTGCTTTAAGATATGTGATAAATCTAGGCACATGCACGTTGTTACTCATCAGATCTTCCAACATGCGCCACAACTGTTGATCGAAGATGCTGCGGCTTTGCCCAGATGCTGGACGAGAGTCTGCAGAGGGCATGAGCGAGGTCAGTAGCATACGACTTGCTGCCTGTTTTTGTAATTCACGGCGATCATTTGGGTGAGCGTATTTAATTTGCAAAGCGTAATAACGATCGGCTACGGTCTGTGTCATACTCAGCCACTCGCTAGATTGCTCTAGCAAAGATCTCGCTATAGAAAATTCTTCTATTTCGGGCGCTGATTTTAAAATTTGTGGAAGAAAATCTTTTCCTATATCGCGTATTTGCTGCAAGACTTGCAATTCTTGCCATTCATTTAGGCGAAATATTCCAGCGCGGGAGGGCTCGGCCTGATAGCGCATATAATGGGTTTGCAAAAGCGCCCATGTCAGGATGGCTTCTGTTTTCTGCTGCTGCTGTGTTGATGGTTGATTTGTTTGGTCTTGCAACAGCTGATTTTCAGCTGCGGCTGCCATCAAGCGCAAAATAATTGCGTTGATCTCGGGCGTACCGATCAGAGCTGCTGCAGGTATGGACTTCAACAATGTACAGCAATGAGGTGAAAAGAGTTTTCTTTTAGCTAAAGATTCCAAACGGCACAAATCGCGATGTACTTCTGACATCATGCGGCGAGCAAAATGATAAAGCAGTAAATGAAGTGTCGCCTCAGGATCTTCGCTAATCAAATTGCCGCGCGTATCTACGGTGTATAAATAGCTACGGACAGGACCTAAGGCCGCCGTAGTATCGATCCGCGAGGAGGCCGCATTTTCTAAAAGCATGGAAGACTCAATGCCAGATCTATCTAAAACCCAAGATCCCAAGGCTCCGGACAAAGCGTCAGAGGGCAGCAATGCGTAATATTGATTTTCGTTATTTTGCAACAGTAAATAGCGCGATAGGTATTGCAAAGAAGGGATTGCTTTTTGATTGGCAGAGATTTGCAGGCCGGAGAGATCGCCCTCGCCATAAGCTATATTGTTTTCCACAAAAAAGCGAAGCTTTAGTCGGGTAAACTCAATAGCTAAAACCTCATCGGGCGCGTCGATGGGACAAAACGCTCGAATGTGGGATGGTGGTTCAAACCAAGAAAGGAATCCCAAGCCCGGATCTCGCAAGGAACTAAAGACGGCGTGGCAAGGTTTCCCTCGAATGACTACTGTTAATGGCGCATATTCCAATGTAACTCTACGGTGATCTACACTGCGGTTAATAACCGGACGCACTTGCAAGACTTTTCCTAACTCATCTACAGATAACACTTCTTCTTGCTCTCCACGGACGCCAAGCCAGAAACTCATGTTTTCATCGCGCCATGTAAATGTGTATGGGACTCCATCATGTGTATATTGCAGGTGTATCGAGTCATCAACGTTGGGCCGAGCGAGTAAAAAATCATTCAATCTATATTCGTAGATATTGGAATGCGATAAATTCAAAGTTGCAATAAACGCAGGGTTAAATAACCGCTGAATCTCATTGCGAAGGATAGATTGTGTCGTTCTTTTATCTGCGAAGCGATTTTCCCCAATATATGGAGGCAACCGCCCAAAGCTATAGCTCCATCTTCCGCAGCTTGTACGATAATGGGGAAACGCTCCAACCCACTGAAGATTTTCCGCTCCCTGGAGATTGGACAATCCGGCATTTAAAAAACGGTCGCGTACTCGGCTGTTGAGCAAGCTCTGAAACAACACTGACCATCGGCTGATAAAGGCGTGATAGACTTCCTCCCATTGCCTTATAAACTGCGGCTTAATCGACCGGGAGATCAATGCCAATGCTGCAGCCGCCTTACTAAATCGCTCTCTTGTTGGCTGCTCTAAAAGAAATGGCAACAGTATCAGGGCTTTTGCTTTACTTGTTTCTTCAGTTTGATGAAATTGTTCTACCTGCGCATCGAATTGCTCGAAAGCAAGATCTCCTAAACCCGGGTGTACGGAATTTGCTTCAGCTCGCGCATAGACCGCCATCTCCCAATATTCATACAACTCATCAAATCGTTTAGCACGTATCAACACAGCCATTAACTGGGCAAAAAATCGCCCAATTGTGTGCGTAAATTCAGGATGTTTTATTAAATAAGCGTTCAATGAACGGCTCTGCAGAAAAAAAATGAATAAAATTTTCGGCATTATCGGCTCCTGCAAACGGTCTAAACGCTGCTGCAAAAACGCCAATACACGCACCGGCATATCCTCGGCATCTGCGTACATCATCTCAACAATTGCGCGAGTTTCTACTGGCCAACTACTCAGATATGTCCCGAAGTCGAATGACTGCCACAGTTTTGACAAGCTAAACGGCAATATAGAAAACGAAACAAAATCACGACGTGTGAAACGTGAAGGATTATTGATGATTTGATTTTGCGTTCGATGTGAATGATATTGACTCAATCGCGCTAATATCATTCCATAATCAAAGCGTTCTGCACAAGCATCCAAGGGCTTAAAACCATGCAGCGTCCCACATAGGCTCCATTGCAATGATCGAGCCCCAGGGAAACGATCAAGTATGGTGCGCTCATGACCCAAGCGAGACTCAATACCGAATATGCCGAGCATGCCATCTATCATTTCTCCAGCCCAATTGCTACGGCGGTGCACATATAGTACCTGTAGTCCTCCCCCCGTTGTCATCCGAATTGTTTTGTCAAAAGGATCATAAGTATGCGCGCAACGATGTAATAGCAATAGCCATTGAAAAGCTTCCGGCATAATTCGCTCTTCGCCGGATCGGTTGCCTAGGTTCAACGTTAACGATAGTCTTGGCCCCGCTGCTCCCGATGCTTCGGGCCAAGCGGGAATCTCGGGATTCGATAACAAAACAGCAAAAATCTCTTGCTCAGGATCGCTGGGCAACACATTACAATCTGCCAGGCGCTGCACAATCCGAGGGTCTTGTAAAAATTGCCTTAAATATCTCTTGGTAGCAGGAGCTTCCCATGGATCTCCCGACATTTGAGCAAAAAGGCAATTTTCCCACAGTCTTTCCAACTGCGCTTGCGGCAACCTGCCATGAACATGGGGATCTACACCAAAATATTGCTGCAATTGCTGCAGTTCTTGACGCCACAAAGCATTAGGTAAGATAAAGCCCGCTTGTAAATCCCAGTTAGCAAGCGGCCAACCGTTGGCAGAAAAACCTTCAAGTCTAGTCTCTGGACAACGACGCGCCAACTTATCTGCGATAGCGTATAATTTAAACAAGGCAAGCGACAATTCAAACCGAATCGGTAAAATAGTTATTTTACCCGATTTTTCTTGAAGAGAGATTCCTAACCTGCCCACTAAATTCAGCACAGGCCGCAATTGAGATTCAGGAAGTTCTTCCCAGAATGCATCTTGAGGCGCCGGCAGCGATCGCAAAACATGCGATGAGCATATGGAGACATCCCCTGCAGATACCGCAATAGATATCCAATGATCCAACTGTGCATATAGATCGGAAGCAGAACAAATGAGCTGAATTGGAATCGCGGCCGCGCGCGGCGGCTGTATAAGATTTTGCGCAATGTTCCTAGCAGCTCGCTCATTTAGAGGAAGTTCAAACTCGCCTCTTTCATTGCGAGCTCTAGCCGTTACGCGATATCTGGCTATTGCCGTACGAGCAGCCATTGCGCTCCATTCTTCCAATGCCGCAATAAAATGCTGCGGCATCCAGCTACGCGGCAAATATTTACCAAATAAATGACCTAGCAACCGCCCCTTTAGTCGTTGGATCCAACGGATCTGATCTGAAAAATACCAGTAAACACATTGAGATAAAGCTAGCGTTGCCGCTATAGTAATGTGAGCAAGAATTGCTTTTGGAAATAAAATAATGCCTGCAATCCGCACAATCAACATAGTGAGACGGATGATTGATTTGGAGCGCACGCGCCGCGTAAAATCCGCCGGCGTTAACCCCAGTGTGACGCGCAGAGTCAAGTCGAGAAGAGATCGATGCAAGGGTCGTTCGACGCGCGGGGGCGCCGGAGGACTTTCGCTTAAGACAAGATCCACAGCCTCTAAAATCCGCTCCCCCCCTGCGGCTGCTAACATTTCCCGCAGCATCTCTGCAGAAGACTCAGAAACGTGGGAAAACAATTGTTTTAAATGATAAGCCAATTGCGGCGGCAGCGTCTGAGCCCGATGGCAGCTTTGCGGCACAATCGCCGTTTTATGTGCAATATCGGCAGCCGTTGCATACATTGCCTTGAGCTCATCTAGGGGCAACAATCTACGTCTATAGAGATCGAGAGCTGCTTGCACTAACAGATTGCCTTCATTTTGCCACGTTCGCAAACGAGCCGGGTCGTGATAGACCCTTTTGGCTGCATTGAGAAAAAGTGTTTTGCGCAATTGAAATTGGAAGCCGCCGCGAGCTACTGCATCGGTTTGTACATGAAGCCAAGCGTAAAGAGCTCCGAATAGCCCGCTGCCAGCGTTCGCAGCATCTTCTCCAAAATATCTTGGATCGCCTCGCAAATCAGCAGGCTCCACCCCGAACGATTGAAATAACCCATGATATAAATCCGCTACACGAGGTTTTCCGCCATGCCATTGCGGATAAACTTCAACTTCGAAAAATGCAAGGCAAAATCCCCGATCTACCGCAGATAAAGGTAAATCGCGGTATTGCACAACAACCGGAAATAAAGAAGCGTTGTGTGGCGCCGGCTGCTGCA
Source organism: bacterium (assembly GCA_021781995.1). GTDB lineage: Bacteria > Chlamydiota > Chlamydiia > Chlamydiales > SM23-39 > CAITMJ01. The sequence continues at coordinate 22,455 of JAJXVT010000016.1, read as the reverse complement.
ATTGCGCGGCGCTGCCGCAAGCATAAACACACACATTGACTCTTTGATGATCCAATTTTTCAATTTCAAGCCAGACCTGTTGTTCATCAGCTCCAAAATCCCCATAACCCAGAGTCTGCAGCAAATGACACAATTGAGTCGGAGTATTTTGCCGCACCAACGACACCAATGACGTGAGCAGCTGTTTGCGCAAAGAGTGAACCGTTTGTCTTAAAAAGGCATCTAGTTTTGTGCGCAAAAGCTCATGCCCGTCGCCTCGCCGCAAAGCCTCCAGCAGTTCTTGATATGGCGCCTCTCCCCCAAGCCAAGCTTTAAATTGCTCCGAAATATCACCCGCTGCCTCTCGATATAAAGTTCGAACTTCCGCAGCGGCAAGCCAGCGCAGCAATTCAACCGGAGCGATAATAACTTTCCCAATCGCTGAACGATCTTCAAACAAAGAACTAAATAAAGAAGGTACGAGCGTTTCCAGAAAACCATCTTGCAGCACATTGTACAGCCGCTGTTGAACATTTCGCTCCGCAGCTTGCTGTACCCCTGCAATCAGCGCATTGCAAGTTTGGGATATAAATAGATTAACTCGCCCGAAAGAGTTTTGAAGGAACTCAAAACTGGGGATTTCAATTTTCGGCATGCGAGCCATCACCCGGCCTAAAATCAGTTTTTTTTGACCGACAGCTAAATCGCGAATCGAATTGGCCATTTGCACTGCATGCTGACGCAGATCGATGAGAGCTTCCGGCCGCTCGCTGGGACAGCGCAGTCCACGCGCCGCAATTATTTCGACAATTTTTTTATTGTGTATCGCTTCATTTAAAGCTTCAGACCATTGATCTATGCGATCATCCTGCGATAATAGCGGCATTTGCCGCATCCATCCCCACAATTGCACTAAATGATTTGCGGTTTGGCCCTCTGTCGAAGAGTTAGACAATAAAGGCAAGACCGCAGCATCATCATCATGATCAGGCATTGGATGAGCCGGCAGTAAAGACAATTCCCTCAATCTGTCAGGATCTTGCGACCAATGAAGTTGTTCTGGGACATCTTCTTCAGGAGCGATTCGGCGCAGTTCTGCTTGCAGCGAACCCAAAGGCCCGTTGCCTTCAATCTCTTGCGGCGCCTCGTGTTTCAATCGATAAAAGGCCCGTTGAGCCTCTGGCGGCAGCGCATCGACCCTCTCGCGCGGACACCCCTGAACCAACTCGCGGAACATCTCATCCAAGCGTTCCGAAGCTGCCGCATCCACACGAAACCACTTGCGCGCCCCGTCGCAAATCTTACCTAAAACGCTATTGCGTTCAATCAACTGCCGACTTGTCAATTGCGTAGTAAAACGATTTTGAAAAACGCGGCGAAACGCCGCATCTCCGGCCCCCCCTTCATCCGAAAGGGTTGGTAATATAGAGATAAAGAGATTTAAATTTCTAGCGTTAATCATAGCGGCGTCGCAAGAATTATAAATGATTAGAAAATAAAATTAAACACTTATGAAATGTTTTGAAACGAAAATGTTTTACAACAAAACTTTTGTTAATGAAAAATTTGAATGCTAAAAAAAGCGCTTGACGGCATAATCGTTGCATGCGTTTTTTGACTGATCTCGAAAGGACATAACTCAAGGCACAGCACAGGCAAGAGCGCGATGGTCGAGTAAGAGATAAGTTTAGACCCATCGGAGCTCCGCAATTGACGTAACTGCAGGTATTTTAGCTCCTCGCCAAGATCAACGATGGAAAAAGAGAAGAAGTTACCTCACTTTGAACTGACAGTCGGGTTGCTTGTGAATTTTCGACGCTGGAAGCTGGAATGGAAAAGGTTACAATTGCAAGAGGCGCGTTATTAGACATCGGCCTACATTGGGATTATGAAGGTCCTGATTTCCCTGAAGGAATTCGCATCTTTCCAAACGGAACTTGGAGTCCAAAATGATGAAGGAGTATCTTTTAGATTCAATAAAAGCCTTTGCTTTTTTTAAAGAAAACTTATCGCAAGTGAATGAACTATCCAATGTTGTATTGGAAGTATTGCAAATAAAATTGGGGACTTTTCATGCATTTTTACCAACAAACACACCTTTTGAAAAAATTCACGATTTTAGTACGGGTGGAAAAACATCCAGCTTGAGAAAAGAGATTAGCTTCAAATTATATAAAATAATTAATTCAAGTCCATTATTAAGTTGCGTTTTTGATGATTTTAATTCCGATATACACAGCATGAGAAATGACGATTTATATCAATCTAATGGGGTTCATTTTCAGGAAGAAGTATATTATCAAATACATTTTGGTGCGAATCAAGAGATTGTATCAAAGTGTCTTTATTACTCTAGTGCAATTTGGCATTCATTGTGCGTTGTTTATAAGGGAGATTTGAACCATGAAAAAGAAATAGATAAGTCATATATCGAAATAATATGTAAAAATGCCATATTTATTATGATCGGAGCATACGATGCAGAAAGTTATATCTATTGGTGTGATTCTGATGGTGCTGAAATTTTAAAAAAAATATCTGATTCGGCGATTTAGCGGTAAGCAGGAAATATACCCGTTCCGTTCGAAAGCCCCTACGAAAACTTCAATTGAAAGCTCTCTCAAATCGAACAAAAAATTGAGGACAATATTGCATTTAATATGAGAGGTAGTTCTCTAATTGCGCGTAATTAGAGAACTGACTCATGTCTATTGAAACATTTTTACGCCCATTTTCAAACGAAATCTATCTTCGTAGCCGGCTCATACAGTACTCCCAAAGCCAGCTAATTTTGCTCATCATCTTTGGCAGTAGGCAGAAGGCCCGTAAGATTGCAAAAAAAAACGTTGTGCTCTAGATTCTCCAGCGCTGCGCGAGGGTACTGGCAATCGTTGGAAATGAGGCTCGTTGCCATCAGGTGCGCCCGCTGACTCAGCAGCATTCGGCGTTGCAGGAACGTCATCGGAATCATGAATTTCTTCAATTTGAGCTGGGGCTGCTGCCGCAGATGCTGCATCCACACTCGGCAACGATGAATTGAGCTCATTCCAAAATGCACGAAGATGACGCACTGTGCTTACAACGCGTTTAGTCGTGCCTTCTAATAAAGACGACTCTGATCTTATCTCTCTTGTCGTCCATAACTCAGTAGGGTTACAGTATGAGTGCCATTTAAGCCCCGCAACTGGATCAGGATCGTCAAAATAACGGCAAATAATTACATGAAACCGATCGCGAAATCGCGGAAAATGTCTGTCCATAAAAGCATTATCTGCAACAAAGACCTCTTGAAAACAGTTTAATCGCTGTAATCGCTCGACTGATTGATCCAAAGATCTTTGTCGCAATGCTAGCAATACATCTTCTCGTATACGTCCTTGTTCATCTTTTGGAAAGCAGCTCGAATGGTCAACTATTAGCTGAGATGATTCAGGACCTTTACATATCTGACTCGAATAACTCAGCATGCGCTGCGACGAGAAGAGCCAATCTGCGATCCAACCTTGCGATTCTTGTAATTTCGGATCCACTGTAAGGGGCAATGCGATTTGCGTAAAACCTCCGCAATCTTCTGCGCCAGCTAGCGTAGAGATTTCATTACCATGGTAGTAGCGACTATCAATGCGGCATAAATAATCGTTCAAAGCCAGCTTGGGCACGCGAAAACGCCTTCTTGGAGCATCTACCCATGCATCTACATCTGTTGGCTGGAATGTTCGATCGAAGTACATGTCGCTGTTTACGATTTCATATGTGATAAGGCGCTCTTGCAATGCAGCTGCCGGCACTTCGCTGCCTGCTGTTACCGCTTGTAAAGCTACAAACGAGCTGGACTGCGCGCGCAATGCAGCTTCATCTAACATCGATGCGTTGGAAACGGCAGCTGCAGGTGCCGCTCTCATAAGCGAACGGTTATTTATTGTAGAGCTTGGAACAGACATAATTTACACCCTCTCCTGATTTTCTTCTCTTATTTCACCAGCCAGCCGCTCGTTTTGCCCCGACCACACTCTATAGCCCCAAAATAGGCGTTGATCGGCCTCTGCATCGATACACCAACGATCCTCACTGATAAAAACATTTACATTTGCTGCTGCTGCATAAGCCCTATCCAATTCTCCAAATATTGGTTACGGCTCTTCAATCTTGATATAATACAAGGGCAGATTTCCCTTATTGTCTGCGAGATGCAAATTACATCCTAAAAGCCATAATTGCTCGAGGGCTTGCCGTTGCAGCCCTATTGCAGCATAATGTACAGCAGATCTGCCTAAGTCATCTTGCAGTTCCAGTGGAACACCTTGTCGCTGTAACTGCGCAATTTGTTCACAATCACCTAGATATGCCGCTTTGAATAACTGCTCTTGTATCTCATCTGCAGAAAGAGGGTCTATAGACACTGATATGTTCGGAGCCGAAGCTGCTCTGGGCATTGCGCTAGAACGCAAGTTCATCGTTCTCACCGTGCGAACTGCCATAACACACATCAAAGTTGTTAAAGCCGCTTTCGCGGTAATATGAGCCAAGCGATCAATGACATCCCCATCCTGAGAAGTGGCTATGCAATATTGCGATAAGGCTATCGTTCCTGCTACACCAATTGCAATTTGTCCCGTAACACGCAATGTTTCACTAAATCGACTACAAGCAGGCGCACCAACTCTTAATACTTTATCCACACTAGAATCGAAAGAGTCGCATAACCGACCTGTGCTGTACGCAGCTGCGCGTCCTAAAGGACGCGTTGATCCTTCTGCCATATCGCTTAAGGTGGAGGAGTGATTTGCAAATACATGCTTTGCAATCACCGAACCAAACCAACCAGCAGTGGCGCTGAGTTTACCCCACATCACATCTTCTCGTATTTTTTTGCTACTACAATAAATGAAACCCGAAATTAGATCAATCTATAATTCCAATTATTTTACAAAAAAATAAAACTTTTAAATAAATACATTTGTGAATATACCATTTTTTGATTAAAAAAACTAGCATGAAATATACCCGTTCCGTTCGAAAGCCCCTACGAAAACTTCAATTGAAAGCTCTCTCAAATCGAACAAAAAATTGAGGACAATATTGCATTTAATATGAGAGGTAGTTGAAAAACTCGAGCGCCCAGCAACGTCACCCTTTTGAGGCGGGCTGGAGTTTTGCAACTGCCCCAATAGCTGAGACTTTATCAGCCAGGGACTGCACGTGTGGCGGGAGGGCCAGCGCCGCATGGGATACTGTCCCCATATTCGACAAACCGGCAGCTAAAAGATTGATTAAGGCGCGATCTGCAAGATAACTCATGACAGCAGCTAATCGATCCGGAGAAACCTCTGATGTGCACGGGGTCTGTGCATATTGCTGCAAATCAGCCCATGCACGCATAACATCTACATTTGTAATATTACTCATACTACACCAATTAAATATCTTCTAATGGCAATTTTATCATTTATACATAAAAAAATCAATTGATTGTGAAAGAATTGACGAATCGAGAATGTGGAATTTTATGGGATTGACCCTTATCCCGATTTCGAGTACATGCCAAAATTATGACTTACTCAAAAAAACGATCCCGCCCTTCGGAAGCTTTAAAAGAAACGGTCGATCGCGAATCGGCGCAATTTGAAAAGGCGCTGCGTTGGCTTGAGTTGCACATGCCGCCCAATTTTTTGGAAGAGACTGATTTAGAAACGCATAGGCTAATTGCTCGCAATCTCATGAGCTTTGAGATGCAAGATCGCTTTTCTCAAATCCATTTAAAACATATGGCTATCGTACTATGTCTCGATGGAGCGGATGGGGATTTAAAGGTTTTGAAAAAATACGGCCGGCACAAAATTTTCTGCTACCGTACTTTTGTTTCTAACGAGCCTCCTTTGGGCGAGGGCGACCGGTTGCTTCGGGTCGCCCTTCTTTATTTTCGAGAGTCTTCTCAAGAACATTTGCATCTCTTGGATGAACAAAAAAGGCAGCTCTACTCTCTTGTCCTAGAGCGCAACTCTGACATCACGCCGCATATCTTCGAGCAGCTATTGACAGTCATTCCACGCCGTTTTGCTCACTCAATGTCCAATGAGAGATTGGCCATCGCAATTGATTTGTTTGCACGCGCGCAGCAAAGCGATGAATGTCAATTTGCAATCCGTACTTTAGATGATTGGAAACAAACGCACTCCCCTTCTGCGCAGATCTTGTTTGCTTGGAAAAACGTCCCCACCGCAGGCTTTTTGTACAGGCTTGCACAAGTCATTTATTCTCATGGACTTACTATGCAAAAAGCGCTAACTGCCTACACTGATCCATTCGCCCCGGATGCGATATTGCTGCTGTGCGTGGGTTTACATGGCCAAAATAACAACGCCGCTAACGAGCAAACAAATCTCGACGATCTATTACAAGAACTCAGTCTTCTGAAATATTTCAACACCGATGACATAATTCATGAAACGTTTGTGAAGCCAAATCTTTTGAGCGGCAATCAAGCTCACATTGTTCGGAACCTGGGCTCGTTTGTCCATCAAGCGCTTGTTTATGCCGACCCGAATCTTTATTCGTTCGACCATGTACAAGAAGGGCTTTGCCGCCACCCTGAACTCACGGTCTTGCTTTGTAAAGCGTTCGAGGCGAAATTCAATCCGTCCGCGCCAAATATTTCTGCATTTAAACAAATCGCTGAGGAATTTTCTTCGCTTGTGGATAAGTTAGATACGGGACAGGCAGTTTATGATTTGCGCCGCAAAAACATTTTACGCCAAGCTCTTTATTGCATTGATTACACGCTGAAAACCAACTTTTACCAAACGAATAAAAGCGCGTTTTCTTTTCGGTTAGATCCAGCTTATCTCGACCAGCTCCCCTTCGACAGAAGGGATAAATTCCCCGCGCTGCCTTATGCGATTTTCTTCATCCGCGGCATGCACTTCATCGGCTTCAATATCCGATTCAAGGATTTAGCTCGCGGCGGTGTGCGAACTGTAATTCCGGAAAAATGGGAAAATTATTTTCACGAACGGGGAAATATTTTTTCAGAAGCTTACAATCTCGCTTACACGCAGCATAAAAAAAATAAAGACATTCCCGAAGGGGGAGCCAAAACGGCGATATTGCTCGCGCCATTTGACGTTTTTTCTCAAGAGGAACAAATCTTCATTCAGGATCTGCAACTCGACGGCTTGTCTGAAGAAATGATCGCCGAAAAACAAAAAATTTACCGGCGCGAACACAAAAAGGCTTATCTCTTTGCTTCGCAGCGCTCGTTTATCCAGGCTTTCATGGCTCTCATCGATTGCCATTCTGACGGTACTTTAAAAGACAAACACATCGTCGATTATTATAAACGTCCGGAATATATTTATTTGGGTCCTGACGAAAATATGCTCAACGATATGATCGTTTGGATCGCAGATTACGCGGAACGGCTGCATTATAGGCCGGGCAGATCGTTTATGAGCAGCAAACCGGGCGCAGGAATCAACCACAAAGAATACGGGGTTACTTCTTTCGGGGTTCATGTTTATTTGCAGCAAACTTTGCATTATCTGGGTATCGATCCAAACAAAACCTCTTTTACGGTCAAAATTTCAGGGGGTCCCGATGGCGATGTCGCCGGCAATGAGATCCACCTCCTGGCAACGCAATACCCCAACACTGCAAAACTCGTCGCACTCACCGATGTCTCGGGAACCATTCGCGATGCAAAGGGTCTCGATTGGAAAGAAATGCTCAAACTCTTCAAAGAGGGGCTGCCTATCCGAGCCTATCCGCCGGAAAAACTGCATGATGGTGGTATTTTACTCGACTTGCAAACCAAAAAAGAACAAAGCGCCTACGCTCAACAAACTCTTTGTTGGAGCAAAATCAATGGAAAACTCACTCAAACATGGCTCTCAGGCAATGAGATGAATCACTTGTTTCGAAGCAACGTCCATGAAACTCCGGCCGATATTTTCATGCCTTGCGGAGGGCGTCCTCGCACGCTCAATGAAGCAAATTACCAAACCTTTTTAGACAAGACCTCTCAGCCGACCGCACGGGCGATTATCGAGGGGGCCAATCTATATCTCACACCGGCGGCGCGGCGCGCTTTAGAAAAACTCGGAGTTCTTGTTTTAAAGGATAGCTCTTGCAATAAGGGCGGAGTGACGTGCTCTTCGTTTGAGGTCTTGGCAAGTCTTTGCTTAACGGAGGAAGAATTTTTAAAAGAAAAAAATGCTTACGTGAAACAAGTTCTGGAAATCATCCGCACGCAATGTCTCAATGAGGCAAATTTGCTGCTCGAAACTTACGCACAGTCGCAGATTTTTTTAACTGATCTTTCCGATCAAATCTCCGAGCGCATCAATCTATATAAGTACCAAATTCTCGACTATTTGGAACCTTGCTCTTTAAGTTCAGATCGCAACGACCCGTTGATTCAAAGTTTATTTGCCTACTGTCCTCCGCTGCTTGTCGAGCGGTATGCAGATCGGATCTTAAACATGCCCGACATCCATAAAAAGGCGGTGATAGCCGCTCACCTCGCCTCGGAATTGGTGTATAAACGCGGCCTGCAGTGGGCTCCCACCATCGTTGATATTTTATCTCAAGTTGTTAACAAACAATAGTTTAACGTAACAATCCAGCAATCAAGACCTTTGACTGCTAAAAAAATATTGCGCTCAGAGCAGCCCTCGTGCTACAATGAAAGCCAATATGTACAAACCACTGCCTCAAAAGAAACTGCCTAAGACAGATCGCGAGCAAGCCGTTCTCCTCGGCCTGGTCGAACTGTATCTGAAAACGGGAAAGCCTATCGGTTCGCAAACGCTGCAAGAACACGGCTTTGAGTCGCTTAGCTCTGCGACAATTCGCAATTATTTTAGCAAAATGGAAAAAGAGCAGTATCTAAAGCAGCAGCATTCATCCGGAGGAAGAACCCCTACGGCAAAGGCGTTCCGCCTCTACGCCGACCATCATATCCACTGTGGTTTATTGGATAGCGAACAGGAAAAGGCTCTTTTAAATATTTTCTCCAAAGAGTCTCGAGAAATCGCCGCTTCTATTCACCAGGCGGCTGAACTGCTTGCCGAACAGTCTAAGTGCGCAGTTTTTATCTCCACTCCGCGCTTTGACCAGGATTTTATCCAAGATGTCAAGCTCGTGCAGCTCGATGCGGAAAAAATTCTATCGGTCCTCATTTCTGATTTTGGCCTCATTCATACCGAAACTATTTACGTAGACCGCCCGATCGACATCGCTTTTTTACGCAGCGCCGAAGAGTATTTTCTGTGGAGATTGAATAAGGGCGAAAAACCTTTATTTAACAGAGAAACGGAGGCGAAGGCTGCGCAGAAAATTTATAATGAAGTCATGGTGCGCCATGTAGTGGGCTACGCAAATTTTTCGGTCGAAGATATTCTTCGCTCGGGATTATCCAACTTGCTTTCTTATCACGAATTCAACGATGCGGCTGCGCTTTCTCATTCTCTTTGCCTTTTAGAAAATGACGCTCACATGCGAGCGCTGCTTAGACAAAATTGCCACAAAGGTGAATTGTCGTGCTGGATCGGAGATGAGCTATGCCCGCATATTCCCAAAGATTCTGACTGCGCAGTGATCGCAATCCCTTATCGAATCAACCAAACCATTGCCGGCGCTGTCGCCATTCTCGGCCCGACGCGCTTGCCTTACAAAAACATCTTTGGGCTCATGCGCCATTTCAGCGAAGAATTGAGTAAAAAACTGACGCAAAGTGTGTACAAATTTAAAATATCTTTCCGACAACCAACGGAAAATCAACATATCAGTTCTACAACAAAGGCCCTAATCGAATGAGCGAAGAACAAACGCCCCCAGAGGCTGCAGAGCCTCCAGAGGATTTTAAAGACAAATACTTCCGCGCTCTGGCGGAAATGCAAAACATGACGCGGCGCATGCAAAAGGAAAAGCAAGAGATCGTCCGCTTCGGAATCGATCAGGCGATCGCCGAATTTATTCCGGTAATCGATAATTTTGAAAATGCGCTGCGATTTGCCGATAGTGCGGGAGCGGAAGTAAAAAATTGGGCTGTTGGATTTCAAATGATCTTAACGCAATTTAAAGATGCGCTGGCCAACAGCGGGGTTGTTTCATTTACATCGCTCGGAGCGCCATTCAATCCGGCGAGCCATGAAGCGGTGGAAATGGAAGAAACTGATCAATGCCCAGAGGGCACGATTTTAGAAGAGTTTACCAAAGGCTACAAAAGCGGAGAGCGCGTGATCCGACCGGCCAGAGTCAAGGTGGCCAAAGCGATCCGCTTAGATGAGAGCGAGCAAAAAATTAACCCACAAAACAAAGAAGAAGACCATGTCTAAAAAAAAGAAAATCATTGGTATCGATCTCGGTACGACAAATTCATGCGTCGCTATTATGGAAGGCGGCAACACCGTTGTAATCGCGAACGCGGAAGGGGCGCGCACAACGCCGTCGATCGTCGCTTATAAAGGCAGCGAGAGACTGGTCGGAGTACCTGCAAAACGCCAAGCGATCACTCATCCTGAAAAAACGCTTTATTCGACTAAGCGCTTCATCGGCCGCAAATACGATGAAATCGGCTCGGAAGCGTCGATGGTCCCTTATAAAGTGACAAGAAATGCCAATGGCGATGCGGTCTTCGAAGTCGAGGGCAAGTTAGTCTCCCCGGAAGAAGCTGCTGCGCAAATCCTTATTAAAATGAAAGAAACCGCAGAGAGCTATCTCGGCGAAAAAATCACCGAAGCTGTCATCACAGTTCCTGCTTATTTCAACGATTCGCAGCGTCAATCGACAAAAGACGCCGGAAAAATTGCCGGACTCGATGTCAAACGCATCATTCCAGAGCCTACGGCGGCTGCTTTGGCGTATGGATTAGACAAAGTCCATACCGACAAAAAAATCGCAGTGTACGACCTCGGCGGCGGTACTTTTGATATCTCTATTCTTGAAATCGGCGACGGCGTTTTTGAAGTGCTCGCAACCAATGGCGACACTCACCTCGGCGGCGATGATTTTGACCAAGTCATCATGCACTGGATCCTTGAGGAGTTCAAAAAAGAACACGGCATCGATCTGTCAAAAGATAAAATGGCGCTGCAAAGATTGCGCGATGCGGCAGAAAAAGCCAAAATCGAGCTATCCGGCGTTGCAAGCACCGAGATCAACCAACCGTTCATCACAATGGATGCGACCGGCCCAAAACACTTGAGCTTGACACTCACCCGCTCTAAGCTCGAATCGCTCTGCCACAACCTCATTGAACGCACGGCTGAGCCATGCGTGAAAGCGCTCAGAGATGCTGGGCTTGCAAAAGAGAGCATCGGTGATGTCATCCTCGTCGGCGGCATGACTCGTATGCCGGCGGTGCAGCAAAAAGTAAAAGAAATTTTCGGGCGCGAACCTCACAAAGGGGTCAACCCTGATGAAGCGGTGGCTATCGGCGCTGCAATCCAGGGCGGAATCATCGGCGGAGATGTCAAAGATATCCTCCTTCTCGATGTCGTTCCTCTAACCCTTGGTATCGAAACAATGGGCGGAGTATTGACTCCTTTAATCGAGCGCAATACGACGATTCCATCGCAAAAAAAACAAGTCTTCTCAACTGCGACCGACAATCAACCCGCTGTCACCATTGTCGTTCTCCAAGGAGAGCGCCCCATGGCAAAAGACAACAAGGAAATCGGCCGCTTTGATTTGAGCGACATTCCTCCAGCGCCGCGCGGCGTTCCGCAAATCGAAGTGTGCTTCGATATCGACGCAGACGGAATCCTCCATGTATCGGCCAAAGACAAACAGTCCGGAAAAGAGCAGAAAATTAAAATTGAAGCGAAATCCGGTCTTACCGATGAAGAGATTCAGCGCAAAATCAAAGAAGCCGAACTTCATGCAGCAGAAGACAAAGAGCGCAAAGCCTCTGTCGAAGTGCGCAATGAAGCGGATGCGTTGGCATTCAGGGCGCAAAAATCCATTACGGAATACAAAGACAAGCTCCCTGCTGCAATCGCCTCTGAAGTTCAAGGCAAAATCGATGCGGTAAAAAAAGCTTTAGAAGGGCAAGACACAGCTCTGATTAAAGCAAAAACCGCCGAGCTGCAAGAGCATATGCAAAAAATTGGCGAAGAGCTCTCAAAAGCCGGCGCCCAACCCAATGCAGAACCTGCAGCCAACGGACCGCAAGCATCGGCTCCCAAAAACGATGTGGAAGAAGCGGAAGTAGAAATCGTCGATAAAGACGAATAAGCCTACCGACAAGCTCCCGGCAGTACGCCGGGAGTTTTTTTACCCCGAACACTCTGAGTAATCGCAGGCATCCAATGTTTTCAACCCACTTTTCTCCGGCACAATACTAAACACAACCCTTAAAGCTGGAATAGTTTGTGTTTTTGCGTTATTTTTTCGCTCTATCTCTTGCTTGCCAAAATCTTTTTCAATGATCAACTCTTGGTACATGTTTCCGTAAAAAGGATTGGCGTCGCTTCCTGACTGAATCACCGAAGTCTCACTTTCCGCATCGACTTGAAAATATCTAGATCCTCGCTCTGTCGTAATTTGGGCGGCGCGCTGCAAAGCGATTTTGCGGGCTTGATCCTTGCTCATGCCATTTTCGCGCACGACGATCACTGCAAACTTTCCTTCACGCACCTGATAATCGACCACATTATCATTTTCTGCTAACACACTAGAAAAATCATAAGTAGTTGACGGTGTATAATATGCGCCACCAAAAAACATAGCAGTAACAAATGCAAAAACAGACAATTTAATAAAACAAACCAATCGTTTCTCATAATTAATAATTAATCATAAACAACATTAATTATCAAAAAGTCAATAAAAACAGCATCGTGCAACGCCAGCTTAGCCAAAAATTTAATTCTTAAAGAAATTCCTGTCGTTGTGTTAAAAACATTTCAATAAGAGGTTCTGATTGGAACAGCTGCCCTGCCTGTAAAAACAGCAGATTTTCAACTGTCCAAACGGCATAACTCAATGAGGTTTTCATGTCAGTCCCTACGCTTCGAATCCGCCATCACCCTCCGACAGCAATAGATGCAGCAGAACAAATGCAACTCATACATTCCCAGGCCATCGAGCGCATTAAAACAGCGATCGCAAATATTGCCAGCGCAAGAGATGCATTTACCACCCTTCATACTCGTTTAGCATCTGGTGAAATCGTAGAAGACTCCGTTCGCCGAAAAACCTTAGACGAGGGTCTTACTGTATATGGCGCAACAGCGCGTGAGATCAATTTAGTAGATCGCGTGGATCGCATTTTTCAAAACGTACTCATTTACTGCGCTGCCTTGCCTTTAGACGAAGATGAAGAGGCTGACATTATTCGCAACTGCACTTCGAAAGACCCCTTTGCAGAGATCGAAAAAGCAAAAACTGCGCGTGAACAGTTGATTGACAAACATGAGCAACTCGTCCCTTTGAAAAAGACATTTTCAGAACATTCAAATGCATTGAAATATCGACTAGGCAGCTTAGTTAGCGATTTAGTAGCGCAGCAACAAACAAGCTCAGTTTGGTGGGGAGCTTGGAAAGGGGCAACGGTAGTATCCAACTGGTGGACAAAAACAATCTTGATCCCATCAGAATGGTCACAGGGAATAGTCATCAGCAGAACTTTAAGCGCTGATGTGTCAAAGCGTTTTCTGGATGCTTATAGAGCCGCACGATCCGCTGCGTTTGATCTGGGAGTTCTTTCTCACCCTCATTTTGACAAGGAATCAACAACAGAGGTTATGGAAAGTCCCTATGCAAGCGCTGCCGCAGCCGCGGAAGAACCGATCGAAGTTATACCGGACAGCAAGCAAGAAGAACATGAGCTGCCTGCAGCGGCTCTTGCTCCAGCTGTAGAAGCTTCTGCAAGAAGCAAACCCAAAAAAAAATGAGTTTTGCAATTAAAAAAGGAGAACAACCATGTCAGTTACACCCGTATCTACAGCCGCAGCGGCTGCAGCTGCTGCTGCAGCGCCTATGGCCAAGTTGAGCTATAGCCCAGTATACACGAAAGTCAGAACTGCAATGACTGAAGTGCTGAGACAGCTAGGTCAAGCAAAAGACGAACTAACCGGTTTGCATAGACAAATCAGCGAGCGCCTAGATTCTGCCTCGGTTACATCTACTGCATCACCTGAGCAAAGAGTGGATTCATTGAGAAAAACAGGGGCTATCACTTCAGAGGAGATTACTCAATGGTCAGCTCAATATAAAACGTTGCTCACTGCACATAAAACCTCTCAATTGGTCTTAGCCAGGCTCGCTCCATCTATCGAATACTTACGAACGGGCGAACAACACTGCAAAACCACCGCAGCTTATGTAAGGGCGATTAACGATGAAGGATTAGCAAAACACTTCGCTCGCCAATACCTTGCGTTCCAAGTAATCAATAAGAACATACAAACCGATTTAGATACTACAGCCGAAAGCCAAAGGTCTTTACAGCCGCAATTTACAGCTGCTCTGTCGGCATTAGTGAGCGCCTCTATCCAAGCAAATCCCGACACTCGTTGGGTGGCATTGGGACGAGAATCCATCCGAGAAATTCGATTGAGAGAACTGAGCGCCTTGTGGACCAGTCCTTTTGAAGAAGAAGTGCTGCATGGATTTGATATTCCGCTAGCAGAGCAATTAGTTGGTGATTGTTTGCCCGACTATTCTGTAGAAATGCGAGCAAAAGCAGAGCAAAGCACTGACGACAAACTGGCTCAACGCCTTCTGTACCCAGGGATGTTGCCGCCAAAAATGAAAAGATAAAGGGCCAACCTTCTAAGAGCCGCCCATGTTTCAAGACATGGGCGATGCAAATGCTATTACTAGAGAGGTAATTTGCTTGCTGGCGTAGACATCGAAGTCGAAGAATGTTTTTTAGTTTCTACCTTCTTCAGCTTAGCCCCTTCCGGGACATCCAATGTAACATTCACATTCATCCTCATTGAAGACAAAGAATAGGCACAACCTATAGTCAAAACGAGCATCCAAATCAATAAAACAGGGTTTTCCTTAAATATTTTCATATATCCTCCTATTTCGAATCAGATGGAGAAACATTTTCTAAAGCACTTCCATTGCCATTACCATTGTTGTTACCGCTATCTTCTGTCGTGACATTGATCTCAATGGAAATGTCAACATTTCCCGCCCAACTCATTGCTGACGCTTGTACAGGAAGAACAAAACAGGAACAAAAGAAAAGCAACAAGGGCAACATTTTAAAAAGCTTTTGGCGTTTTTTGCTGAGAATAGATCGAACCACTCGACTATAGCCTCGCGAATCGATAGCTTGTATCTTGTGCATTATAGGTGCAGCGTTCATTTTCATAAAATGAGCCTCAATTGAATAAAAAAAGAAGGGTTTAATATTCGTTACGTTCGAAAGCCCCTACGAAACGCAAACTGATTCAAATCCTCTGAAATCGAAGAAAAAATTGAGGTTAATATTAAATGCAATATTGTCCTCAATTTTTTGTTCGATTTGAGAGAGCTTTCAATTGAAGTTTTCGTTTCGTAGGGGCTTTCGAACGGAACGAGTATACATCCGCATCAGAAATTCCCGCAAGTTTGCAACTTCTGAGAAGGCGTTACTATCGATCTTCCTTCTTGTCTTTTTACCATTAACTTTGATAAAATTTATTCCGCAAAAACCCCTAACTTCAAAAAGTTGTTTTCCTAGTGAAAAAGATTTCTCTTTTTTATTTAGTCATGCTCATCGTTTCTGCCATCGATAGCATCCGTACTTTGCCGACGAGTGCTTTTTTTGGAGGGTCTTTATGTTTTTTCTTTTTTTTAGCGACGATTCTTTTTTTATTGCCGGTGGCGTTTATTTCGGCTGAGTTTTCTTCTCGGTTTCCGGATAAAGGAGGAGTGTTTTATTGGGTGTTACATGCGTTTGGAGATCGGGCGGGGGCGCTTACTGTATGGCTTCAATGGATCAATACAATGGTATGGTATCCAACGATGCTCCTTTTCATTGCTGGAACGGGGGCTTATTTGCTCGACCCAAATCTTGCGCAAAATAAAATGTTTTTGCTCTTAGGGTCGTTGATTCTTTTTTGGGGAATGACTCTATTTAATCTGAATGGAATTAAAATTTCTGCAAGGATCAACTCCATTTGCGGATCAATTGGGACGATTTTTCCGATGATTTTCCTGATTTTACTCGGAGTGGGCTGGGTCGCGATGGGATATCCCGTTGCTATTGCGTGGAATGTTCGGCTTTCTTCTTTTGAGTGGTTAGATAGCAGTTCGGCCTTGGTTTCAATCATGGCTTCTTTTTTAGGGATGGAGTTAGCAGGTGTTCATGTAGGCGATATTGAAAATCCTCAAAAGAATTTTCCAAAAGCAATCGGATATTCTGTTTTCATTTTACTCACTACTTTGCTTTTAGGTTCTCTTTCGATCGCTGCGGTGATCCCGAAGGAAGAGATTCAGTTCATCGGGGGAATCATGCAAACGTTTACGACTTTTTGCGATGTTTTCCATCTCTCTTTTTTAGTCCCAGTCTTGGCCTTTCTCATCGCGATTGGAAGCACTGGAGGATCGGTGAATTGGCTTTTATCTCCCGCCAAGGGTCTTTTACAAGCAGCAGAACATGGATTTCTCCCTAATTATTTCTCTGTAAAAAATCAGCATGACGTTCCCGTCCGGATCATGATTGTTCAAGCGGTTTTAGTGAGTCTTCTTTGTTTGGCTATCCAATCGGTCCCAAGCATCAATGCTTACTATTGGGTTCTCATGGCGGTCAGCACCAGTCTCTACATGATCATGTACATGTTTATGTTCGCAGCGGCCTGGAAATTAAAACGAAACGTCTCTTCCGGTTATCAAATTCCCAAAGGATTGCGTACTTTTTCCATTTTCTCAGGACTCGCAGGATGTGCAATCACTATTTTCGTAAGTCTCCTTCCTTCCCCCGACGCCGTGGTCGAAAATAAATTAACATACTCTCTCCTAGTAGTTGCCGGCCTGCTCCTTCTGATCTCCCCAGTAGGGATTCTCTGGAGATATAAGAAAAGTAAAACGGGAAATATACTCGTTCCGTTCGAATAATCACCTGAGCCACGCTGATTCTTGTTCAACAAGGAGTGCATTCTGTCGATCCCATTATCAGAAGAACAACAACCCGAATAGCGATTTTAATGTGAAAATGAGTTTTGCAATTGGCTCAACTAATTGTTTCGATTCCACAAACGAAGAATATCGTGATAAGTTACAAACAGAAAAAAAGCTATGATCAATCCGACAAACGGAACGATCAGCCTCTCCATAGTTTTTGCCTTCAGCTGGCGTTTCGTAATGGCCTCAAACACGGCAAAACAGATGTGGCCGCCATCGAGAACGGGAATCGGAAGCAAGTTTACCAAACCTAAATTCAAGCTGATCACAGCCATCCAAAACAGAGCATTTTTTACACCAGAATCCATGCTGCGCTGTACGGCCTCAACGATACCGACAGGGCCCGACATAAACTTTGGATTTAAAGAGCCTTTGCCGAGCGCGCCAAGAGTTCGCCCCATATCTTGAATCGCCAAAGCAAATTGATCGATGGGACCAGGATTATAAATCACATCGCGATCTTTGAGTTTCAATCCCAGCATCAATTGATTTTCATAAGCTTGCAGCGCCTTTAATTCGGCGTTGCGTTTATTGAGATCTGTCTGTGCTTCAATTTCTTTTTTCTTATTTTCAAATTTTTGAGCCACTTCTACACCAAACTGTCCAAAAGGTATAGGGGTCACCGGGTTGAGAAGGTATAAATTCCCTGAAGAGGAAATTTCGTGAGACGTCCCAATGGACGATGCAATTTTTTGCAAATCAGCAGACTGAAACGATTCAAATTGTGCATCGGCTTGCTGCCATGCAATTGGATCGAATAACCCCTTTCCCCTCTCTACAATCAATACTGCATGAGGCTTTTGCAAAGCGTGCAGTATTTCGTAAGAAGAAGATACCGGCAATCCACCCACCGCGACAATGCGATCGCCCAGCTCAAGCGGATTGAAATCAGCGCATCGTTCGCAAAGCTCAAAAGCGCGTGTTTGCTGGGTTTCATCGAGGAAGTCTATTCTTCCTAAGACTTGACCATCTAAAGATAAATTGTAAGGAATGAAATTTACGTCCTGCAAACGACCTTGATTCATTCCGGCTGCGTGGCGCCAATCGTCGATTTCGCCCTTTTCTCCGGCGTTCATTTGCAAATCATCGACATGCACACGAGGAACATTGGCGTGCAATATTTCGTTGTTTCTCTGTACAGTTAGAAAAACAGTTGGCGCGTTGATTACAGAAGTCAATTGCGGCTGAGAAAACAGTAGATTGCCATTGGCCCATACGATCCGATCGCCCGGTTCAATTCCGCTACTCGACATAGGGGACCCAAAGGGAACGGGGGGTTGATAAATTAAATATCCCGCAGGCAGCATCATGCCAATTGTATGCAATTCGTAGTTGCCGCTGTGAGGATCTAAATAAGTGGGAAGCTGATAATGAAAAGGCACTTTTTGTCCCGTCATATAATCGAACTTATAGCCGGAGATGCCAATCTGTTTTTTATTGGATGCGGCCGGGAGGAGTAAATCTTTAGATCCGCTAAAAGGGCGGCCGTCATACTCTTCAATCACATCGCCTGGGCGAACGCCTTTGGCATATAGATCAGAATTTGGATCGACCCAACCGATTCTTGGGGTGAACTCGAAAAAGGGCTGCATTCTGCCACCCATCAGCCACAGTGCAGTAAACGCCGCAAATGCAAATGCGATGTTGACTAAAGGGCCTGCAAAAGCAACTTTTATGCGCTGCCAGGGGCTTTTGCTATAAAATCCGTCTTTAATTTCATAGGGTTCAAGACTTCCTTCTTTCTGCATGCCGGCAATTTTCACAAAACCGCCGAATGGAAGACACCCTATCTGCCATTTCACGCCATCTTTTTCCCAACTATAAATCGGTTTGCCAAAGCCTATGGAAAAAGCCTCGACTTTCATTTTTGCTCGGCGAGCTACCCAAAAATGGCCATATTCATGGATGAAGACGAGAAAGCTCAAGCCCAAAATCGATAAAAGAATGTAAAGCAAGCTAATCATACCCGTCATCGTAGCATAAACGCAGAATATATCGAAACACTCGATTAGCGCAGAGGCTCGATTTTCCCACTTGCTATATTTAACGCGCTTGCTCTAAGATTCCCCCCACATTTTCTGAGCGAGCTCAATGATTTTCAAAATCCTGTCTCTTTTTTTGATCTTTTTTTCCCTGAGCGCGAATCCGATCGTTACTGAAAATGATCCTTCGACTCTTGTTGAGGGCGTGAGCGTTATCACTGGTGATTTTTATACTTTCGAAGAAGATCTCGTGGTACCCGGAGCTGAACCAATCCGCTTTCAGCGCGCCTACGTCCATTCCATCGGTCATGTCAATCAACTCCCACACCTTAACGCCCATTGGATCAGCGGCTTTTTCACCGTAAATGAACCCAACGGAACTCCAGTTTGTTACCGACACAAAAAAGATAACCGCTTTGTAGTTTCTTTACCCTCTACCAAATCCGGAGTTACCAACACTGCAAGCGGCCGCATCTCAGCGCGCACAAATCTCAAAAACCAGTACCTAGAAATCGGCGAAAAAAACAAATACTTCACCCTCTACGCTGCCAATGGAGCAAAACGGCAATACCGCACCCTTAAAAGCCAGAAAAAAGTCGATCTTCCTTATGGTGGCGGAAAAGGATACCTCATCCGCTTTTACAGATTAGAAAACGAAAATTTGCCTAACGGCAATAAAATTGAATACACCTGGAACGATCAAGACGAACTCATCGCCATTGAGACAAAAAGCTGCAGATCCAAATCCTTTGCCAAAGCCAACATTTCTCATTTCAACGCCAAAACACCATCCACTCCTGCAACGGTAAAAGCAAGCTTTAATAAAAAGCTCACCCTTAAACAAAGGCCGCTAGATAAATGCTATGTTTTAGACACGATCGAATCATCTAACTTACCCGATCAAACATTTCATTATGAAATGCACGAAAACAAACCCGTGCTCAATTCGATCAGCCTGCCAAACGGCCGAGAGCTCCAAATTGCGTATGAAAATTCCAAAGTCAAAACCCTATCTTCAAGAGCTGGCCCAACAGACGATCTCATCGTCACGCACACCTTTTTTTATGAACCCAACCAAAAACGTTCATGGGTCATCGACGCTGCCGGCAATAAAACCGCCTATACTTGGAACAGCGATTTTCGCCTTACCTCGATCCAAAAGTTTATTGGAGAAAATGCCCTTGACTCAGAAGAACGGTTTGAGTGGCAAGATAGCCAAATCCGTTCCAAAGCGCTCCTAGACGCCCATGGCAAGCTCTTAGCAAAAAGAGAGTTTTTCTACGATGAGCGCGGCAATGTTTTAGAAGAGATCTTTTCTGGAATAGACGGCGAGCGCGCCGTCAAAAAGACCCGATACCAAAACGATTTACCCACCTACCAAGAAGAAAATGGTATCGTTAGCACTTGGGAATACATCCCCAACACCAACCTCATCCGATCCGCTCGCATTGCAGACGTACACACAAACTATGAATACGATGAAGATTTACTCCTCATCCAAGAAACAATCGATGACGGCGTTGCCAAACTCGTTAAAAAAATCACGCCCTTTAAAGACGGCCCCCTATTTGGTTTGCCCCAAAGCGTAGAAGAACTCGGCAAAAAAACCATCTTTCACTACGGCGAAGACGGTCTTGTCAAAAAGCGCGATATCTACGACGCCGCAGGAAAATTTTGCTATGCCGCTCACACCGAGCACGATGAAAAAGGACGCGTTACCAAAGAAATCAATGCCCTCGGCCAAGAATCTATTTACAGCTACGACGCCCTTGGCAACTGCATCTACTCCAAAACATTGGAGAAAGAAACCTCCCTTCAGTACGACTATGCCAACCGCCTCATCGAAAAAAATGAAGCAGGGCAAATTACCCACTATGCTTATGATACGCGCCACAATCTAATTGCCCAAACCGATGAAAGAGGCTACAGCACTCATTACATCGTAGACGCACACGGCCGCAGAATACAAACTCATTATCCCGATGGCGCTATCCATCAAATAAGCTACGATGAAGCCGGTAATGAAATTTTCAAAATCGACGGCGAAGGAAACCAAACCCATTTTCAAGTCAACGCCTTTGGAAAACCCACGCAGATTACCCATCCGGACGGAGCTATCGAGCGATATATCTATTCCTACGATGGCCAATTGCAAAAGAGCATCGATCCGCTTGGCATTGAGAGCACCTACGAATATGACGCCTACAATCATCTCATCAAAAAGACCACCGCCGACGCCATCACCGCATTTGAGTATAAAGGCACACATCTCATTTCCACAACCGACGCCGAAAGTAATAAAACCACCTACTCCTACGATGAATACGGGCGTAAAATCGCTGAAGAAATAAACGGCGAAACCACAACCTTTTCCTACGATAACCTCGGACGCATCGCAACTAAAACCGAAAACGGCGAGCTCTTACATTACGAGTATGACCTACTTGATAGAATCACTCGTCAGTGGAGCGCTCATAGCGACACCTCTTACCAATACGATAAAGCGAACAACCGCATCGCCGAAATTGCGCTCGGCCGCTACAGTTTTCAGTTTGATCAAAGAAAGCGCCTCATTTCCAAAACAGATCCACTCGGCGCCACTGACACCTATCATTACGACGATCAGCTCGGCACCAAAACTCACATCGATCCACTGGGCCTTACCACCATAGAAACATTCGATGCAATGAATCGAGTCATCGCCGTCGCAAAATCCAATCAAGTCCCTCTTGGCAGCGTTGAAAAAAGCTACGACAAAAACGGTCAGCTTATCTTTCAAAAAGACTCCGTTTACGCGCCTGACGGCTCATTGCGTGCTATCCAAACCCTCCGGCAATACGACGCTCGGAGCCGCCTTAGCACCCTCATTGAAGATAACGGTAGAACGACTCGCCACACTTACACTTCTCGCGGAGCGCTTGCCACAACTGTGAAGCCTGACGGTACAACACTTTTTTATACCTACGACGAATACGGCCACCTCATATCGCTTATTTCCTCCGACTGCACCGTAAATCACACCCTGCGCCACGACAAACTCGGACAACTTGTGGCCTTTGACGGCATCGAGCGCACCTTCGACGCAAAAGGACGATTGCTACAGGAAATATTTACCCCATCCATCTCCGTCAACAACACCTACGATACATGGGGTCGAAAAGTTCAAACTAACCTTCCCCTCTGCGATATCACTTACGACTACATAGAAAACGACCTGTCTAAAGTCCACTGCAATGGAGCTACCCACACCTATCTCTTACGAGACAAAGCTGGAAATGTCCTTCAAGAAGAGTGCATGAACGGCATGCGCATCTCCCACACTTTCGATTCCGCCTCGCGAGAAAATTTACGCCTATCATCTCTTTTTACCCAA
>JAJXVT010000015.1:4810-32541 GCA_021781995.1 bacterium | reverse complement strand
AAGTCGTTGCCTGAAAAATCGGCTTTCATGTATGTTCTTAGCTTCGTTTCGAGTAAAGACTGAAAAGAAAAGAAAGAACGAAAAGACGGTAGCCGAAGAGCTGCCGAAGCTTCCTTGACAGTAGAAGAAGAGAAAAGTGCGGGAAAAGTAGAGTTTGTAATGAGGTCTCGTGAAAGCGAGACACTCTCGTCAAAATATAATTTTTTCTGAGAATTTGATCTTGGTTCAGATCGAATGCTGACGGCGTGGATGAGGCATGCAAGTCGCACGATATGGGGGCAACTCCATATAGTGGCGCAAGGGTTAGTAATACATAGGTAATCTACCTCTGACCTTGGAATAACGGCTGGAAACGGCCGCTAATACCGAATGAAGTCTTACAAGGCATCTTGTGATGATTAAAGCGGGGGATCGAAAGACCTCGCGGTGAGAGAAGAGTCTATGGGATATCAGCTAGTTGGTGAGGTAAAAGCTCACCAAGGCTAAGACGTCTAGGCGGATTGAGAGATTGACCGCCAACACTGGGACTGAGAACTGCCCAGACTCCTACGGGAGGCTGCAGTCGAGAATCTTTCGCAATGGGCGCAAGCCTGACGAAGCGACGCCGTGTGAGCGAAGAAGGCCTTCGGGTTGTAAAGCTCTTTCGCCAGGGAACAAGAGAGTCCGAATAACACTCGGATGATTTGATGGTACTTGGTAAAGAAGCACCGGCTAACTCCGTGCCAGCAGCTGCGGTAATACGGAGGGTGCAAGCATTGATCGGAATTACTGGGCGTAAAGGGCGCGTAGGCGGCCTGAAAAGTCAGATGTGAAATTCCGGGGCTCAACCCCGGAGCTGCATTTGAAACTTTCAGGCTAGAGGATAGTGAGGGAAAACGGAATTCCACGTGTAGCGGTGAAATGCGTAGATATGTGGAAGAACACCGGTGGTGAAGACGGTTTTCTGTGCTATAACTGACGCTGAGGCGCGAAAGCTAGGGGAGCAAACAGGATTAGATACCCTGGTAGTCCTAGCCTTAAACGGTGCATACTAGATGTTGGAGGGCTCAACCCCACCAGTATCGGAGCTAACGCGTTAAGTATGCCGCCTGGGGAGTACGCTCGCAAGGGTGAAACTCAAAAGAATTGACGGGGGCCCGCACAAGCAGTGGAGCATGTGGTTTAATTCGATGCAACGCGAAGAACCTTACCTGGGCTCGAAATGTAGAGGACGATGCAAGAGATTGCATTTCCCGAAAGGGTCTCTATATAGGTGCTGCATGGCTGTCGTCAGCTCGTGCCGTGAGGTGTTTGGTTAAGTCCAGCAACGAGCGCAACCCTTATCGTTAGTTGCCAGCGCGTAATGGCGGGAACTCTAACGAGACTGCCTAGGTTAACTAGGAGGAAGGTGAGGATGACGTCAAGTCCGCATGGCCTTTATGTCCAGGGCTACACACGTGCTACAATGGTCGCTACAGAAGGCAGCGAAGCCGCGAGGTGGAGCAAATCCTATAAAAGCGATCTCAGTTCAGATTGCAGGCTGCAACTCGCCTGCATGAAGTTGGAATTGCTAGTAATGGCGTGTCAGCAACAACGCCGTGAATACGTTCCCGGGCCTTGTACACACCGCCCGTCACATCATGGGAGTTGGTTTTACCCGAAGTCACTGACTTAACCGCAAGGGGAGAGGTGCCTAAGGTAAGGCCGATGACTGGGATGAAGTCGTAACAAGGTAGCCCTATCGGAAGGTGGGGCTGGATCACCTCCTTTAAAGACACACAGTAGATTTTCGGATCTACAGTCTTAGGTTGAGACTGCTCTAAAGTGTACTGCACTTTTCTCTTTTTCTGCTGTCAAACAGCGATGCTGTCTTGACAATAGAATCACAGGTAAACATGAATGATTACAAGATCTGTAAAAGATCGAGTGGTAATTCGTAAAGCATTTTTATGCGAAAAAATAATTTTGTAGCATTGCTAAATTGAGTCGGCGCTTGAAGAAAGTGGCGGTAACATTAAATGAAGATTTAGTGTTAAGTTAGTAAGGGCTGTTGGTGGATGCCTAGGCATCGGAAGGCGAAGAAGGACGCGTAAACCTGCGAAAAGTTTCGGTGAGCTGGATAAAAGCATTGACCCGGAAGTATCCGAATGGGGAAACCCAGTGGAGTAATCCTCCATTATCCGAAGTTGAATACATAGACTTAGGAAGCGACACCCGCTGAATTGAAACATCTTAGTAAGCGGAAGGAAGAGAAATCAAAATGAGATTCCCTTAGTAGCGGCGAGCGAAGCGGGAAGAGCCTAAACCTAGAGATTTATCTCTAGGGGTTGCAGGGCCAGTCATAAAGTTCGCAAATTCTTAGCAGAATCTTCTGGAAAGTAGAGCGATAAAGGGTGATAGCCCCGTACGCGAAAAGAAGAAGCGAATAGATTGGTACCTAAGTAGGGCCGGACACGTGAAACCCGGTCTGAATCAGGGGGGCCCGCCCTCCAAGGCTAAATACTCACCGATGACCGATAGTGAACCAGTACTGCGAAGGAAAGGTGAAAAGAACCTCTGTTAGAGGAGTGAAATAGAACCTGAAACCAGCAGCTTACAAACGGTCGGAGGCCTATGCCCCTTTTAGGGGAATGGCTAACGGCGTGCCTTTTGCATGATGAGCCAGCGAGTTACGCTATATGGCGAGGTTAAGCGACGACGTCGTGGAGCCGCAGCGAAAGCGAGTGTGATAAGCGCGATTAGTCATATGGTGTAAACACGAAACCAAGTGATCTATCCATGGCCAGGTTGAAGCTGGGGTAACACCTAGTGGAGGACCGAACCAGTAACTGTTGAAAAAGTTTTGGATGAGCTGTGGATAGGGGTGAAAGGCCAATCAAACTTGGTAATATCTTGTTCTCTTCGAAATAACTTTAGGGTTAGTCTCGGCCTAAGATCTTCTTGGGGGTAGAGCACTGGATCCACGCGGGGGCCTACCGGCCTACCAAAGGGAACCAAACTCCGAATACTAAGGAGAATGCCGGGAAATAGACTGTGGGGGATAAGCTTCATAGTCAAAAGGGGAACAGCCCAGATCGTCGATTAAGGCCCCAAATTCTATCTTAAGTGGGTAAGGAAGTGAAGTTTCTAAAACAGTTGGGATGTTGGCTTAGAGGCAGCCATCATTTAAAGAGTGCGTAACAGCTCACCAATCGAGAGACTTTGCGCCGATAATATCCGGGACTCAAAGATAGAGCCGAAATCACGGGTTTGCGAGAAATCGCAAGCGGTAGAAGAGCGTAGTATGTGCAGTGAAGGTATACTGTAAGGAGTGCTGGAGCGCATACTAGTGAATATGCATGGCATAAGTAAACGATAAAGAGGGTGAAAATCCTTCTCGCCGAAAATCCAAGGTTTCCAGGGTAAAGTTCGTCTTCCCTGGGTTAGCCGGTCCCTAAGTCCAGGCGGAAACGCGTAGGCGATGGGAAGCAGGTTAAATATTCCTGCGCCACCTAAGACTATAGCGATGGGGTGACAAAGTAAGTTAAGCGTGCGGACGATTGGAAGTCCGTGAGGCTCCGAGATTGGCCGGTAGGGAAAACCGCCGGCGTAAGATTAGAGAGTCGCCAAGGGGAATCTTTTGAGGAACCGATGACGTAGCGCGATACTTTCAAGAAATAACCTCTAGCTGTCGATGGTGACCGTACCAAAACCGACACAGGTGGATGGGAAGAAGATTCTCAGGCGCGCGAGAGAACTCACGTTAAGGAACTCTGCAAAATAGCCTCGTAACTTCGGGAGAAGAGGCGCTCATTTTCGTAGTGGAGAACATCCATCGCGAGAAAGAGCCGCAGTGAAAGGGCCCAGGCGACTGTTTAACAAAAACACAGCACTCTGCCAAGTCGTCTAAGACGACGTATAGGGTGTGATACCTGCCCAATGCCGAAAGGTCAAAAGGAGATGTAAGCCGCAAGGCGAAGCGTTGAATTAAAGCCCCGGTGAATGGCGGCCGTAACTATAACGGTCCTAAGGTAGCGAAATTCCTTGTCGGGTAAGTTCCGACCTGCACGAATGGTGTAACGATCTGGGCGCTGTCTCAACGAGAGACTCGGTGAAATTGTAGTAGCAGTGAAGATGCTGTTTACCCGCTATAAGACGGAAAGACCCCGTGAACCTTTACTGTACTCTGATATGGGCTCTTGACTTGTTATGTGTAGGATAGCCAGGAGGAAGTGAAGCTCTGTCGTTAGGCAGAGTGGATCCGACGGTGAAATACTGGTCTTAACAAGTTGAGAATCTAACAGTGCTCCATGAAACTGGAGGCTGGACAGTGTCAGACGGGCAGTTTTACTGGGGCGGTATCCTCCCAAAGAGTAACGGAGGAGTCCAAAGCTTGCCTCATCGCGGTTGGTAATCGCGAATCGAGCGTAAAAGTATAAGGCAGGTTGACTGCAAGACCAACAAGTCGAGCAGGTACGAAAGTAGGGTTTAGTGATCCGGCGGTTGAAAGTGGAATCGCCGTCGCTCAACGGATAAAAGGTACTCCGGGGATAACAGGCTTATCGCCACCAAGAGTTCATATCGACGTGGCGGTTTGGCACCTCGATGTCGACTCATCGCATCCTGGGGCTGGAGAAGGTCCCAAGGGTTTGGCTGTTCGCCAATTAAAGCGGTACGCGAGTTGGGTTCAAAACGTCGTGAGACAGTTTGGTCCCTATCTGTAGCGGGCGTAGGATACTTGAGAAGAGTTGCTTCTAGTACGAGAGGACCGAAGTGAACGAACCGATGGTGTGCCGGTTGTATTGCCAAGTGCATAGCCGGGTAGCTAAGTTCGGAAAGGATAAGCGTTGAAAGCATCTAAACGCCAAGCCTCCTTCAAGATAAGGTATCCCAATGAGACCCCATGAAGATTACATGGTTGATAGGTTGGGTGTGTAAGCGCAGCGATGCGTTAAGCTAACCAATACTAATCGGTCCAACGACTTGACTTTTTTTTTCACCTGTTAGCGAGTTTGGGAGTTGATCCCGAATTGGCTAATGGGAAATGGAATCGCAGCTGACTTTCAGCGTCGATTCAAGGTAGCAATGTAGCGTCAGTTGAAAAGCTGATTTGCCTGTGATTTTTCCTGGTGGCAATAGAGAGAGGGCCACACCTGATCCCTTCCCGAACTCAGAAGTTAAGCCTCTCGTCGCCGATGGTACTTACCGCAAGAGGTAGGGAGAGTAGGTAGCTGCCAGGGTTTTATTCCAAGCCTAGTTAGAGTAATCTAACTAGGCTTTTTTTTTATTAATCGATTTCCGGACCCTCTAATGCCGGGGCTCGTGCTGCTTGAATTATGTTTGTACAATATGTCGAGAAATTACCTGATCGGTTTGGTAAAAACCGATGATAGGCAACTGCTCCAGCTCTTTCATTCCCAGCACTCTCGAATAGTATTTGAAGCGCTAGTATCCTCGCGCTATGAGAGGTCTAGGATCTGTTTCTCTGGTGTAACTGAACTGATTTAGTGCAGCCGTCATACGAGGAATGAATCTCAGGTTTATTTGTCTAGCGGAATTGTCGTGTATGTCCTCGTCATTTAATAAATTGGCATATTCGCTCATTAAAAAGTTTAATATCAGGAACAAATGTTGTAAGAATATCTTGCATGTGGAAGTAGGGTTTTCTATATTTTCTAATGTTTTATTCAATCTTAAGATAAGGCATCTGTAAATAGTTTTTTTATCGACTAGAATCCCTGTGTCACCTTGAATATATGTTTGAAGTGTAGATATAAACTCCGATACGGATCCACCTAACCATCGATTATTGTGAAATATCTCGTCAGTATTACTCCTGTTTAAGTAACGCTCTACTGCTCTATCTAATCTGTAATATATCCACGATTTGTTGTTGAGAATATAATCAGCCGTTTGAATAAAATGGCTACTAGGTAAAAGAAATGGAGTTGCCTCCTCGAAACGACGTATCGCCTGTGAAGTCTGCCGTGTTTGCTGGTTTATTTGCGTTAGAGGTAATCTCAACTGCCTGTCATACTCTCTCTGCATTTCTGCATCTTCAGGCGGATAGGGCGTGCGGCACATCGGACAGCTTGCAACCGCGGGCCCGTGATTCGCGGCTAAGATGCGACTGTAGCAAGTTTGGCAAATATCATGACCAGGATGGCCCGTAGGGCAATGAACAATCTTGTGGAAATGAACAATCTTGCGGAGAGGTGATTCGCACACCAGACAGTCACGTGTAGCAGCCGTTGCAGGCGCTGCCGCAGCTGCCACTGCCGCTACCGCAGCAGCTGAAGTGGCATTACCTTCGCGCGGAGTGGCTGCTTGAGGTGAGGTCGAGGAAACGGGTGATGTAGACATGTGTATTTCCTTATGTTAAGTGGTATTAATATAGTGTTTTTTACCATTTGTATTGAATTCTTTAAATATATATAAAGATAATTTTAAACTTTTTATTTTTGTTGTTGGTTTTGAGCGGTTTGGAATAATGGGATAAAGGAGCGGCGTGATTTTGAGGGTTTGGAATATATTCGTTCCGTTTGAAAGACACTATGAAAATCTAAAAAATCTTTTTACAAATTGAGAGATATGATTGTATAGGGGAGTTACTAGGGACTTAAAATAAGGAGTAAGCCCCCATGAAAAATGCACATACTTTAGAAATGGTCGTCGCTGTTTTGTTAGTCGTCGGCGGTTTAGAATTAGGCTTGATGGGCCTATTTGAAATGAATGTAATTGGTTCGATCTTTGGTGCGGCGTCTATGTTGACTCGCGCTATTTATGTTGCGGTGGGTCTTGCTGCAGCGTACCGAGTACTTGTATGGCTTAAAGCTCATAGCAAGTAATTTTCTCCCCGATCTTTTTCTAGGATCGGGGTTTATGTAGCTATCGCGTTTTCTTCTGTTTGTCTAATGTACCCTTGCTTGAGTTCTGCGCTGTAAATCAGCCATAGACCGGCTGAGACGATGGCAGTGGAGAGAAATATAATCGGAGAGGGCGTTTCTCCTAACAGGATCCAGGCGTTAAGCGAGGCAAATAGAGGACTCAATAATCCCATAAATGAAACAAACGTCGCGGTAAAACGAGTCAATAAATAGCCGTAAAGATTGTAGCATAAAATATTTGAAATCAAGGT
Organism: bacterium; assembly: GCA_021781995.1. Lineage (GTDB taxonomy): Bacteria > Chlamydiota > Chlamydiia > Chlamydiales > SM23-39 > CAITMJ01. Next base: position 25,445 of record JAJXVT010000015.1, on the reverse strand, counting down.
CATGAACAGAAGGCCTTGCGCAAAGGGGGCTATTTGGTCAAGAGCTACAGGTATGGGATGCCATGTGTCGACAATGATTGAATGTACTAGCGCCATTGCTCCGCCAATGAGCATGCTGGAGCCATTGGCCATTAGGGATGAGGTCTCTTGATTTTTCACAAGCAGACGTAGCAAAATCCAGCCGTACGAGGCGCTAATGGTCGCTCCTATGATAGCAAGCTCAGGCCATGAAAGAAAAGTTAGGCTGGATAAAAGCTCTTCAGAACCTTTTTGCCCCAAAAGTACGGGAATAAATCCGGTAAACCCTATCACCATGCCCAGCCATTTGCGGCGGTTCATTTTTTCTTTGAAATGGATGTAGGAAAATAGGGCGGTAAAAAAGGGGGTTAGACTATAGAAAAAACACGTCTTGGCTGCGCTCATCTGATGCAGCCCCCAAAATTCAAGGGCATTGGCTAAATAAATATTGAGAAAGCCCAGAAGGGCGATACCCATGAGCTGCCGTAAATTAATTTTTAATGCAGCGCGGTTGCGGATGGCTAAGTAGGTAAGCAAAATGACTGCGGCAAATAGCATTCGGGAAGCAGTCAAAAACAGGGGAGGGGAATGCTCTAGAGTCCACTTTCCTAGGGCAAATACGCTCGACCAGGCGGCGTATAAAAAAACAACTAAGAATAGCGGCATAGCATCCTATGTTTTTGTGTTGGCTTAGTATAACATGTGCGATTGGCGAGGTCAAATGGGAATTGCCCCCATTTAGCGTTTCGTATATACTAGTATGCCGTTATGCAATTTATTTTTGATTCTCTGCTGAACGAATGGCTTTTTTTGGCTCATGTTGTTTTGGCTGCTTTTTTTTCTCTTTTGGCGTTAAGGCTGGGTTCATTTGCTCTGGCGGCTTTGATCTCGCTTGAGGCTGTACTGGCCAATCTTTTCGTTGTAAAGCAGATGGTTTTATTTGGATTGCAGGTGACTTGCAGCGATGTATATGCGGTGGGTAGTTTGCTGTCTTTGAGTTTATTGCAGGAATATTATGGAAAGCAAGAGGCTAAAAAAGCGGCTCATGCGGCGTTTTTATGCATGGTTTTTTTCGCGTTGATGTCCCAAGTTCATTTATTGTACCGGCCGAGCTCTTTTGATGATACTCATGGAGCTTTTGATGCAATATTCACTTCGTCGCCAAGAATTTTTTTCGCTTCCATTGCATCTTATTATCTCGTGCAACAGCTAGATATGAGGGTCTTTGCTTGGTTGCGAATGAGGCTTGAGGGGGGGCATCTCGCTTTGCGTTTTTTCATGTCTTTAGGACTGGCGCAAATCATCGATACGTGCTTGTTTTCGTTTTTAGGACTCTATGGAATTGTCTCTTCGATGTTCGATCTGATTTTAGTAAGTCTTTGTGTGAAATGGGTGACGATTGCTTGCCTTGCGCCATTTACTGTATTTAGCCGCCGTTTTGCGAGGGTCAATGTCTAAGTGGGGCTTTCAAATCATTCATCGCTCTAAAAAATCCAGAGCCCGTGTCGGTCGTATCGATACGCCGCACGGTCACATCGATACGCCGAATTTCGTCGCAGTAGGTACCAATGGCACTTTAAAGGCCTTGGACAATCGAACGGTAGATGAAATCGGTCTGCAGCTGATGTTTTGCAATACGTATCATTTGCTTTTGCAACCGGGAGTGGATACTGTAAAACGGGCCGGGGGGTTGCATAAGTACATCAATCGCACACAGCCGATCATTACTGATTCGGGCGGTTTTCAGGTGTTTTCTTTAGCTTATGGCTCTGTGGCCGATGAATTGAAAAGTCGAGGCGCTAAAAAACATGACGGGCACGTGTTGAAAATTTCTGAAGATGGTGTATTATTTCGTTCTTATCGCGATGGATCGAAAGTGTTATTGACACCCGAAAGTTCTATACAAGCTCAAAAGGCTTTGGGCGCTGATATTATCATTCCTTTTGATGAATTGCCACCATATCATATCGGTTCAGAGCAACTGAAAAAATCTCTTGAGCGCACGCACCGTTGGGAAAAGCGCTCTTTGGATGAACATTTAAAAAATCGACAGGGACAGGCGATGTATGCGGTTGTCCACGGTGGTGTAGATCCTGAGTTGAGAAAACATAGCTGCAATTATTTATCGAATTTGCCTTTTGATGGTTATGCAGTGGGTGGTTCTTTAGGTAAAACAAAACCGGAAATGGTCGAGATGCTGAAAGCTTTATATCCGCAATTGCCGGAAGATAAGCCAAATCATCTACTCGGTATTGGCGATTTAGAGTCTTTGGAAATGTGTATTCCGTTGGGTGTCGATACGTTTGACAGCTCTTATCCGACGCGCGCGGCCCGGCATGGTATGCTTTTAACTAAAGAAGGACCGTTGAAAATTTCCCGTTTAGCGCATGCCAATCACTTTGGGCCAATTGAGCATGATTGCGAATGCAGTACATGCAGACAATTTAGTTTGGCTTATTTGCATCACTTGTTTAAGGCAAATGAACTGACAGCATATGCTCTTGCAACCATTCACAATCTGCACTTTATGGTGGATTTAATGCGCCGTGTTCGCGAGCGTATTCTTTTGGAGTAAGGGGGGGCAAACATGGACTTACTCATTTATCCAGTAATGAGGCGATTGCAGCTCGCAATGCGGGTGTCTGGTTGTATACTTGATGGATAGCTCCGGCAGGAGAATCGATGATTTCTAGAAAATAGGTTGATTCTTTTGCCGGTAGCGATCTAGCTTCTATGCCGCGCGATTGAAGATCTGCAATGGCGGCAATGATATTCGCTTCTTGTTCGGAGCTCCCAATAATGTGGGTATGCAGACCTTGTTTAAAATTCCAAGTGCATGTGTGAAAACGCTGTTCTAGTACCACTAATTCTGCAGTTATTAAAATATTTAAAATAGCATTTTCATGTGTTTTGGGGGGAGAAGGATACACATCGATCTGTTGTCTATAGTGATCTAAAGATTCTTCCACTTCTTGAAAAATGGTGCGCAAGTGGTCAGAATGTTTTGCTCGCAATCCCCAGACTTTGGGTATTGCAATGTTGCGCGTTCGCATATACTCCATCATTTTTCGCCCTTCTGGATTTTTTGCGAGATCTTGGGCGCGGCATACTAAATCAAAATATGGATCGATTAAAAGGGCATTGGGATGATTTCTAGGTAAATAATGCATCAATTGTATGAGATTGTCGCTTGCGGGAGTATCTTCCAGGCGTTCTTGATTTGGAAATAGAATGAAAAATTGATGGCTGCTACTGCCGTTGTGGTTCACCCCTCCTAAAAGGAGGGTGCATCCGAGATGGTAGAGTTTTGATAAGGCTAGTACAGCCATTTCCGCGCAATTTCCATACCCTATTCGAGCAATGAGATAATGAAAAGCTTCGATAGTGCAATTGGATGGTAATATATTTGCAGCAGCTGTTCGGACTAATGTTATCTGGTGGCCTTTACGCACGCGATTGAGACCTTGTTGTGCTTGATAAAGTCGGCCTGTCGCTAATTGGATTAAAAAAGCATCGATAGGCATTATTTCTTGATCGCTTGTATTGATTACGGTATGGCGAATTTGCGTTACTACAGCGCGGCATTGCTCAAATATGTGATCATTAGAAACTGCTTGAACTGACATTAGAAATCCTTGTTCGTATGCGTTATGAGCCAATTGCCAAGAGCGTTGCTCCAACTTGGCTGACATATTATATCTACTTAAGCAATTAAATGGACTGTCAAATATTTGAGGCAATGAGCCTATACATAGTGTAATTGCGCTTCGTTTTAAGGAGAGTCGTGTAGATGGGCTAAAAAAAAGGCTTACTCCAAAAACGGAGTATCTTATGATCTCCAATATAACGGGGTCAGTTGTACATTGTCTAGCTTTATGCTTCGAACATTATAATGGGGCAGAGGAATCAATAATAATGATCCTCATAAAAAAGACCCCGAAGAGAACCAGGGAGTGCCTCTCGATGTATTTAGAAAAAAACTGCTTAGGAAGAAAAAATGTGTTGACTAGAAGCGCAATTAGAGAACTCGTTCCGTTCGACGCTTTTAGATTTATGAAATCGTCGCTTGGGCTAGAGATTTTCTGCGTCACTTCCTATCCTTGCTATTGCCGCAGTTCTTGCGAGGAGCACTTTTGCAGCGGAAGCTGGGTAATTTGTAGCAAGATAGTTTCGAATTTCTGGATGATCTGTTAAAAATGTCGTTCTGTTTTCATCCGAATCTAAATGGAAATATGTTTCGAGATGTTCAAGGATTATTCCGTATTGATTATTTATGCTTTCAGTTTGAGCTGAATGTTCTTCTCGTTGATGTTGTTCCCAATGAGGAGATTCCCTTAATAGCTCTTCATCTGAAATTGTTTGAATAAGATGTCTAGCGTTTGCAAGCATCTCTTCAGTGACTCCAGACATGCCTGCATAGAGCATGCCTTCTGTTGTAATCGGCAGGTTAAGATCGTTTTTCAAATGAATTAAGTAATATAAAATCGTCTCAATCTCATCTCCTAATCCGAGAGATTGAGCTTGTTCCTGAGCGTGTTGTATTAATCTTTCATAGCGCTGCGCTCGAATGGCTAGATCTCTATATTCGTCTCTGTTTAGAGGTCTGAAATGAAATTGCCATAAGATTTCGATTCGATCGAAACTGATTTGTACTCTATCGTTACAACTTGTTAGCCCTTCAGCAATTGAAGCGAGCATGAAATCTCTGAATGCAGTGTTTTGATTCGCTAGTTGAAGCATCCTGTCTACGCGCAAAATGATATTATTTCGAGACAGGCCAGGTGTTGTATAATCTCGGGTAGATCGCAATCGCCTTAAATAATCAGATAGTATCTCTTGATTTTCTTGAGAAAGCGAGAGTAAAGGAGCGAACTGCGCCTGCGTATTTTCTCCGCCTCTTGAACGATTCCCCCAAAGTTCTTGGCAGCTTTGCTGAGGGTAAGTGTTTTCAAATTCTGTTGACCAAGAACAGATTTGATTTTCTAAAGAAGATCTTGAAGCAACAGGCCTTACCTCATCATATATCGACAAACAAACTCTTGGTCCTTGGCCTGGATGTGCCAATCTGTGAGCGCGTAGGCTTGCCGTAAATTGTTGGATATATTGCGGTGTAAAGCGGTTGTTTTCTGCATAAACAGTACAATTAGCGGATAATGATAGGATGGAATCTGGAAGTGTAGTTAGTTGGTTGTCGGAGAGATCGAGGATTTGTAATAGCGTGTTTTGACTCACATCTGGGGCAGTGGTGAGTCGGTTGTTGGAGAGGATGAGGGTTCGTAATTGCGTGTTTTGACTCACATCTGGGGCAGCGGTTAGTCGGTTCTGGAAGAGATAGAGGTGCTGTAATAGCGTGTTTTGACTCACATCTGGGGCAGTGATTAGTTGGTTGTGGGAGAGAAATAGTGCCTGTAATTGTATGTGGTGACTCACATCTGGGGCAGCAGTTAGTCGGTTGCAGGAGAGATCGAGGGTTCGTAATTGCGTGTTTCGACGCACATCTGAGGCAGCAGTTAGTTGGTTGCGGGAGGGATCGAGGCGCTGTACACGTCTACATCTCACCCAGTTGTCTAATTTCATAGGGATATTAGACGACCAACTGGCAATTGCACAAAAACAACAGACAATTGCACAAAAACATTTGATTGCTGCTGCGGCTATTCTATCAATAATATGATGGGATCTGTCGGGATGACTAAGAGGAGCCGGTAAGTTGGACGCAGGTCCAGTGTGTGAAACTATTGTAGAGGTCATGTTGTTCATTGCATTAATTATATAATTATAACGTATTTAAGTCTTGTTTCATGTTATATAAGGGATAATTTTGTCTGACTTGACTGTTGATCCCCGGTCTCAATTATAGTTGTAATTTAACAAATTGTTTAATAACTACCTAGCATCCGTAATTGCGTGTATTGATATAATTTGAATTTACATTATATTATTTTTTTTATATAATTATGTTTATATAAATCTTTATTATATAATTATAGGGTTGGTCTTTATGGTGCATGGGATACAATTGCCGCAGGATTACACAGCTGAGCAACACGAGTCTAGCGTTACTATATTGCACAATGGCAGGGCGTTGGCTACGGTGCTAAACGAGGCTAATGACTCGCTAATCGCTCGAGTCAAAGGTTGCGTGACCGCTCTCGTTTCAATTCAGCTCACAGCATCTACACATACGCGTATTAAAATGGAGAACTTAAGAAAGGCTATTCCCGCTTCGCATTTGCCTTTTTGGAAGGCGGTGGACCCCCGATATGCGAAAGGGATCGAAACGCTATTGAGTCAGCGTATCCCGTTATGCTTTTCTCATTTTCCTAGGGATCAACAAATGGCTGCTATGGAAGCATTGATGATCGTTCCCGGTAAAGACTTGGCGCCTCAATATTGGGATGGTCACGTCTATAGTTCTCAACTTTCATCCGGGCAAACATACGGTGTTGGAGATGTCGTTCGAGAATCTACTTCTCCGTTTTGTCCGTATCTGATTTTGGAAGCGTTAGGTTCTTCTGAGTATAAGGCTTATAGATTCAATGATGGTAAAATTGTGTCTGTTGCGTACATTCCTGGAGAGGTGACAGATTTAGAACGTTCGTAGAGTTAATGAAAAAACTCATTTGTAATTTTTGTCGTTTGGCGTTATGTGCTGAATTGAATGCATAAACGATGGCTCTTTATTTCAATTTCGCTTTTTTCTGCCTTGGCGGCCGGATTTGGTCTTGCTTTGGCCTGGATGGATAGCGATGATCCCAATGTGATTGTTCTTTATGGCAACGTCGATGTGCGCCAAGTCGATATTGGCTTCCGGGTGCCGGGCCAGGTGACGGAATTGGTGTTTGAAGAGGGGGATGTAGTCCCGGCGGGAACTTTGATGTGCTCGATTGATGACACTCCGTACGATAGTCAGCTCAAAGAAGCTGTGGCTGCTGCTGAGGCGATTCGAATCAATTTGGAAAATGCTGAGGTGCTGCTGCGCCGCAGGTTGGACTTGATCGAGAGCGGGGCTGTTTCTCAGGAAGATTTAGATAATATGAGAACTAGCCGCGATCAGCTTGCTGCTAATTTAGCGCAGGCCAATGCTGCAATCCAGGTGGCAAAAGACAATTTGACTTATACTCGAGCCTACGCGCCGACCGATGGGGTGATTTTAACCCGAATTCGAGAGCCGGGGACTGTGGTCAACCCGGCCGATCCTGTGTATACGCTTTCGGTGAGCTCCCCTGTATGGATCCGAGCGTTTGTCGATGAACCGAATTTGGGCGAGGTTTATTACGGAATGGAGGCGAAGGTCTTCACGGACGTGAAAAACGGCAAGGTCTATTCGGGAACGATTGGGTTTATTTCTCCTGTTTCGGAATTTACGCCGAAAACGGTAGAAACCGCGCAATTGCGAACGGATCTAGTGTATAGATTGCGCGTATACGTAGACAATCCCGACCGAGAATTGGTTCAAGGAATGCCGGTAACGGTCAAACTATTTAAAAAACATGGATGAAGCTCTGGTTGAAATCACAGGGCTGGCTCATCGATTTGCCGGCAGCACTGTGCTTGCTTTGGATCGGATCGATGCGCGTATTCCCAAGGGACAGATCGTAGGGCTAGTAGGGCCGGATGGAGCGGGAAAGACCACATTGATTCGATTGATGGCAGGGCTGCTCAAACCAAGCGGCGGCTCGATTCGCATCAATCAATACGATACCATCCGAGATGCTGAATGGATTCACTATCTCACAGGCTACATGCCGCAAAAGTTCGGTCTGTATGACGATCTTACAGTTCAACAAAATCTAGATTTATATGCTGATTTGCGCAATGTGCTCGGAGAGGAAAAACAGGCTGTTTGCGAAAAACTGTTGGGATTTACCGGGTTGAAGGATTTTACGGATCGGCTTGCTGGAAACCTCTCAGGGGGGATGAAACAAAAATTGGGATTGGCATGCGCTCTCATTAAAAAGCCTGCTCTTCTTTTGCTCGATGAGCCGAGTGTCGGGGTCGATCCGATTTCTAGGCGCGAGCTGTGGAAAATGGTCGATGCATTAGTGTCTGAGGGAATTTCCGTGGTTTGGAGTACGGCTTATCTCGATGAGGCGGAAAGGTGCAATTCGGTATTGTTGTTGAATGATGGCAAACTGCTTTATAGCGGAGATCCAAAAGTTTTAACTGAAAAGATGCGCGGACAGGTATTTGCCATAACTCAGATCGAGGGGGATCGGCGCAAACTGCTGTTTGAATTGCTCAATGACCCCAAGGTTGCAGATGGGGTTATCCGCGGGCGTGATTTGCGAATTGTTATGCGCGACAAAAAAATGCAGCCAAGTGTTGCGGCTCAAAGTGTCGAACCTCGTTTTGAGGATGCATTTGTAGATATTTTGGGAGGGGGGCCCGGGGGGAAATCGGAGCTGGCCGATCGCTCGCCAAAGATGAGCGATGCAGTCAAATTGCCGATTTTGGCTGAAAAATTAACGAAAAAATTTGGCGCGTTTACGGCAGTAGATGGGATTTCGATTTCGGTGGCGCGAGGGGAAATTTTTGGACTGTTAGGGCCCAATGGAGCGGGCAAGACTACGACATTTAAAATGCTGTGCGGCCTTTTGCGCCCTACTTGCGGCAAAGCATCGGTGAATGGATTGGATCTAGAAAAAGCTCCAGGTCAAGCGCGCTCGCGCATCGGCTACATGGCGCAAAAGTTTTCGATGTATGGCAATTTGAGCGTTCGGCAAAACCTCGATTTTTTTGCCGGAGTTTACAATTTACAAAATCAAAAAAAACAAGACGCTATCGCTGAGATGATCGAAATTTTTCGATTGCACGATTACCTTGCGACGTCTGCTGAAATGCTTCCTTTAGGTTATAAACAGCGTTTGAGTTTGGCCTGCGCCAACATGCACCATCCGGAAGTGCTATTTCTCGATGAACCAACATCAGGGGTCGATCCAATCACGCGCCGTGAATTTTGGAATCACATCAATGGGTTAGTCGGTAAGGGGGTGACTATTATGATTACGACGCACTTTATGGAAGAGGCGGAATATTGCGATCGAATCGGCCTTGTGTATCAAGGCAAAATCATCCAAATGGATACGCCAAACGCTTTAAAAGAAAAAATCTGTACACCGGAACGTCCAAATCCTACTTTAGAAGATGTGTTTGTTCAGGCCGTTGAGGGGTATCATCCATGATGCTCCAGGAGATGAAAGAGGGGAGGGCGCGGCGCACGATGGCTCTGATGAAAAAAGAGTTTTTTCAGATCATCCGAGATCCTAGCAGTCTGCTAATTTCAGTTTTTTTACCTCTGTTATTGATTTTTTTATATGGCACCGGCGTCTCTTTGGATTTGGATCATTTGCGCGTCGGACTTGTACTGGAAGACACGGCTCCTGACGCGCAAAGTTTTACTAAATCGCTCACAGATTCGCGTTATTTCGATGTCGCGATTGTGCGCGATCGTAGAGAATTGACCAACGATCTCATGCGCGGCGATATCCGCGGTATGTTTGTAGTGCCATCGTATTTTACTCAATACCGCAATCGTCCGGATCAAATAGCTCCTATACAAGTAATTGCTGACGGAAGCGAAACCAATACAGCTAATTTTGTTCAAAATTACGCCCAAGGAGTATTTCAAAATTGGCTAACTCAAGAGGCTATCTCTGCAGGAATTATGCAAACTGCACCATTGATTAGCTCTGAGCCTCGATTTTGGTATAATGAACAATTGGAAAGCCGCTTTTTTCTTTTGTCCGGATCGCTGGCGATCATCATGACGTTAATCGGAGCGTTATTGACAGCTCTGGTCGTCGCGCGCGAATGGGAGCGCGGGACTATGGAAGCTCTCATGTCGACTACTGTCGGTATCAAAGAGCTCATCATCGGAAAAATGGTCCCTTATTTTGGGTTGGGAATGCTTTCCATGGTGCTCTGCGTAGCTATTTCGCTAATCTTTTATGGCCTACCTTTGCGCGGTTCTTTTTTGCTTTTGCTTTTAGTATCGGCTCTGTTTTTGTTTTGCTCTTTGGGACTTGGTTTGATGATTTCTACTTTGGCTAAAAATCAAGTCTTTGCTTATCAAATCACCCTGATTGTCGCATTTTTGCCGGCCTACATTTTGTCTGGTTTTCTCTTTGAGATCTACAGCATGCCGAAGTGGATTCAGATAATGACTTATGTCATTCCAGCTAAGTACTTTGTGCAAAGTCTGCAATGTCTTTTTCTAGTTGGCAACGTGCCGAGTTTGATTTTTTATGATTGTTTGCTAATCGCCGCAATTGGGGTTGTTTTTTTTCTCATAACTGCTATGAAGACAGCAAAGAGGTTGGATTGAGCCGAGTAGCCGCTTTGATTTGGAAAGAGCTTCTTGCGGTGCTGCGGGATAAAAAGGTGCGCCTTTCTATTTTAGTGCCGCCGATTATCCAACTTGTCATTTTTACTTTTGCAGCGACTCTCGATGTAAAAAATGTTCCGATAGGCATTTTGAATCGCGATAATGGAGAAAAAGGATTTGAATTAGTTGAGCGATTTTTTGGTGCTCCTATTTTTAATCAACATATTATCTTTTTGAAATCTGTAGAAGAAATCACCCCATTTGTCGATGAGCAAAAAGGAGTTATGGTCGTTTCTTTGGATGAGCAGTTTTCGCGCAATATCGACGCTGGGAAACCCGCTATTGTCCAGTTGATTTTTGATGGGCGTAAAAGCAATACGGCGCAAATTGTAATGGGCTATACTAATACGCTGATTCAACAATTCAATAACGACTATACCGCTCAAGCGTTTGTAAAGGCGCAAAACGTCGCACTCTCACCGCGTACTTGGTTTAATCCCAATACCTATTATTTTTGGTACAATATTCCTTGTCTTGTCGGTGTCTTATCGCTATTGACTTGTTTGGTTGTGACGACGCAGTCGGTTGCCCGCGAAAGAGAATTGGGGACTTTTGATCAACTGTTAGTTTCTCCATTATCGACTCGCGAAATTTTGATCGGCAAAATCATTCCTGGAATCATCATTGGGTTTTTAGAAGGAATATTGATGGCTGTTGTGGGCACTTTAGGCTTTGGAGTTCCTTTTACAGGATCTATTTGGCTTTTTATGTTTAGCCTGTTGATCTTTGTTGCATCAATTAGCGGTGTGGGGCTTTTTATTTCCGCTCTTTCGGCAACCCAGCAGCAGGCGATGCTAGGTACTTTTGTATTTATTATGCCATCAGTTTTGCTGTCGGGTTTTGCGACACCGATTGAAAACATGCCTACATGGCTGCAACCGGTGACGAATTTAATCGCGCTTAAATTCATGTTAATCATTGCAAAAGGGCTTTTTTTAAAAGCTATGCCGGCGAGGATTGTGTTTGAAAATATTTGGCCGCTCGTCATTTTGGGCATTTTTAATACGGTAGGCGCGAGTGTTTTCTTTCGAAAGAGGTTGTCATGAAAAAATCTTGGTGTCTTGCATTGCTGTTCATCGGAGGCTGTGCGGTGGGGCCTGATTATGAGCCCCCAGCAAACGAAGTCGGCACAGAGTGGGACGGGCTAAAGGACGCCTCAATTGCATCTTCGGATGAGCCGTTGATCGAATGGTGGCAAGTTTTTAACGATGAGCTTTTGACTAAATACATTTCGCTTGCAGCAGAGCATAACCAAGATGTTTTGACAGCGACGGCAAATGTCTTGCAAGCAAAAGCTTTACGGCAGATGTCAGCTTCTTCTTTTTATCCACAAATTGGACTCGATGTGAATGCAACTAGAACTTATTTTAGTAAAAACGGGCCCGTATTTGCAATAGGCCCCAGCGTGGGCAATGTTCCAGGGACTATTTCTCAAAATACCGGATTGCCGTTCGACGTTCAAGTTCCGCAGACGCAAAATCTCTACAACACCCTTTTTGATATCGCTTGGGAAATCGATGTCTTTGGAAAAACGCGGCGCACTGTCGAAGCAGCCGATGCCGCCGTTGGCTCAGCGATTGAAGCTAGAAACGATACCTTGCTTTCTGTTATGGCTGAAATCGCTCGCAACTACATCGAGTTGAGAAGCGTGCAAAAAAAACAGCAATTGATTGAAGAAAATATTGCATTGCTAGAGAAGCAAGCCGCTTTGGTACACCGTCAATTTATAGCCGGCTATGTCAGCAAGCTAGATGACGAAACAATCCAAGCTATGCTCTCAGATGAAAGAGCTCTTTTGCCTGATTTACTCGCCCAAATTCACCGCAGCATTTATACCTTATCGGTGTTGACCGGAGAATATCCCGAAACCCTATTGCAAGAGCTCATTGCGGCAAAAGCCTTGCCTACAGCTCCTGAAAAAGTCGCCGTTGGTTTGAGATCTGATCTATTGCGCCGACGCCCGGATGTTCGCCAGTCCGAGCGCAATTTAGCTGCAGCGACAGCCAATATCGGCGTTGCCGTGGCTTCGTTTCTTCCCGTATTTACTCTTGTAGGAGATGGCGGTTTACAATCTTTGATGCTGCGCAATCTGTTTGCGATGGGGAGCCGTACCTGGGCTCTTGGAGGCGATATGAATATGCCTATTTTCGAAGGCGGTAAACTCATGGGCAATTTGCACGCGAAAAGAGCGGAAACGGCAGCTGCAGCTCATGCCTATCAACAAACTGTTTTGACGGCATTGGAAGAGACCGAATCTGCCATTGTCGCATACAATCAAGATCTGCTTTCGAGATTAGAATATTCCAGCGCAGTGGACCGCTATCAAGCTTTGACCCGGTTGAGCGCCGATCGCAACCGTTTTGGCCTCACTAATACTTTAGATTTGATCAATGTCGAAAGGCAGTTAAACCAAGCTCAGCAAGAGCTTCTCAATAGCGATACCATCGCCTTGCTCGATCTCATTGTATTGTATAAAGCTCTTGGAGGCGGATGGGAATGCGCATTTTAAGTTGGATCAAACGAGAGATTTTTCACGTATTTCCGGTGTTTGTGTTTTTTTTAGTATTTTTTACTTTGATCAATGGGATTGAGACCTTTTTGTTTTTGCAATCCGGATTGATTCCGTTTGATTTTTTATCGATTTTCATTGCAGCGGCTCTCATAGCAAAGATTGTGCTCGTAATCGATCATTTGCCTGTAATCAATCTTTTTCGCCGCCATCCGATGATTTATGTTATTTTGTGGAAAATGACTATTTATTGGATTTCATTATTCATTGTTCGCATTGCGATACGATTTGCTCCTTTTTTTTGGCAAGCAGACGCCCATTTTTCTACAGCGATTGAACTGTTTTTGGCCAATGTCGACTGGCACTTATTTTTTTCGATCCAGATGTTCAATCTCATGCTGCTATTCATCTTCGTTGTTTTTCAAGAAGTCACTTATAGAATTGGCCTTGAGAAAATGCGCCGTTTGTTTTTTGAACGTCCCCGTGTTTAGGAATGTTCGAGATGCCTATTAAAACTTGTCGTCGAACCCCACAGTTGCCCATCCGAGAAAACTCAGCGTAAAACTCCACGACAAAAGCTGCTTTGTCTTCGTCCGATAGACCGACGTCGGGTATGTCTTCTGGATCGATCTGATAGATCACTTCCCGATGCACTTCGATGTGTGTAATTTCGGCTCCTTGCGCTAGGACGCTCTTCCGGTAATCTGCCAATGTGGGAGGATTCCAATTTTTCAACTTTTCTGTCCAAATAAAATTTTGTTTTATATGGCCTATGATTTGATTTTCAATAGAATCTGCGAGATTTCCTACGAACCAAATGGTTTTTTCGCATGTGTTTTTTTGTAAAAACTTTGTTAGGATCTCGGGTTTATTTATTTGTATTGCATTCGTTTGTATAATTGTCGAAATTATTGTGGCTATATAAGTAATTGCTTTCATTGAATTCGCTTATATTTTTATGTTAGTATCTCTGGCATGAATTACGTAAATTATATTCAACATCTTATTTATAAGCCAGATACTTGCCACCGACGGTACGATTTTGATTTGCAATATGTGGGTGAGCGGGTGAAGCAAATTGGAAAAGTTGCTCTGTCGTTTATTGGTTTGTACCGCCCAATGGGATCAGCAATGTCGATTGGTATGAACGTCGTGCGGGTTGCAGCAGCGCTGCATGAGGCACTGGACAAGCAACAAGACGATTGGCGCTTGTCGGCAGTCGCTCTAGTTAAATGTATTGTAGCTGGATTTGCATTGGTTGCGACGCTTTCTAATTTCGCATCGGGTTTATTTCTTATAACGGGGATAGATGTCGTGCAATCCGGTGGTGTAGCTGGACAATTGTTGTTGGAGAAAGAGTATAAAAAAGCGGTAGACGAACTACTGCAAACATTGGGCTCTGCGCTATACCTTGGTTTTATGGCGACTGGAGCTTTAGAAGTGATGGTCGCATTTGCCGCTCTTCAGGTTGTGATTTCTTTGTATCAAGCTCGAAGTGAATTTGCTGAAAATCATTTTTTAGAAGCTGGCGCGAAAATCGCCATGGCTCTTGTGCGCGCCAATCAAGCGCATGGATATGTGCAGCAGATTCGAAAGCGAGATGCATATTTGCAAATGCAAAAAATGAGGACTGTTTTCGAACGACTGTTAAAAGGAAAGGATGTGCAACATTTGATTCGCCATCCGCTGGCATCGTTACAGGAAAAAATCGAACAAAACCAAGTGGTGTTATTTGATGCGGAAGGCAATGAAATGCAATTTGGCTCTCATTTTCATGGAAATGGAGGGCCTCTTGTCAAAGGTGAAAATCTTATATTTAGAACGAAAATCGTCGATGGCAAAGAAGTATTAGAACTAGATTTTAAGATCAATCACGCATTTCGCGAGCACATTGACGAAGTACTTCGACAGCTTCGTCAAATCAATGGAAAACAAATGAACGATCTTTTGGCATTCAGCGGTTCTCATATCCAAGGCATTTCTATTGAAAATGGTTGTTTTGCAAATGGAATACAAGATTTTTATCAGCAAGATGCAGGCAAGGCTCATCGAATCAACTTAAATGGACTTGGTTGTATTTTCATCGGCGCGTCTGAACACCATGCGAACTTGTATGATCGGGTAGTTGTGCAGATTGATGCCAATCGTTCTTTGTATGAATTGCATGAAATGCTGTCAATTGTCGATTTAGATCGAGCAATCTGTATTTCTACCAGAGATGATATTGAACGTTTGAAAATGGGACATTTATTTCGCACGTTTTTCCCGCGAGAAGCGACGCCTTTTGAAAGAACTGAAGAATTTTTCAATCTCTCTTTAGAGGATTTAAAAACTAAAATGATTGAAACGGTTCCTGAAATGGAGAGTATTTTCTCAACCTATTATCATAAAATGAAGGCAGAGCAAGTGTTCAATGGGCGAGTTCGTTATCGCATTGATGGACTTGCTCAAGCAGCTTATGAACAAGGGGCTAGAGCTTTGACAGCAGCTATTACAGGCGCGTATTCTGATGCAGAGCTCTTTTCGCGAATTGCCTCCTTGCTGAGAATTGGGATGCTGGCAGTTGAAGTGAGGGATGAAAATGGCTTAAACACTCCTGGTTTGGGAAATACATATTATACGGGTGGAGCCGATAGCGTTTATACACAATTGATTACCGAAAAAAATTGTCGTGATAATATGGATTTCAATGAATTGCATTATCACAGTAAAGTCCGTCTGTTGATTTCATTAAAGGCTCTGGAAACCGGTACATATCAATATCATACCGATAATTGGGGTAGTCGCGTGTATGATGACAATTTACCTTGGTGGTGGATCGGAGAAGAGTATCGATCGCGGGAGAGTATTTTAGAATTTATCCGAGCAGAACAAAATAGTTTGCAGTTAAATAGCGGTAACGAAGTCATGTTAAAAGAGAGGGTGGCTCCGTCCTTTTTTACCGGATTGGTAGTAGCCAATGAGCAGACGAAACGTTCTTTGATCGATTATTTAGCCTCTGTCGGTTTGATTTCCGAGGGGCGTATTCTCAATGTAGACGTGGAGCGGTTTATTCAGGTCGGCTCCCATGCGTCAGAAGAGCTGTTTCAAGAAAATCTCTTAGGTAGCAAGAATGGAAGTTTGTAGAAGAGTTAGGACTTGAGCGTCTGAAGGTTCTGCAAAATCAATATAATAGGTTTTTAGATCCGCTAATATCGGTTCTGCTAGAAGGCAAAAAGCGCGATTTCCGGATACCGGTATAATCGATTGTACTCGCTGCCAGCCAAAACTGCTTGCGACTGGAGCTATGGGCATGACTTTTGTCTGCCACCGTTTTAATAGCGAGTAGGTTTGTGTTAGTAAAACAGCGCCTGTTGTTTCTCCTTCAGTCACTAATAGAACTTGTTTTTCAGTGAGGTCAGGAAAACCAATAGTTGGCCGAATGAATTCAGCTAAACGTTCTATGCGTCTTCTGGCTGCTTCTATTTGATCGTAGACGCTATCTGGAGTTAGCTGCAATGTCAAAAGCAATTCCTCATCGAGCCACATATCAGAATGCTCCGCTATTGCGCCTACGATGAGATTGTTTTGATCTGGCATGTGAATTGGCTCAGCTAAAACGATGTTGAATGGCAATGAAAGGGCTCGCGCAAACGCTTGAGCTACGACAGCGCCTCCTTTGCCGATTCCGAGGACAATTGTTTGTGGACGCCCTTGATATTGGCTCAGTGATATGGCGAGTTTTCGGCCGGCTTCAACGCGGTTTTGGTACATGAAACCATAAATAGTGAATTAAGAATTATTTTGCAATTGAACTTCTTTTGAAACTAGGTTCATTGGCTCATCCGATAAAAGAAATGTTCTGGCGTCCATTTCAAATGGTTTTATGCCGAGTGCGCCCCAGTAGCTTTTATCATCGCCCTCATAACACACTAGGAGCTGTTCGCCTGGATGAATGGTTTTTTTTGCAATATAGAGCAGTTCGAAGGGAGAGGGTTCGAGGCCTAACGAGTTCGAAGGAATTCGGACGAGCCTAGCTTCTACATTGGGGTGCTCTGAGTGATTGATAAACCGAGTGAAATTTCCGACTTTTTCGGCGTCGAGGTCTATAGAATAACGGCGTTTGGGGCTAAAGCGCCGCTTGGGATCCCATGTTTTTTGTTCTTCTTTGGAAAGATGTAAATCTGCGATGAGCGCAAACGCATAATCAGATCCATCACCTTCGCTTTGGGGGGCGATGAATACTTTTCCTGAATAAGGAGCGATCGTCTCTCCGCGATAAATGGGTTTCGCTCTGCATTTCAAAAACAGTCCATGCCCCAATTTGCGAGGCAGCTTTTTGATGATAAAACAAGAGGGTAGCCCTTCATTTTTGATTTTGCGAAGAACCGCCGCTAATGTTTGCAGATTTTTTTTTGTCGCAGCAGGAACGCGTTCTTTTTGCTTTTTCAATTGCAGACAGCCAAATTCGATCAGTTCTTGGCCTATCGCTTGTCTTGGTAGAGTGAAGTTTTTGTGCATCAATATTTCGTATAAAGTATGTCCAAAATTTATTCAATGAACCTCTTTCGAAACTCAGTAGTTTCGAAAGATGTCTAATGATGAACGGTGAAGGTCGAAAAAAGATTTTTAGGGTCGGGTAGGTGTGGTACCATTTCGAGTTGGTGGCCGATTCCATACTCTTCTACAAGCTGATGAACGAGCCTTAAGACACTATAATCTTCTAAAGCAAACCCCACTGAATCGAATAAAGTGATTTCATCTTGCGAAGTGCGCCCGGGTTTTTTACCGGCGGCCAATTCCCAAAGACAAGCGTAAATTACAGGAGACGATAGCTGCTGGATTTCTCCTTCCACTTTTGTTTGCTCGGGCAATTCTACGACAATTTTTGCCTTTTTCAGAAGATGCGGGTCTAATTCTGTTTTTCCGGGGGCATCCCCGCCGATTTTATTGAGATGACAACCTTTGGCAATCCAGTCGGACTCTATGACTTTAGCGTTTGCTTTACTAGCCGTAGCGGTGGTTATCAGCAGTGTGTTATCGATCACTTCTTTAGCATTTTGACATCGATGCAAGGTTAGGGGGTAAGGGCGAAGGTTCGCTTCAAATTTGTCCATTGCTGCTTCATCTAGGTCAAAATAATAGATCTGGTCGATTTCAAGGGCAAAATGATGGGCCAGCGTTTGAAATTCGCTTTGGGCGCCGGTTCCGATGATGCCAAAGGTCCGATTGTTTTTGGGGGCCAGATATTGTGAACTAAGCGCTGAAGTCGCGGCTGTGCGAAATGCTGTCAATAAGGTCATTTCAGAAATTAAGATGGGATATCCGGTCTCAACGGATGAAAGCTGTCCGGTGGCAACGACAGTTTGCTTGTGTTGTTTTGGGTTGTTTGGATGCCCATTGACGTATTTATAAGCGTAATATTGATGATCTGAAATTGGCATGAGTTCGATGACGCCGTGAGGATAATAGGTCGCATGGCGCGGCGATTTATCAAATTCGTCCCAGCGTGCGAAATCTTTTCGCAATTGCTCTACGAGCTGCAACATAAACTGTTTCAGCGTAACGCGGTGAATGAGCCTCATGATATCGTCAATAGCGATGATTCTTGTCATGGACGGGTCACTTCTTGCAAGATATCATAACATAAATCCCGGGTTTTGTGGTCTACGTCTCTCATAGGATTGTACTCGACGATTTCAAGACCAATGAGCCTGGGATCGTGCCGAATTGCACCAAGCAGCGGCAATAAGTCCTGCGGCGCTATCCCGTCTTTTTCGGGCGTGTTGACACCCGGCGTTGCCTCAGGAGAAAAAACATCGAGATCAAGACTGATGCCAAAACGCTTAGGCCCTTTGGCGACATGTTCTATTGCTTCGGGTAAAATTTCCTGCAATCCGCGACGGCGCACTTCATCCATAAAATACATTCGTACACCCAAACGCTTGAGCAAGGCTTCTTCCTCAGGTTCAAAAGAACGGATACCGATGAGCGCAAGATTTTGTGGCTTGATGATGGGTTCTTTGTGTAATAGGCGAGCCATCTCGGGGGCGCCAAACCCTAAAAGAGCGGCGAGCGGCATACCGTGACAGGCATTCGATGGTGTAGTTTCCGGCGTATGCGCGTCCATATGTGCATCGATCCAAATCAAACCAAATGAAGGTTCTTGGCCATTCCAAGTTCCAACAGCTACTGAATGGTCCCCTCCAATCACAATGGGAAATTTTTTGTCTTGCACGGCGCGATGAACGGCGATCGCTAACGCACTATTGAACGCTTTTAAGACCTTAAGCGCGAGCTCGATCGGAGGTCGATCTGTATTTTTGTTTCCATATTCCGATCGAAGCATTTCTATGCCTGTAATATCGGCTCCATGTTTTTTGAGCCGGTCGATAGTATGGGATTGCTGTAAAATTTCAGGGCCCTTGTCGCAGGCGCAGATGGGGGCGCCCCAACAAGAGAGAGCCCCGATAATATGGTATTGCCGCTTCATTTCTCACGGAATAACGAATATCTAATTAACTGACAATAAAAAACGTATTTACCAAAGTTGGCGAGCAGCGTTAAAACATTGTTTTGCTATAAACAAAGCGGCGCTCGACGCTACTACAACTGTTAGCCCCGATAAAAGAAAAGTGGCCCCAAAAGCGCACGCTCCAGCCATAATGCCTTGTGTCATAAGAACAGACCAACTCCACTGAGATAGGATAGCAAACGCAGCTTTTGTTCCTACATATGAAATAATTGGGGCAGCGACTGCAGAAACCGCCCCAAGCACTGATAAGGCGATGGTTCCAATAACGCGCAAGCTGAGTTTGGTTGCATCTTCTAGGCAGCTTGAAATAGAATTTACAGACATTTCTTGACGACTCCTTATGTGTGATGATAATTATAGCATAAAAGGTAAATTGGTGAAAAATGTGTTTTTCTGCTCCGGTTAGTTTTGGAAGTGCAATTGTTATTGGTAGTGTTGGTTTAATCATATTTTCACGAAAAGTGAGTAAAAAATTTATTCCATTGGCGATGATTCCTTTAATTTTTTCTTTGCAACAAGCGATGGAAGGGATTGTTTGGTTGTCTGTGGATACTCCTGACAACGAATCTATGCAGAAATTAGGTATGTATAGTTTTTTGAGTGTCGCGACGGTGTTTTGGCCGACGTGGTGCCCATTTGCGGTTTATGCAATGGAACCGAAGGTGTCGCGCAAGCGTTGGCTGTCTGTAGTGTGGGTTATTGGCGCCGTTGTGTCTTTATTTGCTTTAGATGGGTTGATGATGCACGGCGCTCAGATGGAAGTGTCTTGCGGGCACATTGCTTATCGAGCGATTTCCTCATTTTTCAGAATGCTCACTGAGCATGCGTTTTTAGGGTCTGTGGCCTTGGGCGCTTATACATTAGCTACGATCGGGCCTATGTTTATATCCAGTGTTTCTTTGATGCGGGTTTTGGGAGTGGCAATTAGCGCCGGCTGGTTATCTGCGCAATTTTTTTATTCTATGTATTTTGCGTCTGTATGGTGTTTTTTTTCAGCCATAGCGAGCGTACTCATCTATTTTGTGGTGACTCGAGAAAAATCGAAGTGAGAAGAAAATTCTATAATTCTCTTTTCTCGTTATCCTCTTTTTGATAAGATCCGCTGCTTTTTAACGAGGCGCATGAAACTTTTCCCCAAAATCATTCAGGCTACACTTCTCACCACCACATCCTCGCTTTCAGCTTGTCCCTCAATAGATTATCCAGA
>JAJXVT010000015.1:0-4800 GCA_021781995.1 bacterium | reverse complement strand
AATGGGATCAAACTAGATCCTTTGTCAAAAAACATAAAAAGGCCATTATCATCGGCGCGATTGTCGTCGTTGCAGTAACCGTGGTCGTAGTCGCTGCCGCTACGATTGCCTCCAGTGCTGCAGCCTCTGCAGCAGCGGCAAGCGCGGCTGCTGCGACAGGCGTTGCAGGTTCCTCTGACTCAAACCACGCATCAAAAGATCCTCTTGCCTCCTCCTTGCAAGAACACATTTCTTCTTTTAAAAACAACGTAGCAAGAACAATTTGCAGCTACGATAGAAAACGATAGTCTTTCTCTTGAGGACAACGGTAGAATTATAGGATCTCTTTTTACACATAGCGCCATTGAAAAGCTAACTGCTCAGTCAGCGGATAACCCTTACCTTGCACAAGAACTCCAAGAGATCAGTTTTCATTCGCAATCACACACTCCCACATGGTGTGCCGATCAGTCTTCTAAGCCGCATCAGTACGCTCTACTTAACCAGAGGATATGCCAACTTTGAGCTGGGCAACTATGCAGCTGCAAATGTGGACTACTCGCAGTTTTTAGAAAAAACCAACGCGTCTTTTTCCGTAACTGACTTTAGTATAGGGTTTGCAAAAGGATTGCCTCAGGGCGTCTATGATTCGGGAAAAAGCTCTTTGTTATTTCTCTCTGATTTTATTGGCCATCCAATTCAAACATCCAAACAAGTTTGCGATTCGCTCACCCAACTCGCAGTATTGATCAAAAACGATGAGTTTGAAGTCGTGGCCGAAGTTCTTTCTCCCGAATTACACCAACTTGTAGTCCAGTGGGATACGCTTCCTTCTGAAACACGAGGAGAGTTAGCAGGATATGCTGTAGGAAAACTAGGAACGGATCTTCTCGCACCCGGGGCAGCAGCCAAAATCGCTAGCCAAAGCATCAGCAGTGCAAAAGAATTAGTGGCGATTTGCAAGAATCTCCAAATCGCCCAAGAGGCTCTTGTTCTCGAGACTGTTTCCGAGATTGGCGTGCATGTAAAAATTGCAGAAGTCGTTCAAAATGGCCAAACGGTTGCATTTCTTGGAGAGGAACTTGGGCTTACCGCCCAAGAAATAGGTCAATTAAAGAAAGTTGGAAAATTAGAACAAACGATCGACAGCGCTTGCGAGAGCTGGCTTGCAAAATCACCAAGCGAAGCGTATTTGGCAGCAAAAAACGGGGGAAAGCACGCGCGTATCATAACGGAATTTGGAGACAAACCAATTAAAGAAATTCAAAAAAGTGTTCGAAGCTATGAAAAACTAATCATTGAACACAAGGATAAGATCGATAATCCTGCAAAATATTGTCCTGATTGGGAGAATTTTCACCCCAACAGAAAAAAAGCTCTTGTAGAGAAAGTTTGGCCAAATGAGATACAATGTTACACAGAGCAAATGGAAATTTTACAAACTATCTTAAATCAAAAAAAATAACGATTTATTAATGGAAAAAGAAAGCTTAAAAAATTACATACAAGAGATAAATTGCTTGCTTAAAGATTATGCCAAACAAGCAAAAAAAGATGCAGATCATCCAAAAGAAGGCGCCTCTGCGGACTTTAACGATGGATTTCTTATGGCTTATCATCAAGTAATCGCTACCATGAAAAATCAAGCGCCATTTTTTGGTCTTACACAGGAAGAGATTAATTTAGCTGATATAGAGCCTGAAAAAGATTTGCTTTAAATGCAAATTATTTTCTCTCGCATCGGTCAGTGGTGCACGCTTTGTCTTTTCAATGCCCTGCTGATGCCGATCCCACCTCCTTTAGCCATCGATGAAGTAACCGCCAGTTTACAATATCTTCGCTCCAAACAAAAGCCTCTTTTTGATAAGATCCACTACCTTTTAACGAGGCGCATGAAACTTTTCCCCAAAATCATTCAGGCTACACTTCTCACTACCACATCCTCGCTTTCAGCTTGTCCCTCAATAGATTATCCAGATGCGCTTGTGCCATCATCGAGCCGCACATCTTATCCTATCCCCGATCTGCGCACACTATCCTATGATATTGAAAAAAGCATCCGTAGTTATGAAAAATTAATCACTGAACATCAAGATAAAATCGCAAACCCTTTAAAGCATTATCTACATTGGAATACACTAGATTCGAGGAGACAAGATGCTCTCATTAATAAAAGATGGCCGGCAGAAATTCAATGTTACACAGAACAAAAAGATATTTTACAAACTATATTAGATCAAAGGCGATGACTGTTTATGCACAACATAAGTTTAAAACATTATATACGAGAAATAAGTTGCTTACTTAAAGATTATGCCAAACAAGCAAAAATAGATGCAGACCATCCTAAAGAAGGAGCGTCTGCGGACTTTAACGATGGATTTCTTATGGCTTCCATGAAAAATCAAGCGCCATTTTTTGATCTTACGCAAGAAGAGATTAATTTAGCTGATATAGAGCCTGAAAAAGACTTTCTTTAAAAGAAAATTGTTTTTTCTCGCAAAAAAAAGAATGAATTTTTTTTATTCCAGATAATACATCGATGTTATCGCACTTTATGAGTTGGGGTATTCATTTGCTTTATCTTCTATATGTCTTATAATTTTGGCTATGTCCCGGCATTTTTGCTCGCTCAGGAATATTATCTTATTGCACAGCATATTATGTTTGATCTGTTGATGAACGTTAGCCTGCCCTTGTGCAGTTCATCGGGATTAGGCAGCTCTGCTGCCTTCGTAACCGGTCTCAAAATCATCAATTTTTCTGGGGGCTGGAGTTTTGCAATTACCTCTATGATTAAGACTTTTTGCGATCTAAGAAAAATTTCATAGCGGCAACCATAGGGAGGAATGCCGTTGCAAACACAATCGCGCTCCATCCGGTGGCGTCAACGAGAGTGAGTTTTGTCATATCCGTTTTTTGTTTGAGATGTTGAGCGAAAAACGGGGCTGCTTCTGCATATAAAAATGCTCCGGCAACCATCCCTAGCATTCCGTAGCGCATATCGCGCGCGCCATCAGCTAAAGCGCCAATTGCAGTTCCAGGGCAAAAACCCATGATTGCCATGCCGATTCCGAAGATAGCTCCTCCAACGGCCGCAGCTCCAATGGTGGTTGCAAAGATCGTGGTCTGATTACAATACAGGTTACTTCATGGCTTATCATGAAGTAATCGCTACCATGACAAATCAAGCGCCATTTTTTGATCTTACGCAAGAAGAAATTAATTTAGCTGATATAGAGCCTGAAAATGATTTGCTTTAGAAGTAAATTATTTCTCTCGCATCGGTCAGTGGTGCACGCTTTGTCTTTTCAATGCCCTGCTGATGCTGATCCCACTTCCTTTAGCCATCGATGAAGTAACCGCCAGTTTGCAATATCTTCGCTCCAAACAAAAGCCTCTTTTTGCCCTGTTGATCCAAGGAGGGCCCTGTCCCGAGGCAAAAGCAGACACTCGTTCGCTGCGCTATTTCAATATCGCTTTCGCTGGGCTCATCGCCGCTGCTTCTTTCGATCCGAAAGGGCCCCATTTACGAATCTACTTCTTCGGATTAACATGCTTAGTTCCTTCAGATCTTACCGTCTGCTTATAATTCTCTTTTCTCGTTAGCCTCTTTTTGATAAGATCCACTACCCTTTAACGAGGCGCATGAAACTTTTCCCCAAAATGATTCAGGCTACACTTCTCACTACCACATCCTCGCTTTCAGCTTGTCCCTCAATAGATTATCCAGATGCGCTTGTGCCATCATCGAGCCGCACATCTTATCCTATCCCTGATCTGCGCACACTATCCTATGATGAGGTTATTGATTTACTCGACCACATCGAATCGGATCATTTTGAAGAGGATTGTTCTGAAGAAGAACTTGATCAAATCAATCAATTTATTTCACTTTTAGCTTTGGAAGGTGCGGCAGATGAAGAACAACTGGAAGTAGCGTCTGCTGCGATTGGATTATTTCACAAAGACGATATCCACTATGCCATAGATTCTCGCTTCGGGTCTTGGATACAGCCTGCGATCTATGTGACGGGCGCTCATGATATCGCTTTATGCAAAAGTTGGGCTAAAAAACAATGGGATCAAACTAGATCCTTTGTCAAAAAACATAAAAAGGCCATTATCATCGGCGCGATTGTCGTCGTTGCAGTAACCGTGGTCGTAGTCGCTGCCGCTACGATTGCCTCCAGCGCTGCAGCCTCTGCAGCAGCGGCAAGCGCGGCTGCTGCGACAGGCGTTGCAGGTTCCTCTGACTCAAACCACGCATCAAAAGATCCTCTTGCCTCCTCCTTGCAAGAACATATTTCTTCTTTTAAAAACAACGTAGCGCAAGAACAATTGGCAGCTACGATAGAAAACGATGGTCTTTCTCTTGAGGACAACGGTAGAATTATAGGATCTCTTTTTACACATAGCGCCATTGAAAAGCTAACTGCTCAGTCAGCGGATAACCCTTACCTTGCACAAGAACTCCAAGAGATCAGTCTTCATTCGCAATCACACACTCCCACATGGTGTGCCGATCAGTCTTCTAAGCCGCATCAGTCCGTAGACTCCGCTTTTTCTACCGATTACGCCCTGTCGCACAGCGGCGATTTCACCGATTTAAATGCGATCATCTACCAAACCCGCGGCAATGCAGCGCTGCATGGGGAATACTACGCCCAAGCAGTGCAAGACTTTAATCAAGCCATTATCCTCGACGCGAACAATCCTACGCTCTACTTAACCAGAGGATATGCCAACTTTGAGCTGGGCAACTATGCAGCTGCAAATGCGGACTACTCGCAGTTTTTAGAAAAAACCAACGCGTCTTTT
>JAJXVT010000053.1 GCA_021781995.1 bacterium | reverse complement strand
CGAAGAAAGGGTTCGTCAGGCTCTATTGCATCAAATGACGCAAGCGTTGGGTTATCCAAGGGCATTGATCGGGGTAGAAAAGCGCGTAGGAAAGCGTAAGAGGCGCGCAGATATTTTAGTGTATTTTTGCGTTGGTTCTGAATTAAAGCCGCTGTTGATTATCGAATGCAAGGCAGAGTCTGTCGATGAAGCCGGTTATTGGCAAGCCTCCGGTTATAATGCCGAAATGGCAGCTCCGTTTTTATGCGTAGCGCATGCAGAAGGCATTCGCACTTTTTGGCAAAGTATGGACGGCGTTCAATCTGTGAATTTTTTACCTCCCTATCCCCAATTGATCTCTCGAGTTCAATATGTCTAAAATTCGGTGTAGAGAAGGTTTTTGTTTATCGTATTATGAGCAGCAAATAGATTGGCTGCGCGATGATTTAAGTCGGCGTTTGTTTTTCTTAACGGAAGAACAGATCGAAATTCAAGACGCTCAGGTGCGCATTTTTTTTGCGCCATCTCTGTGGCAGCAGCAATTGGCAATTCAAAAAATTGGCGCAATGTCTGCCTTTCAAGAGCTGGAATTGATTGGAGATAGGTGGGCGCAGTCGATTCAAAATGCCAAGTTGTTGGCCGAGGCTCAACTTTCAGAGTGGGCTGATTTTGGCGTTCGCATAGCGGGTCATCGAAAAGCGAATAGCGGTTTGCCCTTGCGTTCATTTTCTGCATTGAGAGAAAGCCGCAAAAATATAGCTGCCATCATCGTCGGCGCTGGCCCGTCTTTAGAGTTTTGCCAGGATCAAATTCCCTATGACCGCGCTTTTGTGATCGCGGCCGGCAGTGCGCTGTCGCTCCTCAAAAAAGCGCCGCATCTAGCTGTTTCAGTTTGCCCTTTTTCTCCTTTATCGCGCGGCGAACACTTAGACACGCCTCTTTGCATCCAAAGCCGAGTTCATCCACAGAGCGCTACCGGTCCATTGCTATTAGTCGATGACGATCTAGACGGCGGTTGGACCGTTGGCAATACAGCCGTGTCTTTGGCTTTAATGCTCGGATGCAATCCGATTGTGCTTGCTGGCGTTGATTTATGTTATGCCGAAGGTCGAAAATACGCGCATCAAATAACTCCTTCCGAAACGGCATCTTTGATCGAAACTGTAGATTGCAAAGGCCGCGTAGTGCAAACGCAGCGCGACTGGCTCGCGGCTGCGCATTGGTTGCAAACATGTGAAAAAAGAAATCCTGCGATTCAATTTTATAAAGCTTCCGATGAAGGGCTTTGTTCTTTTATAACCAAATCATTGAATTCCTTTGACTGGCCGCAACAAGTCAATTTGCCTTTACCCTGGCAGCAATTGCCTTTTTTACAGTATCATCCTCCCGAACTGAATTTTGAATTGTTATGGAGTGTGTGGCAACCGTTGTTTGAGAGAGAATTGATGGTAGATCCTCACCCCATTCCAATCGAAGACAAATTGCTCATTCAAAAACAATTATTCTTAGAACGAGTGAAATTAGAACATGGTATCTGAAGAACGGCTTAGCCTTTTGCAGCTTTATGCATGGGGGTGGACGCCAAAACAAGCCTTGAGCGTTGATTTGACTCGCTGGCGCAAAAAACTCGCTATTGAATCTGTAGAAGTTCTGTATGTGATTGGAATAGGGGATGGCGCTGCTTATTTTAGCTTGGCAGAATGGCTTGGTGAAGATTCCAAGAGAAGGTTGGTGTTTTTAGAACAAGAAAGCGGATTTATCGCTTCTTTGCTTGCGGCGAAGCATCCTCTGTTTGCAGACGGACAAGTCGATGTGGAATGGCTGTTTAATCTAGAGCTCTTATCGCAGCTTGCACAGAGATATCCTGTGATGCATATCGAGATCTCGGCATTGCCCGGATACCGCCGCGAACCCTATCGAACTCAGTTATTTCATAAAACAACACTATCGGCTGCGGTATGTCACGAACGGCGTTTGGGATATCAGACCTTTACTAATTTTGCGCGCAATCTCACAAATTGGAAAAAGTCATTTTACGCGCATGGACTCAAAAACCAATTCTGCGGTCAAACGGCTATTGTATGCGGCGCTGGACCATCATTGGAAAAGGCCATTGGTTTTTTAAAAGAGCTATCCGATCGTGCGATTGTGATCGCCGCCGGATCTGCCGTAGCCCCGCTTGCTGCAGCTGGCATTGAACCTCATTTTGTACTAGCCATAGATCCCAATAAAGAAGAATCTCAAAGATTTCAGAAAGCTCAAAAAATCAACTGCCCTGTGTTGACTTCAACGCGGGTTCATTACGATATTTTTGAGCATTGCACCGGGCCGATTGGACACTTGCGCATGGGAATCGGCGGAGTTGTTGAACTTTGGATGGAAGAAGAACTTGGCCTTTGCGAGCCCCTGTTCGGTCTCAACCTCAGTATGGACTCCATTTCGGTCATGCCTATTTGTTTGGCATTTGCCGTAGAACTAGGATGCAGCACGGTGCTTTTAGCAGGCGTGGATTTAGCCTATACCCGAGATCTGCGATATGCTGATGGTGTTGGTGTGCAAGAGCTTGCCGATGCTGTGACGCCAAATCAAAATAGCGATGTCATTGTGCGGCGCAAAGATAAAATGGGCCATGTCGTTGCAACAGCAGTTCGATGGCTGATAGAAAAAGCTAGCTTGACCTATTTTGTGAAGCGTCATCGCGGCGTTCGATGGATCAACACCACAGAAGGCGGGTTGTCGATTCCCGGATTTAAACAAATGGAGCTGTTAGAGGCGTTGCGTTTATATTGCACGAATTCTTCGAATTTAAAAGAAAAAATAAATCGGATCATAGCTGATCATCCAATGCCGGATCCTCAATACAAATTAGAAGAACTGAAGCAAAGTTTAGATCGAATGATTTCCCATTTGGAAGTTCTCAATGATTGCAAAAGCGGTTCCAAAGCATTGGCGGAATTTGAATTGAAAGAAGAAATAGCCTCTTCGATATTATTTTACGATATTCAGACATTGCTCCAGCAAGAACCAGAAGAAAATCGCTGGTCATTTTACTTAGATTTAGCCCGTAAATATAAATTAGCGGGCCAATAGACAGAAAGAAACTAGTCCTCTGAGGCGCTCAAACCATATTCGTGCAGTTTATTGCGTAAAGTTCGAATGCTAATCCCTAGAATGGACGCAGTCTTGGTGCGATTTTGCCCCTGTCGTTCAAACGTATCTAACACGAGCCGTTTTTCCATCTCGTGCAATGTGATTCCTATCGGTATTGCGCCAGTTGGTTTTTCTATAGCCCTCTTTTCATTGTCGAGATAAAGGTGCTGCTCATCGATTAGCGGATCGAAATCTAGTACAACAGTTCTTTCGATGATGTTGGCTAATTCCCTCACATTGCCAGGCCAGCTATAAGCTAGGAGTTTATCGATCGCTTGTTTGGTAAACCGTTTTTCCGCCTTATGATTGTCAGCGCAAAATCGACGCAAAAAACACTCCGCTAAAGGAATGATATCCTCGGGCCTTGAGCGCAGCGGCGGCAAGTGGATCGGAATGACATTGAGCCGATAATACAGATCTTCTCGAAAGACTCTAGATTCAATTGCTTCGAGCATATTTCGGTTTGAAGTAGCAACAAAACGGACATTGACCCGGATGCTCTTGGTCCCGCCGACTCGCTCAAATTCTTGCTCCTGAATCGCACGCAGCAGTTTGGCTTGCAGAGCCAGTGGAATTTCCGTCACTTCGTCCAGAAGCAAAGTCCCTTGATCGGCCAGTTCAAATCGGCCCGCTTTGCGAATATGGGCCCCTGTAAAAGCCCCCTTCTCATGGCCAAAAAATTCTGATTCCACCAGAGATTCAGCTATGGCAGCGCAATTGACCCTTACAAACGGATGGTTTGCTCGCGAAGAACGTTGATGGATAGCCGCTGCAATGACCTCTTTTCCCGTCCCGGATTCACCTGTGATAAACACGCTCGCTTGAGATTTAGCAATCTTGTCCAGATCCGCTAAAACCTTTTTCATCGCCCTACTGACAGCGGTAAGCGGCGGGTATTTGATCTGAATTTGCTCATCTTTCAAAAAGCGATTTTCTTTCTGTAGCCGCAAAAATTCCCTGACTTTGGCAATTGTCGCTTCAAAAGCCTCCGGAGAAAAAGGTTTGAGTAAAAAATGAAATGCCCCTAAGCGCATCGCCTCCACGGCAGTTTCTATGCTTCCATGAGCCGTGGCTAAAATGACAACTGTTTGAGGCGACCTTTCTTTAACAAAGTGTAAAACATCCAGTCCTGTTTTTTGAGGCATGATTAAATCGCTGATGACGCAATCAAAGCTTTCTTGTGTCAAACGATCAATGGCCTCTTGGCCATTACAAACTAAAACCACCTCAATCCCTAAACGTTGCAGCATTTGCGCTATTAATTTGCGCATTAAAGGCTCATCGTCTGCAACTAAAACCCTTTCTAGCATTTATTACCTTTTCAATGGGAGAGTGAGGGTGAAAATAGCCCCCTGTCCCTTTATCGTTTGCACTTCAATGGTACCGCCGTGAGCTTCTATTACTTTTTTGCTTTCTACTAGCCCAAAACCATTTCCGCTTCGTTTTGTCGTAAAGAGCGGAGAAAAAAGATGCTCAACCGTTGTTTCATCCATCCCACTGCCCGTATCTCCGATTGCGATGTTGCACACACCATCTCGTCGAATTAAGCCAATCGAAAGAATTCCCCCTTTGGGAGTCATTGCTTGCAGTCCATTGAAAAGCAAATTCAACAACGCTCGCTTGAGCGCCTCCGGATCAAAGGGAACTAAAACCGGTTCATGAGGGACATTTAGCAGAAGTGTGATATTTGGTGCAAAGGCAGGATCTGCTTTGATGAATTTTCCGAGCTGTTGTAGAAATCGGGTAAGATCGAGCGTTTGCAGCTGAATTTGCAGCGGTTTAGCAAAGACCAGCACATTGGTCACTAGAGCCTCTAACGCCTTAGTGCCCTCAATCATTTGGGCCGCCATATCTTGCAAATGGTTTTGCCCCTCTAAGTCTCGGTAAAGCAAACTGGCAAATCCCCGAATAGCTCCGAGCGGATTTCGAATTTCGTGGGCGATTTTAGCTGCCATTTCCCCTAATTGCTTCATTCGATCGCCACGAGTGATCAGCTCTTGTAGTTTTTGTTTTTGAGTTACATCCCGAATCAATACCAAAAGCCCATGAGAACTTTTGTCTCCCTCATAAAAAAACGAACTTGAAAATTCTAATTCCTTACCCAAATCCGGCGCGCTTTGATAAAGCAATTGATGCGCAATCCCATAGCGTAGAGCCTCTTTCATAGAAAAGCCAAACGATTCATCGCTAAATACATCCCAAAACCGTTTTTGAATCAAATGGCCACTTTTTTTTTGCCAAATCTTATGGATCGACGCATTGGCAAAAAGGATGGTTCCGGTGAGATCTATGAATAAGACCCCCTCGCACATTTTTTGCATCAAGTGATTGAGTAAGCGCCGGCTGACTATCAAGTCTTCATTGACATCTCCGCTGCCGCTTGCTATTTTTGGATCCAAAAGTTTGAGACGAGCAGCTTCGGCTGAGCAGATCTTAAGTGCCTCCAAAAGGCAGAAAGCCTTTTCAGAAACACTTTGGCTCTCCAAGGCCTTTTTCGCAATCTCTTGAAGTTCAACGAGTTTCGTATCTGACATGAGTATCCTAAACCGGACTATACAAATTTGCTTATTATTCTGTCTCCTTGAGGGTTGTTCTGGGCTGCAAAAGTCAGAACAAGAGAAGATTCGGAGACAAAACTGCAAAGCCGAATACATATATCGCGATAAGAATGATCATTTTAGTCCCATTGCCAATCCCGATCATACCCCGAGAGCGCCTTATCCATGGGAAACCGAAGCCCATTTGCCCCGAATCACCAAGGAATATTTTCGATGTCGAGGCAGTTCGCTCAATCCAGCGATGGTCCAAGTGGGGGACAGCGGGGAACCGATTACGACAGCCGATTGCGATGGAGGGCGGCATGGATTGCCGATCATTCAGGGTAAAGAGAACGTGTATCCTATCTTGATTGAGTTGTTGAATTATTTGCAGACCAAGACCTCTAGGCGCGTGATTGTTACCTGCGGCCATCGCTGTCCGGTGCATAACGCCTATGTAGATTCCTCTAAGTCCAACCAAACCTCTAAGCATCAGATTGGTGCAGAAGTAGATTTTTATATTCAAGGCATGGAAGATCAGCCTTTGGAAGTGGTCGCCCTTTTGATGCAGTATTATCAAGAGCATCCTAGTTATAAGCAATCCAAAGAATGGACTGTATTTCAGCGGTATGACAAGCCCGATTCCCAAGTAGCAGTGCAGCCGTGGATGAATAAAGAGATCTATATAAAGCTCTGTCAAAAAGAAGAAGGGCGTGACGTGGACAATCGCCATCCCCATCCTTATATCTCCTTACAAGTCCGGTTTGATCGCGATAAAAAGGAGAGGGTGGCGTACACTTATGACAAAGCTTTTCGCGGTTATCCGAGAAATTAGAGCCAATTGCAAAGCTCATTTCTCCGTTCAAATCGCCCTTTTGAGGGCATTTTAACGAGGAAATGAGTTTTGCAATTGGCGCAAATTGCGATATTTTGTATACTGGTACTTCTTCAAAATGCCGGTGTGGCGGAATTGGTAGACGCGGTAGACTCAAAATCTACTCTTAGCAATAAGGTGCTGGTTCGAGTCCGGTCACCGGCAAAAACAAAGCTCAGCAATAGCTGAGCTTTTTTTTTGTGTGTGAAAAAACGCCACGTTTAGTGGCGTTTTTAGGATTCGCAGTGAAGGGCGATACTCGCTCCGTTTGAAAGACACCCAAACACAAACTGATTCAAAGCCCCTGAAATCGAAGAAAAAATTGAGAGGTGGTTGCAAAACTCCAGCCCCCAGAAAAATCGATGATTTTGAGGCCGGTTGCGAAGGCAGCAGAGCTGCCTAATCCCGAATATTCGTGCCCAACTCCAGAGAGTTGGGTCGAAGATTCGAGACGCAACCCGCCTCAAAAGGGCGATTTTGCTGAGCGCTCGA
>JAJXVT010000014.1 GCA_021781995.1 bacterium | reverse complement strand
TGGATTTTTTCAGATTGGCACATAGCTTTACGTTCTTTAATGACTTACATCGTAGCTTTCAAAATGATGGATATCGTCATCGCCGGTCTGGAAGAACTAAAATCCGTTCTAATCATGTGCTCTAAACCAGACAACATCAGTAAAATCATCACACATGAACTCGGGCTCGGCTTAACGTTCATTAAAGGCAAAGGCGGTTATTCTGGAGAAGACCGAGATATTTTATTCATTATTGTAGAAAGGTTAGACCTCGCCGAACTCAAAGAAATCGTCTTAAGAGAAGACCCCAGCGCTTTTATTGCAATTGAAAATTTACACGAAGTGGCTTACGGCCGTACTGCAAAGGTTGCCCTTCGAAGAAAAGCACGCAAAGGATTTACAAAACGGCTCCTCAAAGGTTAATCTTTTTTATGGCTGCCTCTGTATCTGCACAACCACATGACACATACTGCGACTGCGGTTCGAACATTCGCTCCATGATTCTGCCTTCAAACCATCGTATAGAACAGGCAATCCAACACATTAGACAGGCGTTACAAGATCGCTGCCGGCAAAGAAGATATCATTCGCAAATGCCTGTAAGTCAAAGACACAGTTTGCGCATCGAACGCCATAACGAAGCATCATCTATTTCCTGTCATCAAATATTAGAAAATGTATGGCTCGGAAATTTACAAGCATGTATGGACAGACGACACCATCAATTCAATGTTATTATTACGGCTTGTCCAATAGATACTATAATTCGATTACAAATACCTATCCAAAATAATATTACCCAAGATGATCTGAGTCCACACTTACCGCGCCCGTCGCGCACAGATACCCCTCTTTTAGAATTGGATTTAGCCACTACCTCTTTCGTAGATCAATACGCTTTAATAGAGAGGCGCACAGAGATCGCAGCTCAGAAAATATTGCGTACAGAACGAATTCAATGGCAATATGTAGGAGATGCAGTAGGAGACCATCCAGATTCATGGTTCAGCCTCGTTTATAATAACACAATATCACATAGTCAACGCCACCTCTTTCCTTCTTTACATCGTGATTTTCATCGATTTTATTTATGGCGTATACCTGTTACTCAATGGTTTCAAACTACTTTCCGCTTTATTGATCAAGGCGTGTTTGGGTGGTCCAAAGTGTTGGTCCACTGTCATTTAGGCATATCGCGCAGCACCACTATTTTAGCTGCATATCTCATTCATCGATTTAATATGACGACAACAGAGGCTTTGTCATTTTTAAAAACTAAAAGGGCGTGCGTTCGTTCGCGATTTACGATGCAACTATCCCACTACGAATTTTTTTTACAACAAGTACGTAATCTAGAACAGCCACATGAATAGTCCTTCACACCATTCGTAATTCAAGAATCACGAACGGTATAAGTACTCGCCATATTCATTATGAGAATATTTTTCTGCTAAAACATGCAGCTGATCTCGACTGATCCATCCATTGCGATAAGCCACTTCTTCGATACAAGCAATTTTAATTCCTTGCCGATCTTGAATGGTTTGTACGAATGCAGAGGCTTTATGCAATGCGTCAAAAGTTCCGGTATCTAACCATGCGTGGCCACGGCTCAAAAGCTGTACGGATAACTGCCCTTTTGTAAGATAAACTTGATTGACGCTAGTAATTTCTAACTCACCTCTTGCAGATGGAAGAATTGTTGTCGCAATATTCACCACTTCCGGACCGTAGAAATATATCCCGGGCACAGCATAGGAGGATTTAGGACATTTAGGTTTTTCTTCGATACCTAATACTTTCATGTTCTCATCAAAATGAACCACGCCATAACGCTGAGGATCCTTTACTGGATAACCAAAAATTTTTGCTCCGGACTGCAACATGGTCGCTTCGCGTAATATTTTAGGTAAATCATTGCCATAGAATAAATTATCTCCAAGAATCAAACAAACTGGATGCTTGCCAATAAACGAAGCGCCTAAAATAAGAGCATGTGCTAATCCGATAGGCTTGTCTTGCACCTGATACGCAAATTGCACGCCAAGTTGAGAACCATCGCCTAATAATTTTTGAAAACGCGGTGTATCTTCAGGAGTAGATATAATTAAAATTTCACGAATTTTTGCTAACATCAAAACCGATAGTGGATAATAAATCATCGGTTTATCATAAATGGGAAGCAATTGTTTACAAATGGCTTGCGTCGCCGGATATAAACGAGTGCCGCTGCCACCGGCGAGAAGGATACCTCTCATTGATCCTCTTGAAACACACAACCCGTATCAATTAACTGATCGATGTAGCCAATAGTATAATCGTGATTCAAAAAGCGCTCATCTTTTAACATATATTGATGAAATCCGATTGTCGTGTGCACTCCGGAAATATGAAATTCTTTTAAGGCTCGTTTGGCTCGAGCAATTGCCTCTGTTCGATCCGCCCCTTTGACAATCAATTTTGCGATCATGGAATCATAATTTGGTGGAATGCGATATCCACCATAACAAGCGCTATCGATGCGTACATGAGGGCCTCCTGGAGGAATATAATGCTCTAAAACACCCGGAGATGGCGCAAAATTTTGCGATGGATTTTCCGCGTTGATGCGAAACTCAAAAACATGGCCTTTCAAAACAATATCTTTCTGTCCAATGCGCAACTTTTCTCCTTGCGCAATGCGGATTTGCTCTTGAACTAAATCAATACCTGTTAATTCTTCTGTGACCGTATGCTCCACTTGAATTCGAGTATTGACTTCCATAAAATAAAAATACCCTTCTTGATCCAGCAAAAACTCCACAGTTCCCACGGAATGATATTTTGCTGCCCGTACAATAGCTACCGCAGCCTCGCCAATTTTTTTGCGCATCGCTTCATTGAGTTTGGGGCTAGGCGCCTCTTCAATCAATTTTTGTCTGCGCCGCTGAATCGTACAATCGCGCTCTCCTAAATAAACGTAATTACCATGCTGGTCCCCCATAATCTGCACTTCAACGTGACGGGGGTTTACAATCATTTTTTCTAAATAAACATCTGGATTGTTAAACGATACTTCAGCTTCTGCTCGCGCGGCAGAAAATTTATTCATAAAATCATCTTCAGAATATGCTATCCGGATCCCCTTACCTCCACCGCCAGCTACAGCTTTAATAAATACAGGGAAACCAACTTTACGAGCTTCTTTTAACCCACTCTCCACGTCAGACACTGGCCCATCTGATCCGGGAATAACCGGGCAGCCTACATCTTTTGCAGTCGCTTTTGCAGCTGCCTTATCTCCAAGTAGTGCAATTGCTTTGGACGAGGGACCGATAAACACTAATCCGGAGCTTTCGCAAATAGATGCAAATCCAGCATTTTCACTCAAAAAGCCATATCCTGGATGCACCGCATCAGCGCCTGTGATTTCACATGAGGCAATAATATTAGCGATTTTTAGATAAGATTTTGCAGAAGGAGCTTCTCCAATGCAAATCGCCTCATCGGCGTGATACACGTGCATGGCCTCGCTATCAGCTTCTGAATAAACCGCTACCGTTTGCAATCCGAGATCATGGCACGCGCGTATAATGCGCACGGCAATCTCTCCTCGATTGGCAATTAAGATCTTTTTCATTATTTTACAATCCGGAACAGTTTAGAACCAAATTCAACAGGATGGCCTGTGGCAATGAGAACTTCAGCGATAGTTCCTGCTGTGCCAGCTTTTACTTCATTCATTACTTTCATCGCTTCCACAATACAAACCACAGTATTTTCAGTAACTAGATCCCCAACCTTTACAAACGCGGGCTGCTGCGGAGCTGGCGATGCATAAAAGGTTCCTACCATCGGCGATGTGACATAAACACCGTCAGTCATTTCGCTTTTACGGGCATTTTTATGAACAGGTTCTGATTCAAATGCGATATGCTGAGCGCCATCAGCAACTACATAACGTGGAGATGAATGGATCACACCTGAAACATCGCCTTCCTTTTCCAAATGCAGCTCAAAATCACCTTTTTTGAGCATTAATTTCTTAAGCTTGCTCGACTCCAGCTCGGCCATGAGTTGTTTGATCTGATCTAAATCCACATTATACCCTTTGAATGTATTCATTTGCGTGTGTATCGACTTTGATTACATCGCCGTTTTCAATGAAAAGAGGAACTTGAATTTTCGCGCCCGTCTCTAAAACCGCGGCTTTGGTTGTATTAGAACCATTGTCTTCTTCTGCACCATCCGTTTTCACTACCATAATCTCAAGAAATTGAGGAAGCTCAACGGCAAAAATCGTATCGCCATAAAACATCGCCTTAATAATAATCCCCTCTTTTAGATAGTGGACTCTTTCAGACAAAATATGCGCTGGAACTAATACTTGATCTAAATTACCGATATCCAAAAACAGATATTCTTTACCTTCTGGATAGAGAAACTCAATTTGTCTTTCAACTAACGACACTTCTTGCACGGTTTGATCTAATTTGAAATTTCTTTCAATCATTTCATCGGTGAGCAGATTGCGCAATTTAGCCTTAATAAACGGAGTGCCTTTGGCCACCGTCACTTTTACACTTGATTCAACACGGAACACCTTGCCATCAATATTCAGGGTCATGCCGGGAGAAATTTGATTTGCTGTGGTCATGGAATAATATTCCTTAGTTCTGTTAATTGCCTGATAGAGTGGTCGATCCATGGTTCGTGAGGCATCTGCAATCCGCGTCCCCAACGCATGAGCACGGTTTTACAACCCAAAGCATGAGCCGGCGCTAAATCCATTGCCACCCGATCGCCACAGACCCAAACTTGATCTGGATCGACCGAGAATTCTCGCAAAAAATCCCTATAAAAGGGACCCTTAAGCGAATCCTCCGGGATCGCTATCTTACTAAAAATTGAAGGTTCAATACCAGCTTTTTTCAGTTTTTCTTTTTGAAAGGGAGGATACCCGCCTGTCACTAAAGCAATCGGTCCTCGGCTCGCATAATACTGCAATATTTCCTTAGCGTAAGGTGTACACGGCACGGGAAAATCATCAGGCAAAGGCTTGGAAAGCAGCGCTACGGCCTGCGCTATCGTTGCACTCGATACGCCGCGCATGGCGCCATAAGCATGCAAGGCGAGAGCTGTCTTGGCAGATTGAAGGTTAATTTGAGTTATAATCTCTAATTCCTCTTTCGAAGCGTGTCCGATCATCAATTGCAAAGCTTGTTGCAATTTATACGGTGTAATCGCCCCTGAAGTATCGATTAAAGTGTCGTCCAAATCAAAGATGATCAACAATTTTCACCAGCTCCATAGCGAGTTTTTTAGAATCATGGCGGATTAAATTTCTTTTCAGAGGATCTTTTTTTTGTTCTCCAGCTAACGATCCAAGCAATTCAGCGGATATCAAGCGATGATCATCTAGATCATTTTCTACAAGGTCCCCCTCGTTCGAATAAAACTCAATGAGATGATCGGGCGGCTTTTGCGTATTAATTAAAATATGATCAAACACATCTTCTCCTAAATAACGAATCATTTCATTTAAATAAGAACGGGTTGTAAATCCAGATGTCTGTCCTTTACGGTTCATCAAATTTACTATAAAAATTTTTCTAGCATCGCTTTTTCGAATTGCATCGCATACTCCATCGACGAGCAAATTGGGAATCAATGAAGTGTGCAATCCTCCGGGTCCAATCACTAATAAATCTGCGTTCGCTATTTCATCCACTACATGTGGATTCACTTTAGGGTAAGGCTCCAAATAGATCGTTTTATAACCTCTATCGATCTCCTGGGAAAGATAAATTTCTCTCTCACCCTCTAGCACCTTATAATTATTCAAAACCATTTTCAAACGGACTTGGTGGGTTGTAACAGGAATAACCTTGCCTCGGATGTTGAGAATTTTACTGGCTTCTTCTACTGCTTTTTCGAAACTTCCTGTAACTTTTTCCAATGCGGAAAGCAATAAATTGCCAAAACTATGACCGCCCAACCCTCCATTTTCGAATCGGTAATTCATTAAACTACGCATCAATCGAGAAGAGTTCGATAAAGCGACAAGACATTGGCGCACATCTCCTGGAGGCAGTACCCCAAGCTCATCGCGTAAAATGCCTGTACTGCCTCCATCATCGGCCATAGACACAATCGCCGTTAATTCAAGAGGATATTTTTTCAATCCTCGCAAGACGACAAAATTTCCGGTTCCACCGCCAATTACAACTACCTTTTTCAGGGAACCTTTGATCATATTAGCCGCTTTAACTCCGATATTCCCTGTTTCAAATCTGTCGCACGACGAAATAAATAATCGCCGCTGACCAATACATCCGCACCGGCTTCTATGCACTGAGCGCCTGTCTGTAAATCAATCCCGCCATCGACTTGAATATGAGTTCCAAGCGAATGTCTCTCGCAATATTGCCGCGCTAATTTCACTTTTTCCAACACTTCCGGCATGAACGGCTGGCCGCCAAACCCTGGGTTAACGGTCATTAAAAGCACTAGGTCACACAATTCTAAATATTTAACAACAAACGAAAACGACGTTTCAGGGCGAAAAGCAACTCCGGCTTTTACACCGCATTTTCGAATGAATTCAATCGTATCTTCCACATCTTCAGTCGCTTCAAAGTGAAACGTAATACGATCGGCACCGGCTTTAACAAAAGTTTCTATATATGGGTAAGGGTTGTAAATCATTAAATGAACATCGAGAAACAAGGGAGTTGCGCGATTGATCGCCTCTAAAGCCTTTGGCCCAAAAGTGAGATTTTGGACAAATTGTCCATCCATAATATCCACATGTATAGCATCAGCACCGGCTACTTGCAGCCGTCGAGCTTCTTCAGCAAGCCGGCCAAAATCACCAGAGAGAATTGAAGGGTAAACTTGAATCGAGGGGCGTTTATGCATACATTTCCGATTGATAATCGCCTCCACTTTAACGGATATGTGGAAAATGATTCAAGAAGCCGATTGTAAAACTGATTTATGTCCACGTCGATTGACAAGGCGCACCACCTCGAGATTGGCGCCAATTCCTTTTTGAATAACCGAGATACAGTTCCACTCTTCAGATGGACGAATATCAGAATCTCCCGTGCATAATATTAAAATAGGCAAACGCAATCCTCTGTCTTGATATAATTGCATAATTTCTGTGAGCAGCTCTAAGCCGGTACGTCCCTCCTCCATATTCATATCCGCTATGATTACATCATAATTTTGAGGCGCGTCCAATATACGCTCCATCAATGCAGAGCCACTTTCGACACTTAAAACCGAGGCCGCCCCAGCTCTTGTAAAAACAAACGAGGCCGTTTTTCGTATTGTGCCCTCATCATCTGCGAGTAAAATTCTAGGAGGGGTGCCTATAAATTTTTCTGATGCACTCGATCGAGCCGGGCATGGAGAGACGCTCACTGAGCGAAGCGCCTCACGCCGCAATGTCAGAGAAAATCCAAAAGACGAACCACTTTGTTCTTCGTTTGAAACCTCGCTGATATGCCGACTACTTTTGAGAAACTTCCCTCCCATGCCTTCAATCAATTGCACAGACCCATGAATTCCTACTCCCGAAGATTGCGCCTGCAGCTCCGCATCTCTGAGAAAAGTATCCAATTGAATTCTATCCGAAACCCCTAACTGCTCTAATTTATCTGCAGTAATGCCCAGCCCTCGATCGCGAATTAAAAATTCGATGTGTAACGCAGTTGTTTCCACTGGCGATAGTTTTGCGTAAATCGTAACCACACCTCGGCCATCGATCGTGCCATAATTGAATGCATTGCGAAGAAAGTTACCCAGTACTCGTTCAATTTGCAATCTTTTCCCAATGACATTCACATTATAAACACCATCAATTTGTAAGCGAAGATCTACACCTTTTTTTTCTGCTGCTAAGAGATTATCTTCTAATAATGTGTCCAACAAATCTTTTACATTCCACTCGCCATCCGGTTCAGCTTTACCACTCATTTGAACAATCAAAGATTCCATTTGCGCATGGAAATGGCGTATTTTCATCACATCCCGATCTACAGCAAACGGATCTTCTTCTCCTATGAGTTTTTCAGCAAAGCTACTTGCATTCTGTATCGGCGTGCGAAGATCATGCGCCAATGACTTCAATGCAGGAAAAGTTTCAATTACGCCAGAAATGCAATTAGACAAATTTTTATAACTACCCATGAGCGCCTGAACATCGACAACTCCTTCTTCGACTATTTGCTTACATGCATGCAATAATAAACGAAATTGATCAATCGCATCTGCCATCCTAGGTGACAACACAAGAGCAGAAGCTAGCGCAGCTCGACGGGCCAGCCCTCGACTAAAACCGATAATTGCAGGACTTTCTGGAGGCGCCGGTGGCGTGGGTGACAAAGAAACAGCAGCTGCATCTGCCGAATCAGACCGGACCAAGGCAGGGCGAAGATGTGGTGGTAAGCCGAAAATGGAGTTCATGAAAAACTATTATACACAAATCAAACTTTATTATCTATGAGCCTATACTCATTCCGTTTAAAAGACACCCAAACGCAGACTGATTCAAAGCCTCTCAAATCGAACGAAAAATTGAGGTTAATATTAAATGCAATATTGTCCTCAATTTTTTGTTCGATTTGAGAAAGCTTTCAATGGAAGTTTTCGTAGGGGCTTTCAAACGGAACGAGTTCTCTAATTGCGCTTCTAGTCAACACATTTTTTCTTCCTACGCAGTTTTTTTTCTAAATACATCGAGAGGCACTCCCTGGTTCTCTTCGGGGTCTTTTTTATGAGGATCATTATTATTGATTCCTCTGCCCCATTATAATGTTCGAAGCATAAAGTTAGACAATGTATATCACGGCTTCTATGAGCCAACTCGTTCTCGTCTTAGCTTTTACTTCGGACGCCTCTAGATAATTTTGGGTTTCAACAACTTCTTCTTAACTCGTTTCTCTTTTAAGCAGCTACCGCTTCTTTTTTCTTCTCGGGTCCTCTTTCAAATGGCTTTTTGGTCAATAGCTTCTTCTACTTGCTTTCTGAAGGTCTTTCCAGCTTTTTTGCCAAATTTGATCCCATAAACTTTAAGATGGCCCCTCAAACTACTAATTATATGAGTTCTTTCTTCCACTGCGGTTTGTCGAAGATTCAAAAGGGACCGAACTTCAAGAGCATCCTCACTTCTATGTACGCATTCCCTAAAATGCCCCACTCTTAAAGCTTCGGCAATACCTCGAGCATCATTCTTATCTGTCTTATTGATGATTGTTCCAAGGATAGCGGCCATTTTCCGTGACTCCATCACGATCACTTGGTAATTCATTTTCAATAAGCCCTTCTTCAAATAGTGGGTCAAATTTCCGCTCTCTAACCCAATTTGCTCTATTTCAAGCCCAGTTTTTGTTAAACACTTACCTATCTCTTCAGGAGTTGAATCAGCCTCTCCTTCTCAGATTCTTTTACCTTTTTCATTGAGGATACATATAGAAGTTGTTTTTAAAGAAACATCCAATCCTACATAATTTCGCATGGCTTACTCCTGGTTTTTGAGGTCAACTGACCCCGTTATATTGGAGATCGTAAGATACTCCGTTTTTGGAGTAAGCCTTTTTTTGACCCATCTACACGACTCTCCTTAAAACGAAGCGCAATTACACTATGTATACACCCTTCGTCAATGAATAATTTGAATATCAAAAAAAGCGCTTGACGGCATAATTGCTGCATGTGTTTTTTGACTGATTCCGAAAGAACGCAACTCAAGACACAGCACAGGCAAGAACACGACGGTCGAGTGCGCGATCGAATCAAGGCAGTCCTGCTCTACGACAAAAATTGGTCGCCGCAAGAAATCGCCGAAGCCCTTCTCATTTCTGACCAGGCCGTTGATAATCATATCGAAGACTACAAAACCTCGAACAAGTTAAAACCTCCCTACAGTCCCAATCTGAACCCGATAGAGCGGCTCTGGAAATGGATGAAGGAACAGATGATTTACAACACTTAGTTTTCTCGTTCCATCGTTTCTATCGTCGACTCTGTCCTTAGTCATAAAATGTGTTTTAAAAATCGTGTTGATGACCAAGCCTCCAGTTTACTTGGGTATAACCAAATTCAACCGGTGCCTGATTGCA
Source organism: bacterium (assembly GCA_021781995.1). Classification (GTDB taxonomy): domain Bacteria; phylum Chlamydiota; class Chlamydiia; order Chlamydiales; family SM23-39; genus CAITMJ01. The sequence goes on along the minus strand of JAJXVT010000014.1, from coordinate 23,151 downwards.
GCAGCTTTTGCGATTTTTCTAGCATTTTCTTACAGAAAATAATATATATCAGCTCCGTTTGAAAGACACATCATCAAACTGACAGGAGACCTATGCGCCTAAAATATATCATTCTTATAATCCATATCACAAGCTGCATGTCTGTATGGGCTGAGTACATGGTAGATTCTGAATTATCAAAACCGACGATTCAATCACCAGAAATCTATCCAGGGATAGATCCTAAAAATTCTATCGCAGAGCCGACTATCAATCCATCTGGCTGCTATCATACGCAAGAGGGAAAAAACATTTTTTCTCCCATAAGTATCTTATACTGGATGGCTAGCACCGATGGCACCATAGTCAATCAATTCCCATGGAATGGCGGACTTGTGACATATACTCCTTCGGGAATTGGACGAGAGGTGTTTTTACCAACCGAATATAAACCGGGGTTTAAAATCGGCTTAGGCTATAACAGCAATCTGGACGATTGGACTACCCTGTTGGAATATACTTGGTTGCATCAAACTACTAGCCATACACATTTTGCCAATGGATCTGGGGCTAATCTATCAGATGGAAATGTTTTTATTATAACAGCCTCGGGCGCGATTGGAAACGGCATTGTCGGAGATATTTTAAATCAGCGTTGGAATCTCAAAGTAGATCTGGGAGACTTGTCATTGTCTCGCACTTATTATACAGGAAAAAGATTGATCGTGGAACCATTTGCAGGATTGAGAGCTGCGTCGATTCGCCACACTTTCACTACCAACTTAGACACCTCCAGCGATACAGCTCCTTGGGTTAGCACGATCGATCAATCACTTAGCACCATCCAATGCCATTCGTGGGGAGTAGGTGCTCGAGCAGGCGCGCACAGCAAATGGTTGCTGGGCGCAGGTTTTCGCATGGATGCGGAAGCGTCAGCTAGCTTGCTTTTTACACGATATACGAAGATAAGCTTTAATATTATTGAAAGTACAGGACGTGTCGAAAATAATCACATCTTCAGTCAATACGAAAATGCTTACAACACTGCCCGCGCTAACACAGAAGTCGGATTGGGCTTAGGCTGGGGCAGTTATTTTGGGGCGCGCAATCAATACTGGATCGATGTATTAGCATCTTATGATTTTAGTATGTGGTTTTCTCAAAATCTTGCTCGCAGTTTGGCAGATACGATATCGCGGCAAATTGGAAATTATGGAACAGATCTTATGCTGCAAGGCTTGACCTTAACCGCTCAAGTCGATTTTTAATGCGATAACGCTGCAAGAAAACGGTCTTGCAGCTCTTTTTCTGAATGCAAAAGTAAAAATCCAAGACATAGCATATCATTCACTTCTAAAGCAAAATGAACGAGTTGATGCGCTGGAATCCGCAAAGCTTCTAAATTTTTCAAATACATTTTTTTCTTTTCGGCATCTACCATTGGTAAAATGGCAAATGCACGGCGAGGCTCTTGCCGAAATAAAAAATCGCTTCCCAAAAAAGGGAGCCTAGATTCATTTTTTGTCGCAGCTAAAAAGAGCAAAAAAAACTGCTTTAACGGTTCAATATCGGTTGCTGTGCGCATTTCCATTGGCATCAAAGCATGGAAAAACTTATCCACTAAAACAGGATTTGCCGAAGACGCCTTGCCCAAGGACTGCTTCAGCGCATTTAAATGCTCTGTCTGTTTCAAAATCATTCCACCGTTATAATCGCGCACGTCTCCTAAAATATCTACAAGCTGCGTATAGACATATTGACGAGCCTGATATAAATCCACTGATCGATCAGGTCTTAAAAATCGATTGCTCGGGACCACTGTTCGAAATACAGTAGCTTCCTTAAAATATTTCTTGCGCATTACGCCCAAATTTCGAGTGCGATCCGGAATATACTTGATTTGCGCCCTCGCTTCAGCAAACAATTGTTGCAAGGGCAAAACCCCTTCTTGACATACTCGCAATAAAATAACTGTAAAATATAACTCCGATCCACGAGGTTCATCGAATGAAATAATGACTTGCGGCAAATCATTCACAAAACGCAATTGACGAGATAGAGCCATTATATTGCGCAATACCTCTTCTTCATTGCGAGGCATATATATAGGATGGGTTAGTTGCGCTACGTGCCCTTTGAGAGAATCGGGCAAACTACTTCGTAACACGTGAATTTCATCTAAAGAAAAATCTGTATTATCTTCTTTTTCGATTTCTAAATAAACAGTTTGCACTCCACCCTCTTTGGATGGATCGGAAAAAGACGATCCCTGAACCATTCGCGCGCCTGGAAGCTTCTTTCCAATCGCAGCAATGAGATGCTCTGCCTCAAAAATTTCATGCTCTTTTAAAAAATTCAGACCTACCAAAATACCCAGCACAGGCTTTTCTTTCAAAACTCCTTTTTGAAAACTAAGTCGAGTTTTCAAGAATTTCAAAAACACATGTCGTTTTGCAGGAAAAACCTCAATATTTTGTTTCAACATTTTTCGAACAGAGTATAAATTCGAAATAATTCTGCTAATATGATGATAATCTCTAATCTTTTTGAAATGTTCTGGGCAATTTACTAAAAACTGTTGCATTTGCGAAAAAATACCCTGGTCAAAATCCTTGGAATGACTTTGGATCAACGAACCAATTTTTTCTTGTATCATAGCTGTTTTCCCATCTGTGGACAGGCCTTTAAATTCCAAAATGCGCCGCGCGTGATAATTCGACACCACTCCAAGGCGAATTTCCGTATCAATGGCCTGTAGATTCTTCCGAACCTCTTCCACTTCATGGGCGCTCTTTAAGTAGATGACTACTTCGGCAACACTCAGCAAATCTTCAGACAAATGAGGCAACCTCACATCGGAAGCAAAAAACAGCTCTACGTTCGCTCTGCGCTGTGGCAAAAGCCACCTAGACACCATATCTAAAAAAAAGTGACATGCATTGAGTCTATATTTACATAAAAGCAACACAGATAAAGAACAGGGTGCTTTGGCCAAATCTGACCAACGTACCTGCGGCAACAAATCGGCAAAACGCGCTCGCTGCACTGCCATTTGATGCATCGACGGTTCGAGAAGGTCGGCTGGAACCAAACGTTGAATTAAGTTCTGAGCGCCATCGCGGTAATATTGCGCATCGATAAAAGGACATCCAAATTCAAAATCGAACTCTAATTGATCCAATACCAGTTGACCTACCGCCTCTTTCATTCCTTAATCGCCTCCAAAATGAAATTTTCACTCTAGCGAAAGACGTATGAAAAAGGAAAGAACTAAATTAAAAATATTTCTATCTACATGCAGTAGAGCAATTTGCCATACGAGTGAAAAAAACAATTACCGACACAATTGGAGCTTTAGCAACCCCACGAAAGATAAGTATTGATAAAATGAACGCAGCTCTGCTATCCTATCCCCTTTAAGCACATTGGGCGCAAAAGCGCTCCAAGAACATTATGAACAATCACAACCCCAAAAACAAACACATGTCCTTCAAAAACTCAAATCACGATTGGAACAGTAGCAACGTATTAGACGATGTAGACTTTCAAGAACACGAAGCTCGCCAGTTCCGAGATTTACTATATGGCCGCGAAAAAGACGGCTCAGAAGGCGCGCTCTCTTTTCTCAACGTTGGTCAAATCCTGCAAGGCCGTATTGCAGAAATTTCAAAAGATTACGTCGTGATCGATGTAGGACTAAAATCAGAAGGCCTCGTGCCTGTATCCGAATTTGCTGACACAGATGAACTCATTCTCGGAAAAGACGTCGAAGTGTACCTCGATCAAGCCGAAGGAGATGACGGGCAGATCGTCCTTTCCAAGGAAAAAGCTCGCAAATTCCGCCAATGGGAGTACATTGTCAACAACTGTACAGAAGGTTCCATTGTCAAAGGAAAAGTCATGCGCAAAGTGAAAGGCGGCTTGATGGTAGATATCGGAATGGAAGCATTCCTCCCCGGTTCCCAGATTGACAATAAGAGAATTAAAAACCTCGATGAATTCATCGGAAAATCCTATGACTTCAAGATTTTAAAAATCAACATCGAGCGAAAAAATATTGTTGTATCCCGTCGTGAACTGCTTGAAGAAGAAAGAGTGTCACGCAAAGCCGAACTCCTTGAAAACATCAAAGAAGGCGCAGTTCGCCGCGGAGTAATTAAAAACATCACCGACTTCGGCGTTTTCCTAGACCTCGACGGCATTGATGGACTTCTCCATATTACCGATATGACCTGGAAACGAATAAAACATCCATCTGAGATGGTTCATCTCGGGCAGGAAATTGAAGTGATCATTCTCCATGTGGATCGCGAAAAAGGTCGAGTAGCTCTTGGCCTCAAACAAAAAGAGGCAAATCCATGGGAAGAGATCGAACAACGATATCCTCCAGGAACAAAAGTACACGGAAAAATTGTTAACTTAGTTTCCTATGGCGCATTTATGGAACTGGAACCTGGTATTGAAGGCCTTATTCATGTTTCCGAAATGTCTTGGACAAAAAACATCACTGACCCAAGCGAAATGGTTCGTGTTGGCGATGAACTCGATGCAGTGGTTCTCTCCATTCAAAAAGACGAAGGGAAAATCTCTCTTGGCGTTAAACAATTGGAGCGCAATCCTTGGGAAGATGTCGAAAAGAAATATCCCGTTGGAAGCAGCGTAATGGCTGAAATTCGCAATCTCACAAACTATGGCGCATTTGTAGAACTCGAACCAGGCGTAGACGGTTTGATCCACATCTCCGATTTGAGCTGGATCAAAAAAGTTTCCCATCCTTCAGAAGTTCTAAAAAAAGGCGATAAAGTAGAAGCGATCATTCTATCCGTAGACAAGGAAAGTAAAAAAATCACTCTTGGTGTGAAGCAATTGAGCTCCAATCCTTGGGAAACCATCGAAAGATCCCTTCCTGTCGGAACCCTCGTGCACGGCGTTGTAACTAAAACAACAGCATTCGGCGCATTCGTTCAGCTCGACAGCGGTATTGAAGCTTTGATTCACGTGACAGAGCTTTCCGATCAACCATTTGGCAAAGTAGAAGACGTCATCCAAAAAGGCGATGAAGTCACTGCTAAAATCATCAAGCTCGACCCTGAGCACAAAAAAATTGCTCTATCGATCAAAGAATATTTGATCGAGAAAAACCAGCAGAACCGAGATGATATCGTCGTTGGTTCCAAAGGTAAAAAAGGGAAGAAAAAAACACGCGACCGCGAAGACCGCGATCACGAAGAAGAAGAAATGTAAGAATGAAAGCCCCTTTGCAAGCAAAGGGGCTTTCTTTGAGTATTAAGTAGGAAGATTCGAATGAACAAAGACCTCATTGCAATTTTTGAGTACCTAGAGCGCGAAAAAGGGATCAAGCGAGAGATCGTCATAAGCGCGATTGAAGAAAGCCTGCGCGCAGCCGCCCGAAAAAGCGTTAAAGGGCTCGGCGACAAGGTCAGCGTAGAGATTCACCCGAAAACGGGAGAAATCGAAGTCTTCACCCAGAAGAAAATCGTGGCTCGCGTAGAACTTCCTCAAGAAGAAATTTTTATCGACGACGCTCGTATCCTAGAACCGGATGCTCAAATCGGCCAATGGCTTGAAATTGCCATTACCCCGCAAGATTTTGGACGGATCGCAGCACAAGCAGCTCGCCAAATCATCGCTCAAAAATTAAAAGGCGCAGAACGCGACGTCATTTACGAAGAATATCGTCATCGATCCGGCGAGATTATTTCAGGTACAGTAAAGCGCTTTATTCGCGGCCGCACCATTGTTGTCGATCTAGGAAAAGTTGAAGCGATTTTGCCCGAAAGAAATTATCCAAAATTAGAACGTTATAATGTCGGTGATAAAGTTCAAGCTCTCTTGTACGAAGTACGCGATACAGATAACGGTGGAGCAGAAGTCATATTAACTCGCAGCCATCCTGAATTTGTAGCTGCGTTATTTACACAAGAAGTGCCCGAGCTACATGATAAAACTGTAGCTATCGAAAAAATTGTGAGAGATCCAGGATATCGGACAAAGCTCGCAGTTCGCTCCTATGATTCTAAAGTCGATCCAGTAGGAACATGCGTGGGAGTTCGAGGCAATCGCATTAAAAATATCATTCGAGAACTCAATAACGAAAAAATCGACGTCATTCCATATGTCGACGACACCATACAACTTTTGCAAAATCTATTGGCCCCCTCGGAGATCCGCAAACTAAAAAACCTCGATCGCAAAATTGCTATTGTTGTCATGGATGAAGACTATCCAACAGTCATCGGCAAAAAAGGGATGAATGCCAGACTCATCGGCCAAATGCTCGGCAAAGAGATCGAAGTCCAAAAAATGAGCGAATATCAAAAAGTATTAACGATCCATATGGCTGAGCTATCAGATTCCGAAGATCCGCATTTCGATGAAAAAATTCGCATCGAAGGAGTAAGTGGGCTAATTACAGAAAGCTTAGCCAGTGCAGGCTTTGATACACTGCGCAAGCTAATGAAAGCAGATCCTGCTGAAATTCCGGCAAAAGTTCCAGGAGTCAACTATTACGATCTAGCTGACAAAGTGCTGGAGCAAACTCGCAAAAGAAAGGGTTAAGTTTTGGGTAAAAATCTTAAACTAAAAATTACAAATACACAATTAGCTGAAGCTTTTAAAATTAAAAAAAATGCGCCGGTTGTTCAGGAAGCTCCCATCACAGACGAGCCAAAAAAGCCGCTTTCCCGTTTGAAAGAAGCCCCTGAGCCAAAGTCCACTGTTAAAGAAGCAGAAGCTCTTGCTCCCCCAAAAAAGAAAGCCCGTATCATGAAGATGTCTCCTGATGAAGCAAAAGCTTCAGCAGAAGCGCATCTCGAGGAAGAGCAGGCAACTCAGGAATCTGTGGATCATCACGAAGAAACTTCGGTTCTTTCCACAGAGCCGAATGCGCCCGTGTTTGAAGAAAAAATAAACTCGCAGGCAACTCCGCTTGAAAAGCCCGCAGCACCTCGAATAACAACTTCCGCTTCTATAGCGCCCGCTCCTCGAACTCCAGCACCAACGCCTGTTCACACTCCCGCAACTCCTGCTGGACCGCGTAAGGAATTGAAACCAACCGCAGCCAAACGCAAAGATGAATCGCGATTCGATTCACGCGATCGTCAAGGATTGCGCGACACAGACAACGAAGCCTGGCGCAAACGCAGACAATTTAAACCTGTAAAACGCCATTATCAAGAAGAAATCATTATCCGGCCTAAACATCTTGCTATACGCCTACCTCTTACCTTAAAGGATCTCGCTCAAGAGATGAAACTCAAGGCATCTCAACTGATCGCCAAGCTCTTTATGAAAGGAATCACCGCTACAATCAATGATTACCTCGACGATGAAACAACAGTTCAACTGCTGGGGCATGATTTTGATTGTGAAATTACAATCGATACCTCGGAAGAGCAAAGAATCCGCATTACCGATCAAACAATTCGCCAAGAAGTTGAAAAAACACCTACAGCTGAACTTGTATTGCGTCCGCCAGTTGTCACTTTTATGGGGCATGTCGACCATGGCAAAACCAGTTTAATCGACGCTATTCGAAAATCTAACCGAGTTGCAGCAGAAGCAGGAGCCATTACTCAACATATTGGTGCTTTTAAAGTTTCTACCGCTGCAGGTGATGTCACTATTTTAGACACTCCAGGCCACGAAGCATTTTTTGAAATGCGTTCGCGCGGCGCCAACGTAACAGACATTGTGATTCTCGTGATTGCAGGCGATGAAGGTATGCGTGCTCAGACAGACGAAGCAATGCGTCAAGCGCAAGAAGCCAATGTACCTATTTTAGTTGCAATTAATAAATCTGACAAAGCTAATTTTGATGAACAAAAAGTATATCGAGAGCTTTCCGATCGCGGGCTTTTGGCAGAAAGCTGGGGCGGCACCACAATTACGGTGAATTGCTCTGCAGCAACTGGAGCTGGTATTCCAGAACTACTTGAAATGATCGCTTTACAAGCTGAAATTCTCGAATTGCGAGCCAATCCTAACTCAAGAGCTCGTGGAACTGTGTTAGAATCTGAAATGCATAAAGGACTTGGTGCCGTTGCCACAGTACTCATCCAAAACGGCACGTTGCGTAAAAATGACGCTATCGTATTTGGTTCTCAGTTTGGACGCATCAAGACTATGCAAGACGATCATGGCCGTTCTATTGAGACTGCAGGACCTTCGATGCCGGTGAAAATCACAGGACTTTCTGATCTTGCTCTTGCAGGTTCAGAATTCATTGTGGTCAAAAATGAAAAAGAAGCGAGAGAACTTGCTGCAGCCCGAGCAGAAGGCGCATCGCGAGCTGCTCAAGCTCAAGCCAAAATCTCCAGTCTTGATAAAATGATGGCGAAAAAAGAAAGCGGAGAGATGAAAATTCTCCCTGTGATCTTGCGCGCTGACGTTCAAGGTTCTTTAGAAGCTTTGAAAACATCGCTCATGAAAATCCACTCCAAAAAAGTTCGCCTTGAAATCGTTCATACAGGTGTCGGCGAAATTTCTGAATCAGACATCGAACTGGCAGCAGCTTCTAAAGCATCTATTGTTGGCTTTCATACACACATTGAAAGTCGAGCAAATGATTTAATCAAACAAAAAAAGGTTGCTGTTTTTTCACAAGATGTCATTTATCATTTAATCGATGATGTAAAAAATCAAATGAAATCGATGCTAGATAAGCTAGAAATTGAAACAGACACTGGGAAAGCGCTTGTCAAAGCTGTCTTTAAATCATCTCAACTCGGTTCCATCGCGGGCTGCCAAATTTCTGAAGGAATTATCAAAAGGAATCATTTGGTACGTCAAATTCGAGATAAAGAGATTATTTGGAAAGGAAAAATCGCTTCTTTGAAGCGCCTGAAAGAAGATGTCAAAGAGGTCAAGGAAGGATTTGAATGCGGAATTTACTTGGATGGCCAAAATGATATTAAAGAAGGCGATCTGCTCCAAGCATATGAAATCACTTACCTTGAACAAGAGCTATGAAGAAAAACCGACTGGAACGAGTAAACTCTCTTCTAAAACAAGTCATTTTTGAAGTCATTCAAAAAGAGGTTAAGAACCCTCACGTCAATACTTTTGTGACGGTGACGCACGTAGATACTTCAGCAGATCTTCATCATGCTAAAGTATATGTAAGTATGATCGCATCAGAAGTTGATAAGACAAAAATTCTCGCTGCTCTTCAATCCGCAGCGGGATTTATTGCGGTTCACGCGTCACATAAAGTGCAATTGCGGTATTTTCCTGAGCTTTTATTCAAACTAGATACAGGATTAGAAGAACATCTTCGCATTGAACAACTGCTTTCGCAGCTAGAACAAGAACGCCTTTCACGTCCGGAAGCGCCTCCAGAACAGATCAATGACTAGCGGTATTTTGTTAATCGACAAAGCGGCAAAGACCCCTTCTTTCCGCCTTGTTTCCATTCTTCGCCGCCTGACCAAAATTGAAAAAATTGGTCATGCAGGTACATTGGACCCTTTCGCCACCGGACTCATGGTTATGTTGATCGGACGAGAATACACAAAACGCTCCAATGAATTTCTCAACTGCGGCAAACGCTATCGTGCGACTATTCATCTCGGCATAGGCACTGATAGTTTTGATATCGATGGCCAAGTGATTGAAAATTGCGACCGCGTACCAACTCTTGCTGAAGTAGAAGAAGCGATAGCCTCTTTTCGAGGGACTATTTTGCAAACACCTCCGATGTTTTCCGCGAAAAAAATCCAAGGCAAAAAGCTGTACGAACTAGCTCGTAAAGGAATTACAGTCGAACGCGCTCCCGTGCCGGTTCAATTGTACATCGAACTTTTAAGCTATAACTATCCTTACATTGAAATCGATGTACAGTGTTCTAAAGGGACTTATATTCGCTCTTTAGGTTATGACATCGCTAAATTTTTAGCGACCTGCGGACATCTTTCTTCCTTAACCCGATTGAACTCCGGACCATTTTCATTAGACAATGCTATTCCCGAATCAGCCCTTCAGCCCGGCTGTATTCTAACCCCACTGATTCTACACCCTAACGAGGTCATCCATGCCTAATTTATCGTGCGGTATTGTCGGTCTGCCCAACGTTGGCAAATCGACTCTCTTCAACGCCCTAACCCGCAAACAAATCCCCTCGGAGAACTACCCTTTTTGCACCATAGATCCCAACGTAGGCATCGTCAACGTCGCCGATACTCGCCTTCAAACCCTTTCAGAGCAATCCCATAGCAAAAAAATCATCAACGCTACATGTACTTTTGTCGATATCGCTGGGCTTGTGAAAGGAGCTGCGCAAGGAGAAGGGCTTGGAAATCAATTTCTATCCCACATCAGAGAAACCGACGCAATCGTCCAAGTAGTGCGCTGTTTTGACGATGAAAACGTCATTCACGTTGCAAACAAAATTGATCCTATTCAAGATATCGAAGTAATCGGGCTAGAATTAATTCTCGCCGATCTTCAAATGGCTGAAAATACCCATGCTCGTTTGGAAAAACAAGCGAAAACAAAAAAAGATCTGCAGCCCACAGTGGATTTTTTGCAAAAGGCCATCCAGCACCTCAACCAAAACCTCCCGTTACGCAAAATGACTCTCAATGCGGAAGAAGAAGCGATAGCCCGCCTCTATCCGTTCATTAGCCGCAAAAAAGTACTCTATATTTGTAACGTGGGTGAAGCAGATCTACCTTCTTTGGAAAATGACTATGTGCGCAAAGTGCGTGAATTTGCCGCTCAAGAAGGAAGTAAAGCCGTTTCGATATGTGCTCGTCTTGAAGAAGAAATTTCGCAATTAGACCCTAAAGATGCCGCCGAATTTCTTCAAAGCCTCGGTCTGAAAGAATCGGGATTGGACAAACTCATCCGAGAAGCGTTCCACCTATTGGACCTCATCACCTTCATCACCTCTGGCGACATAGAAACCCGCGCTTGGACAATCCGCCGAGGCACCACAGCGGCTGCAGCTGCCGGAGAAATCCATTCGGATATTGAAAAGGGATTTATTCGCGCGGAGGTCGTACCTTATGAAGAGATGGTTCGCTGCCATGGCCGCGTCGGAGCTCGAGAGCAGGGAAAGGCCCGTTCAGAAGGCCGCGATTACATTGTTCACGATGGCGATGTCATTCTTTTCTACCACAATTGAAAGAGCGAATCTATTGAGCTAATTACAAAACTGCTTTGCCCGGAAAAATTGAGGATTTTGAGGTTATTTTCAAGTGACAGTCATTTGCCACGTACCGTTTGACGAAGTCAACCCATGAGAGTTGACTGAGAACCTGTTCAAAATATTTTCAAATTAAATCAGTAAGGAATTCTCAATAGTCATGGTATCCACCATTCATCAAGAGCTAACCTTATACATCAGAGGCAATTGCAAAACTCGAGCGCCCAGCAAAATCGCCCTTTTGAGGCCGGTTGCGTCCCGAATCTTCGACCTCACTCTCTGGAGTTGGGCACGAATATTCGGGATTAGGCAGCTCTGCTGCCTTCGCAACCGGCCTCAAAATCATCGATTTTTCTGGGGGCTGGAGTTTTGCAACTACCTCATCATTCAAAATCTAAAAAATGACAAAAGTGTCCTCAAAAGATCGATTTTAACGGGGAAATGAGTTTGCAATTGGCTCTACGAAACTATCTATGCATAAACTGCCCCAGAAGCGATGCTATCGCTGAGGGTACTGCAGTTTGAATGCGTCGCCATAAAGAAACTGATGGCCCACGATCTGCCCTCGGTTGTACCGCCTGCAACATTGCTAACGCATGATCTGCCTTCGGTCGCTGCGCTGGATTTAACGATAACAATTCTTTGATCAAGCTAATAACGGAACCGTCAAGCCCTGGAAGAACTTTTGATATTACACTGCAGATGTCTCGGCTCTTAGTTTCGTCACTCATCGATCCTGATACAATTAGATCAATCTCACTCACAGCAAAAGAACTGCCATATACTTCTAATAATATAAGTCCCAAATTCCACATATCAATTGCTTGCCAGTCATAGCTCGCCGCCCGCCCCGCCGCAGCTCGCAATTCCGGCGCAAAGTACAATGGAGTACCAACTATTTCTCGATCTCCCGCTTCAACCCTTATAAGGGTATCAAAATCTGTGATTCGAGCTCCATCTGGTGTTACCAATATATTTTCGGGTTTCAAGTCCCGGTGAGCCATTCCTTGTCTATGCAGAGCCGCTATCGCCTCTGCTACCGGTATCATTTTTTCTAACCCATTTCTTAGCGCAAGAGGACGTGTCTCTATCAGCCTGAATAAATCGCCATTCGGACAGTATTCAACAAAGATTAACCGTCGATTACCACTGGTTACACTGCCTAAATATTGTACCACATTTGGTACGTTTTGAATTGCTTGATACGCCGCTAACTCTGTTCGAAACTTGTTTTCCGCTACCCCACTTTCATGATTGATATAACTCAACCCGGCAATGATTCGATTTGCACTAGGATCCCATGCATATTGACATATCTTAAACGTGCCTCGAGAACAATCATCATCATCTATAGGCAATAAAACCAATCTCTGGTTTGATCCAAGTACGCATTGCAAACCCTCTTCGTATCTTATGCTCTCGCCGTCAACGTGACGATTTAAAACAGCTGCTCCAACTCTTCTAATTCTATCTATTTGGCTTATCAATTCAGGTCGTGCATTACAAAATGACTCAAGTGTTGTAACAGAAACTCTCCGATCGGATAAAGACATAGATCCGGTATCCCTCGAAGCGGGAAACAAAGGTACAGGTCCTAAAGCCACTGGTAAAAGATTCGACATACACGCATCAGTCAGTTGATTTTATAATTAATTATAACTAATTACAAAATTAAATACACACAAAACGAAATTTCAATAAACCATAATTTAAAAACGGGATAAGGACTGCCAAATAAGGAATTATACTCGTTCCGTTTAAAAGACACCCCAACGCAAACTGATTCAAAGCCTCTGAAATCTAAGAAAAAATTGAGGTTAATATTCAATGCAATATTGTCCTCAATTTTTTGTTCGCTTTGAGAGAGCTTTCAATTGACGTTTTCGTAGGGGCTTTCAATCGGAACGAATATCCCGAATCTCCTCAAGCCGCGCAAGAGCTTGACTCGCCGTTGGCCGCTCATTAGGGTCAACCGAAAGCAATTCAAACACAAGTTGATGCATACTTGCCACAATCGGATTAACGGAAGGACGCAACCCTCCTTCAATCAAACGACGGCGCAACCGCGGCTGCCAATGTTCATGCAACTGGGCAGCCAAACATTGCCTTCTGACAATAACGTCCGCTATCCGTATCGACATTTCCGCGACATCTAAATCTGCATCGTTATTGGCTAATAACCGGGCTAAACAAATACCCAAAGCCCAAATATCGGCAGCCATTAAATCCAACACCTCCACTCGCTCAAAACTGGGCCTAAGGATAACTGCCCTCAATTCCGGCGCTAAATATTCGTGAGTCCCTGCATCCATCACAATTTCACGGAGCCGAGTAATATCGGCCAAAACATCAAAATCAATCAATCTAGCGGTGCCATCTTCGGCCAATAACATATTTTCTAATTTCAAATCTCGATGCACCAACCCATGACTATGCAAATCAGCTAGTGCTTGTAAAATGGAAATACTAATTTTTAAAACTATATTCACTGAAGGGGGCGTCAAAACGCCATCTTCATTTCGAATTCGATTGAGCCAATTCAATAAATCTCCGCCAGGTAAATACTCCAATATCATCGCCATCCATGATCGCCCCTGCGCTTCGCGCGTTTGTACATAACCAAGCCACTGGGGAATATTGCGAATCCGATGTTCGCGTAACATAGCGTATGTGTCGCATTCTCGACGAAAATTAGCTTCGATCGTTTCTGACGATATACCCCAAATGTGTCCGTGATATTCCAATATGGCAAAACGCTCTCTTGAAGAAGGGTCCCAGCCAATACTGCATTTTTTCCACACACCGCTCACCGCTTCGGGATGCTCCGAACGAATGACCACTAAAGAGCGCTCTCGCAATAAAAGACACTCTTCGCCTGAGATTGCAATACGCTCTAAATGCAATCGCACTATCTGCAAGGCTTGGCGGCCAACATTTTCCACCACGCGCACACGGTCCTCTGAAAACCCCATTTCTTCTAAGCGCCTGGTACTTCCCACATTCAATTCCACTTGCCCACTCAACCTCGTTCTTACGCCCCGATCTAATGCTGCTGCATCCATCCTCCTTTGCGGAAACGACAACCGTGGTTCTCGAATCTGAACTCTCTGCCTTCCTGCAGAACAACACCTTGCAACCGATGCCATACACCCCTCCCTTATATTTATAATTAATTACATATTGTTAAGATTTAATTAAAGTTAATTAAATTATTTATGTTGATTAATTATCAAATCAGTGAAATTATTACAAAAGAAAGGTGGTTGCATTATTATGACAATAACTCGCAAAGAACTGGATCTGTTTTATTTAGAAAGTCAATTGTTGCACGAATGCCAACATAGTCTCAAACAATTTGCCGATTCTATCCCGTCTCAAGACGAACGGATTTGGCAAACATTCCACCTCCATTTTTTACATATGTATAGTATGCAGCAAAGACCCTGGCAGGCCAGACGCGCATCAGCAGAAAAACTAGCGTCGCAGCTTCAAGCAGAAACTAATCCTAAAACGACCAAAACACTAGTTCAATCTTTTCGTGTTTCTCTTTCTACGCCTGAACATATCCAATCATGTAAAGAACTCAAAAAAACGATAGATCACTTTACTGTACAGCTGCAGTTACGCTATCAAACCTCCGCAGCTCAACACGATATCGCATTTCAAATGTGGAAAGACAGAGCCTATGCGTACATCGCTTCTCTTCCAGATGCGTATGCTCCGGAAGAAGAACCCGATCCCTGTCTTACGACTTTATTAAATCTTTTTCCAAACATCGCACCACGTGCGGAATCACCTCCGTTGCCGCCTCCAGATTCTCCGCCTCCTGAAGAATCTACTCAGTAGGTTCACAGACACTTGACCGATGGCAAAGCTCTCAGGTAAAGTAATGCAGGACTGCAAGTCTTAACCGAAGGCATACTCTACGCAATGGCCGAAAAAACCGAGAAGGCAACGCCAAAAAAACTAAAAGACGCGCGCAAAAAAGGCCAAGTCGCCAAAGTACAGGACATGCCTGCGGCTTTCACCTTTGTTGCATCGATGGCCGGGGCACTTGTATCTATCAATTATCTGTATGAAAAAATCGGTGCTTTTACTATCGAAATCTTTCAACAAGTGGCCAACACAGGCGAAGGTTTTATGACTCGAATACCTGGTTGTTTACGGGGGCCGCTGAATTGATTTTAGTTACCAGTCTACCCTTAATGGGGATAGTGTGCTTCATTGGTGTTTTGGTCAGTTTTTTGGTCGTCGGGCCCGTCTTTTCTTTCGAACCGATGAAATTCGACCTAAAAAAATTAAATCCAATTGAAGGAATTAAGCAAAAATTCAAGCTAAAAGTTCTAGTGGATTTATTAAAATCCATTGCAAAGATCATCGGCGCAGGCATCATCATTTACATCATTTTGTGGGATAGCCTGCCTAACATTATCTCATCAGTTATGATGCCTCTTTCCGCTAGCGCAAGCATCGTGCATGACTTTTTAGTTTCGGCTACTATTCGCGTGGGAATTTTCTTTTTACTCGTTGCTCTTTTTGACCTTGCTTTTCAAAAGCAAAATTTTGCCAAAGAAATGAAAATGGAAAAATTTGAGGTCAAACAAGAATATAAAGATACAGAGGGCGACCCGATGATTAAATCTAAACGGCGAGAACTATCTAGAGAAATCGCCTATCAGGAAGGTCCTCGTGTTGCCAGAATGGCTAGAGCGATTGTTACCAACCCTACGCATATCGCGGTTGCATTGGGTTATGACCCCGAAAAGCAGCCGGCTCCCACCATCTTAACGATGGGTGTTGGCACTGTTGCCGATCAAATCATAAAAATAGGGATTCAAAACAATGTGCCAATTATGCGAAATGTAGAACTAGCGCGGCAGCTGTACACAAAAGGGCGAATTTCAGATTATGTGCCAGAAGATACATACTCTGCGATCGCCGAAATATTAAAATGGATCCGTGCTTTAGAAGAAAATCCGGACATCAATCAGGAGCTCTTTAAGTGAATAAATTCCTCGATAATTTGACTCGCTTTTTGGGAGGCGAAAAAGCGCTCGGCTCAATTTCAGGCTCATCTGACCTGGCACTTGCGGTACTGATCATCGCAATCATCATGATGTTGATTTTTCCGGTTTCGCCACACGTCATTGATGTGTTGATCGCCTTAAATTTATCCGTTTCCGTATCGCTTTTGTTTGTTGCTCTGTACATTCAAAAAGCTGTTCATTTATCGATGTTTCCATCCTTGCTTTTGATCACTACACTCTACCGGCTTGGTGTAAACATTTCATCAACGCGGCAAATTTTACTTCACCACAATGCAGGGAAAATCATTTTTGCATTCGGAAACTTCGTAGTCGGCGGCAACTATGTCGTCGGCGGCGTGGTTTTCTTAATCATTACCATCGTGCAATTCATCGTGGTCACAAAAGGTGCTGAAAGGGTGGCTGAAGTAGCTGCTCGTTTTACTTTGGACGCCATGCCCGGAAAGCAAATGTCTATTGACGCGGATCTGCGCTCGGGCATTATCGATCAGTCGCAAGCGCGAGAACTAAGATTGGGATTGACTAAAGAAAGCCAACTCTACGGAGCGATGGACGGCGCGATGAAATTCGTCAAAGGCGACGCTATCGCCGGGATTGTGATTGCCGTCATCAACGTCATTGGCGGGTTGATCATCGGCGTCATGATGCACAATATGTCTCTTGGCCAAGCAGCAAAAATCTACTCTTTATTATCCATCGGCGACGGTCTAGTTTCGCAAATCCCCGCTCTCATGATCGCAATTACAGCCGGTATCGTAACGACTCGCGTATCTAGCGAAAGGAAAGATGCTCACCTAGGTAAAGAGATCTCTGAACAGATCCTCAAACAGCCTAAGGCATTAATGATCGCTGGTACCGTATTATTTTTCATGGGCTGGATTCCGGGATTTCCGGCCATTCCATTCATTGCTTTGGCAAGCATTGTAGGCTTAATGGGGTTTGTTGTTTGGCATCAAGCCCGTAAAGTTTCTGCGAAAACAGCTGCTGGCATTAGCTCTGTTGAAACAGATGTGCCAGGCCACGCTATTTCTGGCGGCGCAGGAACCGATTACGCGTTAACGCTGCCTGTAGTATTAGAAGTCGGCTCTGCAATTTCTTTATTGATTCGCAAGGATAAACAGGGAATTACGTTTATCGACCAAATGATTCCTAAAATGCGTCATGCGCTTTATCAAGATCTCGGCGTACGCTTCCCTGGGGTCCATGTACGCACCGATTCATTATCGCTCGAAAGCAACGAGTACGGGATTCACTTAAACGAAGTGCCTATTTTACGCGGTAAAATCATATTAAAGCATCTACTAACCAATGAAACAGAAGAGACGCTCCGTCGCTATAACGTCCCCTTTATCACATCAGCCGGCACGATGGGCATGCCAAGCCTTTGGGTAGATCAAAAATATCAAGAAATTTTACAAAAAGCTTCCATTCGATTCTGGACAGGATTGGAAGTAATCATTTTACATCTATCTAAATTTTATCGCCAATATGCGAGTGATTTTATCGGTATTCAGGAAGTGCGCGCCATTTTAGAATTTATTGAAAAATCATTCCCCGATTTAACCAAAGAAGTAACCCGACTGGTACCGCTGCAAAAATTAACAGAGATTTTGCGTCGATTGGTGCAAGAACAAATTTCTATTAAAGACTTACGTACCGTACTTGAAGCACTCAGCGAATGGGCTCAAACCGAAAAAGACACAGTTTTATTAACCGAATATGTTCGATCTTCACTTAAGCGCTTTATTAGCTACAAATACTCGATGGGACAAAGCGTTTTGTCTGTATATCTTCTCGATCCAGAAATCGAAGATATGGTTCGCGGAGCTATTAAACAAACATCAGCCGGATCATATCTCGCTCTGGATCCAGACTCAGTACAAATGATTTTGCACTCTATGAGAAACGTAGTAGTGCCGACTCCACCCGGAGGGCAGCCTCCCGTTTTGCTAACAGCCATTGACGTGCGCCGGTTTGTGCGTAAATTAATCGAGGGAGAATTCCCCGATCTCGCGGTCGTCTCCTATCAAGAGATCGTCCCCGAAATTCGCATTCAACCCTTGGGACGAATCCAACTGATTTAACGGAGGCATGATTGAATACGCCGGTTTCGCGCGCAGCTCAAATCAATCTACAAGCTATTCGAGAATTGCAGCAACTCGTAGCGCAAGAAGAACTCATCCAGGTCGAATCAGAAACTGTTCAATCCGATACTAGCCCCATGGCCATTTACCAGCGTTTTCTTCCGATGCAAGAGCTTAAATCATCCAAAAAGGCCGAAGAAAAACAAGAACAAGCTCTCGCCGGTCAAGAAAAAATCAAAGGTGTTGGCGATGCAGAAGAAGCCGCTTCTCGATTTCAAAGCAATAACAATGAACTAAAATCCAAAACTCTCCTCATCCTTCGATCGACTCTTACGCTCGATGATACTCCCGAAGAAATCCTTAATAAAGTGCTAAAAGTCTATCCCGATCATGCACTTGCAGACGAGGCCCTTGACTACCTCATCGAAACTGCCGACGGGCCGATGAAAAACAACCTAATTCTCGCAAAAGAGCACCTCAATCGCTCATTTGCAAGAGAAGTTGCTGCCGGACGCAATATCGGAGAGCAATCCCGAGCGTTTGAAAAACAAGGGTTAGCCGGAGCCGCCTCATTGCGCGATATGTATCGCGATATCACGGGCAATCCTCGAGAACCGCTCAAATTATTTGAAGAGCTCACCGATAAATTCCAGTACGAAAAGCTAAAAACAGCCATCACCTTTTTGTTACACGCCTTAGGTGCAGACCTAAAGTCAAAAGGTCCCTCAATCCCACCTGGAGAGCTCGTTCGCTTGATCGGAGAAACGAGATCTCTTCAAGGCATTTTAGGCATTTTTGGTTTTTTTCAATCCCGTCTTCGCCTCATGCAAAGACAATTCAATACTTACGATCTCCTCTATCCTCCTAGACTGACCTTTGAAGTATTAGCCAAAACCTTCATTAAATTACTCGCTGAACGTTACGTCAACCCGGATAAAATCAAACAATTTGCGAAACTGCTCGGCATTTCAGAAGAAGTGGCAGCCCAAATTGTTATTTTTACACAATATCGAGATGCAATGAAACAAATAGCGCCGCGCTATTATCGAAACCAAGTGCATCGAGAAGAATTACAAAAAGCTCTTTTAGATACCCTCGAAGAACTAGAAGACGAATTTGAAGAAGAAGAGGAAAACGATCAGCCCAATCAGAAGAAAAACAAAGAGGATTCATGACCGATCGATTTGAAGAGCTGCTCGCTGCCTTATCTAACGTTTTCGAAACTTCATTGCATCGAGATCGCAATCACGCATGCGCTATCCAAGTCAAAAAAGGGCTCATTATACAGCTTCAAGCGGATGAAACGCAAGAAAACTTACTCATTACCAGCAACGTCGTAGAAATCCCTCCCGGCAAATTTCGTGAAAATGTGTTGCAAGCCGCTTTAAAATCCAACGGAGAAAAAGACCCCATCATTGGAATTTTTTCTTACATACCCAAAACCAATCATCTTTTTTTATTTCAACGCTACCCATTTGATATTCTTTCCGGAGAAAAACTCGCTAGTTTACTCTTGCCATTTATAGATAAAGCAGAAGAATGGCGAGATTCTGTGACCAATGGACGAGCAGGTCCCATGAGCGCCCCTGCCTTATTTCCACCCGGACTTAGGCCATGATGACCGATCCCCAATGGCATCGGATTGGCAAATACCCCCATCATGGAATCGTGGTCGCATTGGCCTCCTTGCGCTCCCAAAATGGCTGCGGGATTGGTGAATTTTTAGACTTACTCCCTTTAATTCCCTGGTGCCGTTCGATAGGCTTAGATGTCATTCAATTACTGCCTCTCAATGATTCCGGAGAAGATCCAAGTCCTTATAACCCCATTTCCTCGTGCGCCCTCGATCCGGTCTATCTGTCTTTATCCGCCTTGCCAAATCCCCACGAATCACTCGATTCCTTTGCACCTTTCATGACGAGCCAGCACACGCAATTTACTCAAGTAAAGCACCAAAAACTCCAATGGTTAAAACACTATTTCGAACACAACATCCATCTACTAACAACCAAAGAGTACCAGCAATTTCTCCAGGACCATCCCTGGGTTTATCCCTACGCCCGTTTTCGCGCTTATAAAGATCTTTACAATAACAGCCATTGGAAAGATTGGCCGGGTTCCCTTCCTGAACAATCTGGAGAATTTTATACCTTCGTCCAGTACCTATGTTACCGACAAATGCATCAAGTGCGCCAAGCAGCAGATGCCGCGGGCCTATTTTTAAAAGGAGATCTATCTATTTTAATCAGCCCAGACAGCGCGGACGTCTGGTCAGAGCGAGAACTATTTCACTTAGAATTAGTCGCGGGCGCCCCTCCGGACCAATACAACCAACTCGGACAAAAATGGGGCTTTCCTCTATTCAATTGGCAAGCCATGGAACAAAACGACTATCGTTGGTGGAAACGACGCTTAAAAGTTGCGGAAGAATATTTTCACATTTACCGCATCGACCACATCGTAGGTTTTTTTCGCATCTGGGCTATTCCACCCGATAAAAAAGCAACCGAAGGACACTTTATTCCCTCCGATGCAGCCCAATGGCCCGACCATGGACGAAAAATTTTAGAAGTATTGATCCAATCCTCCTCACTTTTGCCCATTGGAGAAGATCTAGGAACTATCCCCCCTTTTGTGCCCCACATTTTAAAAGAGCTAGGCATCTGCGGAACAAAAGTGATGCGCTGGCAAAGAGATTGGCATCACAGCTATATTCCCTTTGATCATTATGAACCATTGAGTTTGACTACCGTCTCCACCCACGATTTAGAACCGCTAGGTTTATGGTGGCAAAAATTTCATGAAGAAGCCCAAAGCTTTGCTCATTTTAAACACTGGACTTATGCCCCCGTTCTCAGCGCTGGAGAGCGCTTTGATATTTTAAAAGACTCTCACCATACAGCATCGCTATTCCACATCAACCTATTACAAGAAACCCTCGCCCTTTTTCCCGAGCTTGTGTGGCCCAATCCCGAAGATGAGCGCATTAATATACCCGGAGAAGAGACCAAAGCCAACTGGGTCTACCGCTATCGGCCCTATGTAGAAGAGATAGTCTCGCACGCTGAGCTACAAGATGCATTTGCGAAAATCGTCCATTCACACATATAGTACAAAAAAAGGACATCCCGTGAAATCACTCTCATTTTTTCCCCTTCTGGCCGCTGCAACTCTGCACACCTCACAGCTGACGACTCTGTATTCCACCCTCGATCAAACATCGATCGCCCAACATTTTGCCTTTTACGAGCTCTATCCGAATACCCCTGAAGGGCACAATGCACTGCAGCACGCGTGGAAACTATTATCCGGAGGATGCGTCGAATGCGATCCCGAAATGAGCTTTCCCGCAATGGACGCCAAGCCAATTATTTCCTTGGTCAATCGATCGACCCAAACCACGGCCCCACTGCTTGAAGAAAGCCAGCTTCTCATCATTGAACGATTAGCCGCGCACCTTCCCAACCGCAACCTCAAAGGCGCAAACATTTGGACTGTGGAAGAACTCAACGCCCTAAAACCCGAAGAGGTCGATTTGGCCCGAGGCCTGCTTGTTGCAGAAATGGGGTCGGATAACAAGCAAAAAATCCGAGAAATAGAAGCGAGCTTAGACCTCATGGCCCTGCAAATCCTCGCCCGCCTCCAGCCCGATTCCACCGCCTTAGAAAAAATCCGCATTATCAACGATTACATTTTTTCTGAACTGCGGTTTAGATTCCCCCCCCATTCTCTATACGCAAAAGACATAGATCTTTATACCCTGCTTCCCTCCGTTATAGAAAGCCGCCGCGGCGTCTGCCTTGGGGTTTCAATTCTTTACCTATCGCTCGCTCAAAGACTCGACCTGCCTCTGCATGCCATTACCCCTCCTGGCCACATTTACGTTTCATATAGAACAGCCAATGGAGAAATCACAAACATAGAGACCACCGCGAGAGGCATCGACGTACCCTCCGAAGCGTACCTTAGCCTCGAAACCCGGAAACTCCAAGAGCGCAATACAAAGGAAGTCATAGGACTCGCCTTTATGAACCAAGCAGCCGTTGCCTGGCATCGCGACGATCCCAAAGCCGCCATCGAACTCTATGAAAAATCTCTTCAATATTTAAACAAAGACCCCCTCATTCAAACTTTTTTGGCCTATCAATATCTCTTTATCGGAGACAAACAAAAAGGAGAAAAACTCCTCAAAGAAGCCAGTTCCATTATCCCCGATCATCAGGTAACCCCTGACAATATCGCAGAAGATTATCTCACCGGGCAAGCCAGCGCCGAAGCCATTCGCACCATTTTCAAAGAAGTCGACGAGACCCGTCAATCTATTTTACAAAAGCAAAAAGATATTGAAGAGATCCTAGAAAAACACCCCAATTTTAGAGCCGGCATTTTTCACCTAGCCATTACCCATTTGCAGCTAGGCCGTGAAAAAGAGGCCATCCCGCACTTAGAGCGTTATATGGAGTTAGATTCCACCAATCCAACCGTTTGTTATTACCTTGCCGCAATTCATCTCCAGCGGATGAATCACAACGCCGCGTGGAAATATCTCAAAACAGCCGAAAGCATTGTCAAATCGCGCGACCATCAGCCCAAAGCGCTCAAAGATTTACGGCAAACCCTGCAGAGAGCCTGTCCCGATCCCGCCTAAAATGGCGATTTTAACGGGTAAAGCCATTTTCCAGAAGTCCCTTTATTTCAATTGCACAATTTACGCCACTTTGCTATAGTCTACGCTTTACGTAAAGGGAACCTATGTCCAAAGTCTGCGCCATTACAGGAAAAAAACCGGCCTTCGGCCGCTCTTATGCACTTCGCGGGATCGCGAAAAAAAAGAAAGGTATCGGCTTGAAAGTGACCGGAAAAACAAACCGCCGCT
>JAJXVT010000013.1 GCA_021781995.1 bacterium | reverse complement strand
CGACCAAACCAGCCCCTTCCCGCGCTAGCTGCTGCTGCTGCATAACAAACATAGGACTACTCATACAAGCGCCTACATTCAGCATCAATTCCCCTGCAGGTATAACCACTTTTTCCGCAGCAAAATTTACTACACCCATCGCCGCTCGTATTACCTTCCCCGCCGCAGTAGGTTCCCTTGGACCCGCCACTTCAGCGAAGCGTTGTGCAAACTCTAGTTTATGAGACAAGTGAGACGCAACGCCAGACCCAACTCCAGGCATTTGCTGTGATAGACAACCGCTCCCAACAGATCGAGCCGTCAACTGCTCAACACGCGCCAAGGCAGCTTCCAATCCGGCCAGATCAACGCCGTCGGACGGTGGATTAAAAACATCTTCCAGTCGTAAGTAATTTGTTTTAGGTATTACTGACACTTTTTTCTCCCCAAAAAACTTTGCAAAAAGTATACAGATGTTATGCATTAAAGCCAACTGCAAAATCGATTTTCTCGAAAAAATATCAAAGATATTTTTTTAACGAGAAAATAAGTTCTGCAATTGATTCATTAACTAATTAGGTTTTTATGTCAACACCCTCTATTTCCCCTCTGAGCAGACTGATAAGAGGTTGGAGTCAATCCGAAGACCCTGCAGAGCAAAGTATTTGGCGCAGCATTGCCTATTATCTCGCCAATCCTCCTCGCATAGATGAGATACAAAATAGTTTATCAACTCCGTGCCAAGCCATTGTTGGCGGATTGTATTTAGGCAATAGCACTGCTTTTGCCGAGGCAACTCACTTTCGATATGAAATCACTCAATCCGATGGATCAAGACGACGACTGGAGACCTCAAATCCAAATCGTTTCGACGAGATCATCACGATGTGCCCTGTAGCCGCTATAGAAGGAGATTACCCATCCGCTGAAAATCGAACTAGTCGCATTTTTTTTGAACACTTTCAGCAACATCACATTCAGTGGCATTATTTTGGGAAAAATCTCATCGACGATCCAAGATATTGGCTAGAACTCGTACACGACTGCACATTTCCCGATTCAGAGCTTAGCTCTCACGAATATCCCATTGCAAACGACAGACACTACTATATAGCTCTTGAAAAAAGTGAATTGATAGATCGGCTCCCCGTCAACGAATGGTTCAAACACGCATTTGCTATACTAGATAAAGCCGTGCGCGGAGAAAAACGCATTTTAGTGCACTGTCAATTAGGAAAATCCCGAAGTGCTACCTTGCTCGCCGCATATTTCATCAAACGCTACAAATTAACAGCTGATGAAGCCATTACTTTTCTCAAAGCCCATCGCCACGGCGTCGATTCTTTATTTATCGAGCATTTGACTGTCTACGCAAGAGCTTTGAACTGGCCCTCGCATTGATACCATTGCGATTAAAGAATTCGTTCTTGAGTCAATTGTACAACTCGCGTAGAATGCCCCTTTGCCTATGAAGTGGATCCCCTGCGTGTGTTGCTTTTTGTCTATGATATCTTGCAATCAACCGCCCTCTGTTAAATCGCCTAAAATTCTCAAGACCTGTTTTAAAGCAGAGCCGACGACGCTCGACCCGAGGCGCAATAGCGAACCTATTGGTTCTCGGCTGCAACTGATGCTCTACGAAGGATTGACCCGCTTGCTTGCCGATGGAGAAATCGAGTGGGCGTTAGCTGAATCTGTAGACATACAAGACAACGGCTGCACTTATATTTTTTATTTAAAAAAGGCCCTTTGGAGCGACGGTGCCCCTATAACCGCTCACGACTTTGAATATTCTTGGAAAACCGCGCTAGCCCCCTCCTTTGGAGCTCCCAACGCTGCCTTATTCAGTCCGATTTTAAACGCTCCAGAAGCGATGCGCGGAGAAATCTCGGTTGCCCAAATCGGCGTATCTGCTATCGATGACTACACCTTGAAAGTCCGCTTAAGCCAACCCACCCCCTATTTTTTATCGCTCGTGAGTTTTTGCCCATTTTATCCAATACCGACTCATGCAGACCTAACTGATCCGCTTTGGAGTACAAAACGCAACAGCGAATTGATCACAAGCGGCCCATATCAGCTCATCGATTGGCAAAGAGGCTCTGTACTAACATGCGCCAAAAGCCTTACATATCACGATCAAGAGCAAGTCGCTTTAGACGGCATACAAGCGTACATCATCTCTGACGACCTTAGCGCAATACGCCTATTTGAAGACGGCCAGCTCGATTGGATGGATTCCATCACAGCCCCTATCGCCATTGACGAAGTCGAATTTCTCAAAAACCATTTCGGCCTAGAAACGCGCCAAATCGGCGGGACCTATTTTTGCGCATTCAATCTCGACTCCCCCATTTTCGCCAACCGCAACATTCGCAGAGCACTATCCGGAGCCATCGATCGCCGTCGGCTCGTCGAACACATCTGCGTTTTGAATGAAGAAATCGCACATCGGCTAATTCCTCCCATTCTCTGCAAAGGGCGCAACCGAGATCTCGTGCACGATGCCGATTGGAAAGAATCTAGAGACCTATTTGCAAAAGGATTGAAAGAATTAGGACTTGCAAAACTTCAGGATCACCCCGACTGGAAAAACGTATGTTTTTCTTACGAGTCCGGCGATCAGAATCGAAGGATCGCTCAAATCCTGCAAGACAATTGGATGCAAGCTCTCGGCATATATATTCCTCTTTCCGAAATGGATTACAAATCGCAATTGGCATCGATTGAAAACCGTCAATTTACCCTCACGCTCGATTATTGGCTTGCCCACATCAATGATCCGTCCAATATTTTAGAACGCTTTAAATATCGCTGCTCGAAAAAAAATTATCCCGGGTTTGAAAATAGCGCCTACATCGATTTATTAACCCGAGCTTCTTGCAGTTTTGACCCAGACGAGAGAATGCGCCTGTTTGAAGAAGCCGAAGAGCTCTTTATCGAAGAAATGCCCCTGACTCCCATATTCCACCAAAGCCAAGCGATCCTCAAAAGAAACGTTATCTCCTCTATTGCATTAAATCCCATCGGTAATCCAAACTACAAAACGATTTTACTCACAGAGGCAGAAGATGAGTAAGGGTTCGTTAAAAATTCGGCCGGGCATGCAGTTTGAAGCTCTAGGCCGTCCATTTTTTCTTCGAGCGATTCAACAATACGTCAACTGGATTTTACCTCCCAAACTGCGCAAAGACATTAGAAGCGGTTCAGCCACCAGCCTAATCAAAGCCGTTCCTATTTTAAAATCCACGAGCGTAGACCGCTCATTTTCCGTGGTCCTACTTTGCGCTAGTTCATATACCGACGGCGTTGGCCGATACCTTTGCGACACCCTATCGCGTTGGCTAGTTCCCGGGAAAAATCTATCGATTTCCGGAGGCATGAGCCTCAATCTCACCTTTGAATCAGTTCCCGACCACAATTTTTATTTCGAGCATCTTCTCGTTTCTTGCCTAGAAGAAGAGATCCCCATCATCGAACAGAATCTGCCCGCTTTACTAGAAGAAATCCGACTCAACATCATGGCCGTATATCAAGCGCGCTATATAGCCTCACTACGCAGCGTTTCGTTAGACCATAAACACCTGATCATTCGAGAAAACCTCACAAAAATCCTCAATCTTCCCTCGCAAGAAACCGATCGTTCCCTCTTTGATCAGATGCACAATTTTTTGCTCAAAGTATCCGGTGAAGAAAAAATGGGGCAAGTAAAGCGCACCATAGCGCATCTCATGCAGGCCCGCCCGAAAGCCTTTGACCGCGAAGTATTTTACGAAATGACCCACTTCACCATTTTGTTCAAAGAGCAATTTGCCTCTAAACGCGCCCCTCGCCATATTAGCCGCGTCATCGCGCTCCACTATTTATTTAAAAAAGTGCTGTTAGAAGCTGTACACAAGCAACCAACTCAGCGCCATATAAGCTTAAAAGTATTAAACACATTTATTAGCGGAACCCAGCCCGTGGTAGGCTTGCTCGTTGGAATCAACACACTGCGCGAATCCGAACGCTTTGACAAAAAGTTTTTACTCGATGCCATTCGGGCCTGTCTTCCCGATGTTGAGTATGTAAAAGATTCTTATACCTGCGACCAACGCGACGACAAAGTGACAGTACTCTATTTAGAAATTTCCAATCCCTCCTTTATTCCCTTTACCAAAGGAGACATTAAAACGCTGCGTCAAAGACTCAACCAAGAATTAAAAAAACAAACCGAAAGCGACGTCCACCCCATCTTCCTTCCCCGCAATGAAGAAGACGTTGCCCGTAATCTCATTTTACTCAGCCAGCAGCTCAAATTCAGCAGAGATCTACCTCAAGTCAGCATCCATTATGAAAAGCAAACCGAGTCAGAGATTTTGTTTTCCGTGCTTCTCGCCCGCCTTATGGGTCCAGCAAGCCAACGCCTGAGAGATTTGATTGAAAAAACCAATAGTCCATTTAAATTTTATGTTGAAGAAGCGAGGCAGATTGGCACACTCAAACGGCGCATCCCAAAAGAAGCCGCCATACTGCGCGTTTCACTAGATAAAGCACCCTTTTTCCGCCTGGACTATTCTGTAGATTTACTTCGCGCTCGGCAAAAAGTAGCTTATGAACTAAGCCGCATCATAGGCGAATATCGCGACTTCAACGGCGGCATGATTTTAAAACAAGAAGAGTCTTTGCTAGCCCTGCGTCAGCAAATCGGTCCTATGCAGCAATCTATCGAATTTCTATTAGAGGATTACTTTTATTCCCTGCGCCCCGGCGTGATGCAAACGGTGCTCCCCCCCGAAATTCTCAAAGAGCATTTTGCTCTTTTGCAAACATTGCAGCACCGTTCTACCGAAGAGCCTTTTGAGATGCTCGAAAAGAAAATCGAACATTTTTCTCTATACTTTATCGGAGCTGTGGACGCAGGATTCAAAGATCGATTAGACATTGAAGTAGAAAAACTCAATCTACCCTCTTACGAGTTAGCCCGCTGCTTTATTCAATTCAAGACCTTCTCGTCGGCGGGTTATATTTTGCGCACAGAGGACAGCGCTTTAGCTGACAATTTCAAAAAAGCCCTTCAACGCGCACTGAGTATTTGGACTAAGCTTCTTCTTTGCCCAGTCAAAGCCTCCTAACACTTACCCGAATATTCGCGCCCAGTTCCAGAGAGTTGGATCGAAGATTCGGAACGCAACTCGCCTCAAAAGGGCGATTTTGCTGGGCGCTCGAATTTTGCAACTGCCCCTATTGTTTGACAACCCATTACGTATTATGCAGCCGGTTGCTGCGTAGTATTGCTTATGCTTTCCGCAGTCAATTGCATAGGAGTTGTACCAAATTCACGAGGTGGATACTTAGTTGCATCCATTTCTTCAAATCCTAACTTTTTGTAAAAACGCTCAGCTGACCTAACAGATTCCACATAGATGCTAGAAGGCCGCTCATGTGCTATCAAATGATGAATAATCGCACTTGCAGCACCTTCAACTCGCGTGGTTTCCGATACATTGATCTCAGCTCGTACATTGCGAGGATGGGTTACGATATGAGAGATTGTCATCTTTGAAAAACGATCTCTGCAAGCACCAGTTCTTGAATCACTAACCGCTTCCATATCGATTAAAGCAATTGCTTGAATCTCATCTAAAGTTTCATCTTTACATACAAAGACAGCATTCCAAATCCAAGAAGTTTCTAAAGGATTTTCCATACATTGCGCAATTAACTTTGATATGAGTTCGACATCTAAAAATATATCCTTCTCAACACCAGAAACTCCCCTACTTTTGCTCATCGCTAAACGTTGCCATACGCGAGCAACCCGCCCCACCAGATCGATAGCTTCTGAATCAGGACCTAATTTAGAGACGATGAGAGTGCGTTGAGAAGAAAGGCAAAGGCTCGCGCGAACCGGTTGAGCCGCTGGAGCAGATGCGGCAGATGCAGCAGTAGATACCCGAGAAGCATAACGACGGGTAATCGTCATGTTGAATTTTCCACTGTTATAAACTGCCTCAAAAATCGAATCTTCATAACCGGGAAGCGCCGATCGATTCGTAGCCTGATCAATACGTAGCTCAGAAACCTGCTCGAAAGTAAGTTCAGTCGGAACTTCGAAATCTAATATCAAAAAACGACCAGCAGCGTCAGTCGCACCTGCATTGAGCATCAAAGATATATTATTCATACTTCTCCATCAATAATAATTTGCAACTTTTCTTCTTTCCAACACATAAGATATTTAAATAAACTGCCATACTCCATAACATGTTCTGCCGGAGTGCCTCTGATCACGGTTGCAAATTCAGCAAATTCATCGCGGCTAAGACACTCCTCCCGAGATGCGTCACTCAATTCAAAATAACTTTGAGCCGCCTTAACCAATCGCGAAGACTGCTCGGCAATAGCCACAATCCGAGGATCTTTCGTACAACGTAAATATGAGCGAAAATGATCCGAATCCGCCAGAAGCTCTCGATCTGGAATTGCTCGTATCGCGCTAGCCGCTTCATCTAGCATTTGCTGAGAAATATTCAAGATACCTATATAGCGCCCATGTCTTGTAACCATCGGTAAATTTAGTGGTTCTCGCAGCGCATGCAAGTAATGCAATACCACCGAAATCGGACAGTCGAAATTCCGTTCCCGCGCCTGCTGCAATCCATATCTAATAAGCTGTTTAAATCGCTGTTCTCCAATAGCCAACGCTCGAGCTTCCCTGACAGATAAATTATTCTGACAAAAATCAAAGAGAATCATCACATAATTAAAGTAAATCGTCATATCATTTTGATGATCCAACGACGATACCCTAATCAGCTTCAAAAGTTCCCCCCGAAATGTTGAATTTTCAAGCATAAACCGAATCATCCGATCTACATTAAAAATCATTTTATTACGAAAGTCTAAATCATCACTATCATATTCAACTATATTACGCAGGCAATGAAAATATGAATCCAAAAAGTCCAAGTCACAATTCGACCAATTTAAAGGTACGAATTTGCGTTCCACTTGACCGGCCCACGCATCAGGACAACTGGAGCGCGGAAAAGCGTGTTGAAACTCATCAAACCAATTCATAACTGTCTGTCGCAACGTCTCTCTGTTCGCCTCTGTATCTTTGCAGCGAAATGGAATGTATAAACTAGGTAAACGTTGCGCTCGTAGGCGATTTAAAAACTCATTGAGTGAAGGCCTATCTGGTATAGCCATCGAATTGTTCTTCAGTATCACGCTGCCATCTGGACTTATGTAAGAAAGACAATCTGACAATTGCCTGATTTGATTGTCCTCAAGATCGAGTACATATAACGAAACACATCCAGTGACATCAGGAATATCACGCAGAGAATTCCGAGAGAGGTTTAAATGAGTCAATTCAGCCAATCCCCTCACGTTAGGCGAGATTTTTAGACGATTCTTTCCCAAAGAAATCCTTCGGAGCAAAACACACTCATGTAGATCCGGAGCGTTCTTTAGGCCACACCCACCTAAGTAAAGCTCTCGCAGATGAATACATCGATTCAAAACAGGCGGACACCTTAGCGGGTTTATACCGAGCTTTAAACTTTGAAGCCTAGAACATAACTGTAAATCTGGAGGCTCGAAGAGACAGCATTCAGTGAGATCGAGAATTTTGAGATAAACGCACCGACTCACATCAGGAGGAGCGGTGAGTTTATTCGTGCTAAGATATAATTCAACCAGCAAGTAGCATTGACTGACATCAGGAGGTGTCGTGAGCTGATTTAGCGAGAGATTTAGCACAGAAAGCTCAATACACGCTCTAATATTTGGAGCTGTAACAAATTTATTTCTTTCTAACCGCAAAACTTGCAGTTTAACACATCGGCTTAAGTCAGGACAATTAATAAAGTTATTACAAGAAAGATTAATTTCTGTTAATTGTGTCAAATAATCAAATAGACCATCGGGTAATGAACTCAGATGCAGGTGAGCTAAATTTAAAACCTGCCCACTGGCTCGAAAAACTTCTAAAATAATCATTTCAGCTTTTTCTCTGTTTTCAATAACAGAAGGGACCGCGCGCGACCAAGCATCCAATAAAGCGATCAATCGCGCTTCATTTTTAGCTTTACGAACAGGCACACCCTCCACTTTTTGAACTAGAGACTGAGCAGGGGCGCTCGCTAGTTCTGCAGCATGAAGAAGAGAATTGAGATTTTCAAGTCTAGGCTCGCTAGGTTTACGAACAGCCGAAACAGCAACTTTTTTAACGGGACGCTGAGAAGCAACAGCAGCTTCAGCCGGACGTCGAGCGGGGACAATTGCCTGCATAGCAATAGCCTGAAGAATTGAATCGAAGCCTTGAGGCCTCTGCTCATCAGAAGCATTGCGTTCGCCTAAGGAAGCGACATGATGCCGAGTAACCTGCCAAGTTCGATTTGCGGGATTGTATACTGACACAAAACTTGAATCTCTATATGAGGCAATGGTAGAGCGACCCGTTTCAACTCGAATACACAATTGGTCAAATTGCGCTTGGGATAGTTGAATTGGCACATTCATTTCTAATTGAGGAAATCTATTCAAAACAGACTCGTCCTGTTTTTGAGGGGCGCTAGGGGAGATACTACTCACTAAAACCTATAAATAATTAGACATTATTAATGAAATCAGATTTTTTCGAAATAAAAAAAACCAAACTTTGATTAAAGAATTGAAAAAACTATACAACCAATAGGCGACGACCATTTAGAGGTTGTCAAATATTACTTGATAACTCCTTAGTAGAAGAGCTAATTGAAAAAATTATTTTCCCGTTAAAATTGCTCTTTGAAAGACATTTTCGCCCCTTTTCCTTAAGCTCTCTAATGAATCGTGATCGCACGAGTTACATCATTAAACGGACCTGGAACCAATTTATCATTTCGATCCAAAAGTTCTAAACGGACTGTGTGATTGCCCTTTCTAAGCCCATAAATGTAATACGGCTGCCATGACGTAAGATTGCGCTGCAACTTTCCATCCACAGTTAAACGAACTTTATAACCATCTGTTGTTAGAGTACAATTAGAAATGTAAAAATCCAAAAGGACAGGCTTCGTCTCTACTAGATAAAAATTATTGCTTGGTTCATTGTATGTTAAATAAGGCTTCGACAAATCGATATTTTGTCTATGATCAGAATCTCCCACATAAATGCTCGAAACAAAAAATGTTCGCTCCCCTTTTAAACTTTCCCCGAACGATCTTGCAGGCAAAACTCGAATGATGTGCTGGCCACTGGACAGATTTTTTGGCACTTTGATCTTATAACTAGTGTCATAAAAATACCCCTCCTCTCGGAAAGGATCAATTGCCGGCCCATTCACAGGAAAATAGGGCATGTCATCGATGGTAACATGCAGAGTCTGGCCCATATCGCTATTGGCCAATTCATCAATGCGATCGGAAACAGAATCTGCGCCCAAGGCAAATCCATCTACTCTAAACTGTAGCCAAACCGGATTTTTGACAATTTGATTTATCTTAGGATATGACATTACAACAGCGACGGTAACAGATTCGGGAGTAGGGGAAACCGGCTGCACTCGTATGTGTTCTTCTCCTGCAAAAAGCGCAGCGGCTACAACAAGACCTAGTGTCAAAAAACCCTTCATAAAGCACCTCGCTTGAATCCTTCACATAGACGATCTGCAATTAAATTTGCAAGTTGCAAAAAAAACAGCCCTCCTGATTATATGCAAATATGACTACGATGCGTTGGATCTTGACTGTTGTGGCCCTCGGCGTTTTCCTTGGTGCAGGGTCTTTACTGTTCTTTTTTCAAAATGCTAGATGGCCCTTGCTACCAACAGACCATCTATCAGCCTCCACCTCCAACACTTATCTAGGACCATCCCGCCCACCACAACCGGGACAAAGAATTGTGCAAATTCAAATTTATGTACGAGACTCCCAAGAGGCGGGCGGAGTACAAATCGTCAGCGCACAATTCGATGGCAAAAGAATTCCTCTACAGCCGAGAGATATTTACGGAAATCGAGGATCTGCCTCTTTTCAGGTATCTCCAGGAAAATACAAACTCAAATGGAAGGTCAACCGAGATCAATATACCTGGCCTAGAACCTTGACTCATGAAGAAAATGTTGAAATCAGTTCTCGCGATTTATGGCTTCAAATCACCATCGAGGGAAATGAAGTCACGATTCGTTAAAAAAAGTTGCAATACAGCAGCCACTCGAGGAGAAAACAACAAAGAAGCGTGACCTAAATCCTCAAATACTACCTGACGCTTCACATCTTGATTCCACAAAGAAGAAGTGTACGGAACAATTAACACATCCGTTTGAGTTCCAATATTATATAGATTTTCAATATCTATATATTTTTTCTGCATTTCTAAAATCAAAGGCGAATTTATCTGCATATCACGGCTATTTTTCCCTAATCCAAAATAAGCCATATAGGTACCTTTCAGTGGCGAAGCAATGGTAATCAACTTAGATAATGCATCGGAAGCAAAATGAGTTTTATAATAAGCAGCAACCAATCCTCCCATCGAATGGCCGATAATAGCAATATCGCTTCGTCCCGTTTCTTTTTGGATTTGATTCATTTTTTGAGCTACTGTTTCTGCATGTTCTCGAATAGAACCAAACGGATTTTTTAAATTAACTGTATAAATCGGGCCTAGTTTTGCTTTAGCAAGCCGTCTTTTTATGTATACCCAAACCGATGCCGTATTGATATACCCGTGCACCAAAAGTATCGGTGCGCCATTGCATAATCCGTCTGGCTTTTCAAACGAATAGAGATAGGAATAAAGGCGCAAAACAACTACACAGATCAATGTAATTACTTCAAAAACAATCGCATGGACCCAATGAACTGCGCGCGCTATAGGACTGGGTAAGATGAGAGAAATGCTATTGAGCATTCGCAACAAGGCCAAAGAACCCAACGATAATGCTATGACATGCAAAACGTCTGCGACATCGTGTATCCAAGAGTGCAGTACCACTGCCACTCCCGCTGAAGCCACAGCTCCTACCAACAATATCAAAGTTAATTTCGACATAGCTGCTACCTTTTCTTTCGCTTCTTCAACTAGCTCTGCGTCCATATTCCTCATCAAAAAATACAAGTTCTTCAGGATGGTAACGATCCAACCACATTCGCAATCGATGAGTCGCTTTCCACCACTCTTTTTTACGTCTGGCATCTTCCTTTAACGAAGGTTCAAAAAAACAACGAGCTGGATCGATATATTGTAAAATTTTTCCGTCCCAGCAGTAGTTATGTTCAATATCGCGATCGTGATCTGCTATGCATAGCTCGATTCTTTGTTGTTGAAATG
This sequence comes from bacterium, assembly GCA_021781995.1. Taxonomy (GTDB): domain Bacteria; phylum Chlamydiota; class Chlamydiia; order Chlamydiales; family SM23-39; genus CAITMJ01. The sequence continues at coordinate 22,105 of JAJXVT010000013.1, read as the reverse complement.
CTAAATATGCATCGATTAACTGTTTGCGATCCTGAGGAGCGGCTGTTTTTAATGACTGATAAAAAGAATTCTTTCCTTTTGTTTGCAGCACAAACGGGACACTGTTCAAATCGAGTTGAAATCGCCTACCTATCTTATCTACCAGTTCAATAGTAGGAAATATGCGATCAGATTTTCCCAAATGAACCAATAAGACCCCTGTTTGTTTTTGTAATAACCTATATGCTAATGGATAGCTTTCCGGATAAATGCGTATTCTTTCTCTCCACCAAGCCTTTTTCGACTCTCTCCAAGGCTCCTTTAAATGATTGGCATCAAATAACTTAAGAACAATATTTCCGGATTCAAACACAAAAGTTTGATGACCTTTTCCCAAATAGTGAAATGAGTTTGGTATTAATACGTCAGCAGCAAGGGGATCGATGCTCTCTAAAAGAGGAACTTTTATGCGCGCGAGATAAAAACCGTCGGTGCTCCAATAATAAACAGCTGCTGCAGCACAGAAAAGCAACATCCATGCTTTCAAATGCTTCATCGAGGCAATCTCTCGTTCAATTTTTGATCATAATAAGGAAGGCATTCAGGAGCCACTTGACCAATAAAACGACGAAGTGGCAACAGAAAATTTTCTGCCTCCATCTGCTGAAGATCAGCATTGCAAAGTTCCTTATCATATTTATAGTTTCCACAGTCCCATTCGACTGCTTGATCTCCTATAAATCCAAAATTTGCTGCAACTTTTTTATCCGTATTGCGAATGTTGCGCCCAATTCGGTCATAGAGCAAAGATATCAACGAATCAATCAACCGTTCGCATTTTACATTGTCATAGGCCACTTTTGCAAAAGTTTCACGCAAAGAATGACCGCGATATTGAATAGCAAAACGGTAACGATTCATATCAAGAGCATGTTTTCTACCGACTGCATCTATAAAAACAGCTTCAGGAAGTAATTGATCTGTCTGGTTGAGATGAACATAAAACAAGCCAGTCAGGTCGCTGCCTTGCTCAAAAGCCAATTTATAAGCAGAAAAAAACGCATCATTTTTTTGCGCGCAATCGAGTTTTTGAGATTTACCCAAAATCATTGAGCGGACCCAATTTCGAAATGGATGTACTGAGGGAGCGCATCGAAATAGTTTTACCACAAACTTACTGTCTTCTGAACTAAACACAAATGATTGAGCCCCTCGGTCGAGATACCGAAGAGGTTTTGCAAAAATTTCCCGCATAATTTTCAACTGCTCTTGCGTAGCCGCCTTAGTTTCCCATCCGGGATTGGAATACACATCTAAAGAGAGCTTTCCCAATCGAAAACCGTGCGTGGCCCGCTTAGCTGCAAGAGGAAATAAAAAAACTGCAATAATTAATACCAGAAATACACTCACTCGCCGAATCATTGGCACTCCCTGTTAAGCCACGAATCAAACTGTTGTTGAAAATAAGCCATAGAATGCAACGGTGCCCCTTGAATTTCTTCTACGCTGCCAATATCTAATTGAATCGCGGTTTCACCCACAAATCCAAAATTACCTCGCAGTTTTGGATCTCGATTCACAATATCTTTTTCATTTAAAGAGCTTAGTAGTTGTTGAAATGACTGCACCATACGATCAAAACGGGCGCGATCATGTTCATGTGCATTTCGCAACGCGATCTCGAAAGGAAGCGCTTTTTTTTGTAAGACGAACCTACATGAACGAGCAGCGATAGCATGCCATCTTCCAATTTTATCCTGCAGTTGTAACACTCGATCACTGGATATAGGGTTCAAGCTAATCCAAACCAAACCAGTTTCTTTAAAAAGCTTAGTATAACTCAACAAAGCAGATTTAAATATGCGAGATAATCTCTCTTCTAAAGTTTTTTGCTTTTTCCATTTACTAAATTTGTACGCATCATGACGAAATATCTTAAGTACATACAAGCCATCTTTGCTTTCAAAAACAAAAAACTGCCTTCCTTTACTTAAATAAAAAAACGGTTGGTTTAAAATAGTTTCAATTTTTTCTCGTTCTATCGGTTCTATCGGAATACTCCAAGAGCTTAATGCTGGGTAATCCAAGACAATTTTAGAGGGAGAAAAACCATCTGTCCAATGACGATAGATATTGGGTACACGAAAAGATAACAACAACAATAATGCGGCAAAAATAGCCCGCATAGTGATCATGATCGTGGTCCTTCCAGATAAACTTTCGATAACTTTTCATCGAAGCGATTCAACATTTCTCTATCTAATTCTGCAAGCCACTGCCTTACAGGATGCATGGTTTCTCTAATGGATTTTTCATAAGCAAATATTCCAGCCACATCATCACGTCTATAAAAGCTGCCTATATCAATTTGAAACGCTTGATTTCCGTCAAATCCAAAATTGCGTAAAAACGATGGATCTTTATTCAAAATTCCTTTTCTAGCTCGATCTGCAACAATTTCGGTAAAAGAATCTAGCATTTTGCTAGCGCCATCGCGATCATGCGCTGCAAGAGCCTGTTGAAATTGGTCCATTAAAATGGAAGTTTTGCGCTGCAAAACAAAGGCTGTATTATGTAAAGATAATTTGTGTTTTCTACCTAAACGATCAACCAGTTCGAGCTTAGTCCCGTCATCTGGCGTTTCGCCCAGATGTATTGCTAGCAGCGCTGTTTGATTTTGTAATTCTTCAAAAGAAATGCGAAAACTTTCTAGTAAAAAACTTTCCCTATGAGCGAGATCTTTGCGGATCAATGCTCGATGAGATCTAAACGGCAAAGCTTGTAGCCAAAATGGAATTCTGTAGCGATCAGTTCGTGGAATTTTAATCACATAACGATTGTCTAAGCTTCCAAATGCATAACATTGGTGGCCGCGGCCTAAATAATAAAATGGCTGATCCAGAGCCAATTGAGTTTTTGGATCCAGATGACTAACGATGCCATTTTTCCAAATAGAAATGCGATTTAGGCTAAATCCATCCTTAGCGACGTGCCATACTTTACCAACGGTGCAGCACAACAAAATCACCGCAAAAAAAACTGCTAGTTTTCGCACTCGAACCTCTTGCGCAGAATTTTACATCATAAGCGATTTCTTTCTGTATTGAAAAATTCACTGCCAGTAAACTGAACTCAGAAGGAGTATATCATGTACGAAGTTCCGCCGCCGCCTGCCTATATTTATACATTTTCGCGAACGCCAATCGCTGGAATTGTTAAATTTCCAATCGAAAAGGAACAGATCGATGCTCCTTATCATCAACTAACTTGTACTGATCAAGATAAAGCGACTATCCATGAAATTGTGATAACAGTTGCGGATCATGGAAAATTTTCACTTCTTCTCAAAAAAAGCCACTTAGATCAATTGGGCGTTTCCATTAATCACGTGCATCCGCTAAAATTTTTATCGACTATCTTCACCTCCCCTCGATTGAAAGATCGAATGTACGATATTTTCAGCGATTATTTTAAGAGATCGAGTTTCATGGATGGACTCACACCGCGTTTGAGCCGAGAAGCTGATAAAGGTCGTCTTCAACAATATGCAGAAGATTTTGCCACAGAAGTTAATATTCCGGTAGAAGCAGTAAACCATTTCTTTCGCAGCCGAGATTGGGAGAATTTAGTACGTTATTTAATTAAGCAATGAAGCTGTCGCAAATTCACAAAACGTTTCAGGCGTAACAATTTTTGCCCCTACCGCTTGTTGCATATATGCAGCATTTGCTGATTCCCAACCTGGAATGCCCGCTAAAAGATCTCGGTTAGTAAGCGGCGCCTCTTTTCTAAGAGCCTCTGAATGAATCCAAATATTGCCAGTTCCCACACACATTACCTCCATCGCAGTTTGGCCTCCGGAACGTGTACAAGTAATATCGCAGCGGTGAAATAAAGGAGCTATCACTTGTTCATTCTGAAACGAAACTGGAATCACTGTAAGTTGCGAAGGATAATCGACTATTTCTGATACTAATTGAGACACCTTTTGCAAAAGCGATGTCGTAAAAGGACGATGATTGGCGCAAAACACAAAAAGCGATATTGCCACGTTGCGATTGAGCTTTGCCCATTCAATCCAATTTCGTACATAACGCAATGAAGATTGTTCAGCTGGTTGAGATCCGAGCAAAATAGCGACCACTTTTTGTGCAGCATCGAGTGTAAATTCAATTGAGTTAGATTGAATTCTATAATGCGAGGATCCTCGTTGAACGGAATTTAAAAGCAGTGTTAGTTCTTCTTGGCTTTTATAAGCGATGGGAATGACGGTGACAGCATCTCGCTTCCGGCCTTTAAATTTGCGAAATGTTTGACGGACATAATAATCTTCATATTGAATAGATTTTGAATCCAGATCGCAATGTCTTTTCCAAAACGAAACTTCGGTTTCTCCCTTATCTAGGATCGGAGGGATGGTTACAAGACGGATGTAATCTCGATCAGCGGAAGACAGTTTTTTAATTGGCGCAAAAAAATGAGTCGCTTGAGGAGTCGGCATATCGACTAGAATTTTTTCCAAGAAAATATTTTTCCCACTAAATTTGTTATAAATTCGAATGGCTTTAATCAATGCCGAGGTACCTAACACTTGAGTATCTAAGACGCGATCGACTTCATTTTGAAAAAGAGTTTTCACAGCATAAACAAAAACAAATGGCCAAAAAATCAAATCGCTAGCAGGAGCAGCCCATGCGCAGGCTCTTTGAATCGCAACACTTCCCCTTCTTTGAGCGGAATTGTAAATCAAAACACACCCACGTCCTATCCATTTCCATATCCAATCTTTCATAACATCGCGCTGCATCACTACAGCGCTTGGATATTGGGATAAAATTTCTTGTTCTTTAGCATTGGCAGCTTGCAAAAGCCCCCCCCCTCCAGACGAAGTGACAATCAACACTCTTTTCATAGATAGCGAGGGCTTTGTATTCATTGCATTAAGCTCCGAGAATTCCGCCCATGACGAGATACGACACGAGTTTTACTCCCGTATTGATAAAAAAAGCAGGCCATGGACTTTTTCGCCAGATCACAGCATTGATCTGTGTTGTAGCGACAAAGCCCAACCAGAAACAAAATGCGACAAACATACCATCTGAAACAGTTGTCACGCCCAAACAGCCCTCAAAGAACGCCAAAAAGTAAGCGATGACGACAGCATTGAGGGTTCCCCAGGCCATTTGAGCTGCATCTACTTTGGAATCAGCCTCAGATGAGCCGACATATCGAATCCAAATTGGGCCAAACAGAGATTTTGAAAACCACACCGTGTGAATCACCATGTAGAGCACTGCTGCTAAAATCACTGAATAACCATCGACACTTGTCATTTCCATGAGATCCTCACTGCTTGACGTAAGCCTTTAAAATCTTCACAGCTTCCACCGGACAATCCCGTGAATTTGTCGGGCAAGCTTCAATTTTTTTCACAACATTCATACCCACGGTTACTTCGCCGAAAATAGTATGGCGCATATTAAGCCATGGCGTTGGCACGGTTGTAATGAAAAATTGGCTGCCGTTGGTATTGGGTCCTCGGTTGGCCATCGCAAGAAGGCCTGCACGATCAAATTTCACTTGCGGTCGGCACTCATCTTCAAAAGTCCCTCCCCACAGCGAATTGCCCCCGGCTCCAGTTCCTGTCGGATCGCCGCCTTGCAGCATAAAGCCTTTGATTACGCGGTGAAACGAAATTCCATCATAATATCCTTTATTGACCAAGCCAACAAAGTTTTCACAAGTTTTTGGCGCTATTTCCGGCATTAGCGCCAATTCTATAACGCCTTGATTAGTTTCGAATACAACGACTGTTTGTTTGGGTTGATTTGACACTTCATTCTCCTCTGACATTGCTTGGGTTACGCACAATATTGAGGCTAAAAGCGCGAATAATTTTTTCATGGGGCCTCCTATCAAAAACGTCGATGGTACTCGAAAAGCAAATTGGTGAAAAGAAATTATCGCATGGATATATTGAAAATGTGGAATTGGTATTGCTCATAGTCCTTCTGGGGCTGCTTTTCGACTACACCAACGGCTTTCACGATGCTGCAAATGTAGTATCAACCGTGATTGCCACGCGCGTGTTAACCCCTTTAGCGGCAATTTCCATGGCAGCTATTCTCAATTTTCTTGGAGCGACCCAAATTAGCGGTGTTGCCCAAACCGTAGCGTCGGGTGTAGTCAGCGCCGAAAGCGCGTCTCAAGCCGTAGTTTTATCAGCTATTGCCGGGGCTATCGCTTGGAACCTGGCCACATGGTATTTCGGATTGCCCAGCAGCTCTTCTTACGCTCTAATCGGAGGCTTGCTCGGCGCAGCCATTACCCATACCGGACCACAAACCGTTTTATGGCATTCTCTGGCATATAAAGTGCTAATTCCTATGATCCTCTCGCCTCTTTTCGGGTGCGGTATTGGATATCTCTTGATGCGCGGACTGCGCCGATGGGTTTCGGCAAAACGACACGCTTCCCCGCTTTTCAGTCGACTGCAAATAGGCTCTTCGTGCCTCATCGCTCTTGCGCACGGCCTCAACGATGCTCAAAAAAGCATGGGCATTATTACATTAGGGCTATTTAGCGCAAATCTATTGAACGCACCCGAAATCCCCTTGTGGGTAATTTTCGCCTGCGCCCTGGCTATGGGACTAGGGACTGCCTCCGGGGGGCTGCGCATCATCCGGACTATGGCCTTTTCCATTACCAAAATTGATCCTCTGCAAGGTTTTGCAGCTGAAACTTCAGCTTCTCTTGTCATTCTCTCGGCAAGTCTTCTTGGAATGCCGATCAGCTCTACACACATGATAGCAGGAAGTATTACAGGAGTCGGCGCGTCAAAATCCTCCAGAGCCGTTGACTGGGCCGTCCCGGCAAAGATCCTGTCGGCTATGGCAATTACATTACCCGGATCCGCCGCCATCGCCTCTTTAGCTTATCTTCTCTTCTACAAAATCGTCTATATGTAAGACACTTACATTCCACAACACCAATTTTGTTTGAACATATGTTTTCGGACAAAGCAATGTTACGATTGGATCTTTATCTTGTGTAAAAAAACGCCATTCGTCTATCCTAAACCCCGGAAAGATGTCTGAGTGGCTTAAAGAGCACGCCTCGAAAGCGTGAGTACGTTAACGCGTACCGTGGGTTCGAATCCCACTCTTTCCGTCATCATTATCCGGGATATAATTCTGCAATGAAAACACCCCGCACAATTCTGTTCCTTTTCACGTTTTTATTTTCAACGATCTTTGCTCAAGGAACCATAAATACTGAACCCTGGATTGACCAAATTGTTAGAAGAGAATTTGCTCTTTACACTAAAACTGGAATCTCTGAAGACATCATCGAATTTTCTTGGAAAAAGCTCAGAAAAAAACCGGAATTTCATCGATACAAAATCATCCAAGGTCAAATTTATGGACAACCCAGCCGCATTAAACGCTTGCTGGAATTATTAGCCAAAACAGGTCCAGTTCCGAACGTAGATTTCATTTATTACTACGAAGATCGGATCAAAAAAAGTTTTGTCGATCGCAAGAAAAAAGAATGCGCCGCGCCAATTTTCGTTTCAGCAAAAGACAACACCCTAAAACATTTTATCCTTTTTTCAGATTGGTTATATGACCCAACCGACGAAACTTCAGGCTGGAATGCTGCGATCCAAGATATCAGTGAAAATCAAGTGCCCTGGGAATCTCGCAAAGAAGTGCTTTTTTGGAGAGGCTCTCCCTACGACGGCAAACACTTTCAAATGTATGATTTTAACAACTGGAAAACGATCCCTCGCGGCACCTTAGTTTATCAATCGCAACTGCATTCCAATCTGATTGATGCAAAATTTTCCAAATACCCCGATAAATGCATCGCTCAAAACCCGCTTCGCTGCCGCAGAGAACTGGGAGCCGCTGATTTCCAGTCAATCCCTAATCAATTGCAATTTAAGTATCACATTCTCATCGATGGTGTAACGTGCACATTTCCTGGAACTCAATGGAAGCTATTATCGGGAAGCGTTCCCTTTAAACAAGACTCTCCCGATATCATGTATTTTTATCCGGATTTAATCGCCTGGGAACATTACATTCCGGTTCGCAATGATTTATCAGATCTTTTAGACAAAATCAACTGGGCGCGCAGTCATGACAGTGAAGCTCGAAAAATTGCAAATAATGCCCGTGCCTTTGCCCTTCAAAGGCTAATGCCACAACACATTTTAGAGTATTGCCGCGCAGTACTATTCCAGTACGCTTCTTTACAGAATTTTTCACCCACCGTATCTTCTGATATTTCAGGCAGACAATATTAGACATCGAGCCGACGAACTTTTACCACAATTCATTGATTGTCAATGAGATAATGCATTCCTTCTCACTATCTCACAAAAACCGTGTGTTCTGTTTCACTCAAAAGCAAATCATTCATTACTTCCATGCAAATACAGGGTAGTTTTCTCTCTGGATCATGACAATCTTGGATGACTAAGACAGCTTCTTGAATTTCTTGAGGCAATTCAGTCGATGGCGCACTTTCTCCGGGCCAAGAAACATCTCTTGTCTTTTGATCTGGCCATCTTGAATAAGCAACCCACATCCCATCTGTTGTTCGATGTAAGCATGAGCCAATCGCGCCTCGGCATTTTACAAAATACCGAGCCACAATTTGCCAGGCCTTTTGATAATCACTTTCTCTACCTGGTTTAAGATAGGCACGATAAATCACAGCAAAATTGGACCGAGGTTTTTCATCTGCTGTCTCACTGAGAGTTTGTATATGTATCTCGTCAGCGCAAATGTTGTAATATAAAATAAGACAAATAATTAAAACAAACTTCACCCTTGCCACGATCTTTAGATACCAACTTTAGGATGTGTCAAACAATAAGGGGATTCTGACACCACGTTGCCCGTTTGATAAGCCATCTGCAGTGTCAGATCATCCTATGCGTCGGAAGAGGTAGGATTCGAACCCACGGATCCTTGCGGACCTCCTGTTTTCAAGACAGGTGCGATAGACCACTCTGCCACTCTTCCGTTTTAGAAAGGTATGGATTATATTTTTTTGACCATTTTAAATCAAGTGCCGCTTGCAGCAATGCGCATTCTTAAGGAAATTGTTCTAAAAATCGCAAATCGTTTTCGGTAAATAAACGTATATCGCGAATATCGCCAAATAGCATTGTCAAGCGCTCAATGCCCATCCCCCACGCATAGCCGGAATACTTTTCAGGATCAATGTTGCCTTTGCGCAATACATTAGGGTGGATCATGCCAGCGCCTAAAATTTCCAGCCAACCTGTATGTTTACAAATTCGGCATCCTTCGCCTTGGCAGCTCGTACAGCGAACGTCCACTTCAAGTCCCGGCTCTACAAAGGGAAAATAACTGGGACGAAAGCGCGTCTGAACTTTTTCACCGAGCAATTTGCTAGCAAATTCCTCAAGCGTAGCCATCAGATCGGCAAAAGAGACATTTGTATCTACATAGACGCCTTCTACTTGATGAAAAAAAACGTGTGAGCGGGCGGAAATTGTCTCATTGCGAAAACAACGTCCAGGGGCAATGATCCGAATGGGAGGCGAAAACTGCTCCATCGTCCGCACTTGTGTATTGCTCGTATGAGTCCTTAGGAGATATTCGGTATTTAAGTAAAAAGTATCCTGCATGTCTCGGGCTGGATGGTCTTTAGCAAAATTTAGCGCTTCAAAGTTATAGTAATCGGTTTCAACGTCAGGACTTAGGCGAACGCTAAATCCCATGCCGATCAAAATATCTAGGACTCTGTGCAACATTTGCGAAATAGGATGCATTCGGCCTAAATTAAACTTTCTTCCGGGCAACGTTGCATCGATCCATTCTTGAGAAAACTGATTTTTCATCTCATCTGCTTGAATGCGAATGAGGCTCGCATCGCATGCTTGCGACAATTCTTCTTTCAACTCGTTGACAAGCTTTCCTAACTGCGGCCGATCTTCTGCAGAACAATTTTTCAGTTCTATCATCAAGCCAGTTACAGGGCCTTTTTTCCCTAGAAACTTTACTTTCAGAGCTTCCAGATCTTTTGAATTTGAAATACTTTGCAGTTGCGCTAAAAAATCGAAACGAAGTTTTTCAATTTGCTCGGGCAAGCCCATATACGGCTCTCCTACTTTGAAATGCGGGGCTATTGCAATGCCCCGCAAAGAAAAACATTACGCAGCGAGGTTCTGCTTCGCCATTTGAGCGATTGCAGAAAACGCGTTTGGATCGCGAATCGCAAGTTCCGAAAGAACTTTTCGATTGAGTTCGCAACCTAATTTCTTTAGACCATGGATCAATTTGCTGTATGAAAGACCATTGATCTTTGCAGCAACGCCCAATCGGGTGATCCAAAGACTGCGGAAATCACGCTTACGCAGTTTACGGTGTTTGTAGTTGAACGAGAGCGCAGACATCAGCGCATCCTTGCTCAACTTTAAGTGGTTCTTGCGGTCGCCATAAAATCCCTTGCAGCGTTTTAGTAATTTTTTTGTCCGTCTGCGGGAAGCGACTGAATTTGTAATTCTTACCATTGTAGTCTACTCCTTTATGCGCCAATCAAATCGCGATACATCTTAACTTGGCCTTCATCCACATAGCGAGCTTTAGCCAAGCTTCTCTTTCTTTTAGCGCTTTTCTTTGTCAAGATGTGACGGCGTCCAGGTCTCGTTCTCTTGAGTTTCCCTGTTGCAGTCACTTTAAATCGGGCTTTCATTGCCTTTCTAGTCTTCATTTTAGGCACGGTATTTCTCCTGCATTTTTATATGGCGCTCTCTGATGAGGCAGCCGCTGGTTTTTGCCGCTTTCCACCGGGGGCAAGAACAGTGGACATTGCGCGGCCTAATAATTTTGGAGGCGCTTCCAATACAGATACATCGGCTAATAACTGGCAGAATTGCTCAACCACCTTTTGTCCAAGGTCTATGTGAAGCATTTCTCTGCCGCGGAATACAATCGTCAACCGCACTTTATTGCCTTTCACCAAAAAGTCTCGGGCATGCTTGACTTTCGTCTCGAAATCGTGCGTATCGATGTTCGGCTTCAGCTTAATCTCTTTTACCTTGATCTGTACTTGGGCCTTTTTCCCCTCTTTTTCTTTTTTAGCTTGGTGATAGCGAAACTTTCCGTAATCAACAATCTTGGCAACAGGTGGTTTTGCAGTTGGAGCAATCTCTACTAGATCTAACCCCATCTCCTCCGCCCTAGCCAAAGCTTCTCTCAATGTCAAAACTCCGAGCTGTTCACCGCTTTCGGTTACTACACGCAGGCGATCCGCGCGAATTTCTCTATTAATTCTCAAAATTGAAAATCCTGTTCTAGTGTTTCAGCTCTCAGTTCTAACAAAAGGGCTATGATTCTTTCAAGACCAAGCTTCATATTCAAACCGTCCCCGACTTCTAACTCGACTACAATTCTAGGACGGCCTAAGCCATCTTGTACGAGCCAAAGAGCTTTAGCACAGTTTACTTCACTCGGTTCCAACCGAACATTTACGCCTAACTCGAGCAATCCCTGCTCTAGCGTTTTTACCCTTTTTTCGCCCACCCGGCACGCTTGCAAACACACCTGTGGGTGAAAGCCTAAAATAATAAGTGTTTTCTGAATCGATTGCAAGAGAGAAAATAGACTTTTGCGCATTTCCTTCTCGTTGCAGTAAATTTTTTCTTGCAGCCAGGTTTGACACGTTTCTTCAAACAAGGCTCCCATCCCTTCCGGGTCTTGGCCTCGGGGGCCGGCCAGCCAGAGAGCGCAACAGCCTTTTTGAGACGCAATTTTACGGCCATATTGTTCTACAAGAGTCTCTTTGCCTTGCACTTCTATACTGCCGGAGCCTATTTTCTGTTTAAAAAATGCACTAAGCTGTTCCCGCATCTTCAATCCTCTGGGCAGCCATAAAATACGTTCGCTCGAAATCTCCCAAAATTTTTTATTAGATCCAACTACGAAATGATTCTCCTCTTCGTAGCGGCGCATTTTACGCAAAAAAGCTTTTAATTCGTCTTTATCCTGAGCCACACATCCTTCTACCCGGTATTCTCCATCGCCTAAAGATTTAAATGAAGTCACCTGAAATGCCTGGGCATGACGGACCGAATGGCAAAATGGACCTTCTGCTAAATCGGCAAATTGCCCGATACGTACTATTGAAACGATTTCTTTAGGATTTAACTCATCCAAAACATCGCATGCAGCTGCATGGTGCGCTTTTCGAAACATTTCTTTAGCGCTAAACGCAACCATTTCCATCTGGCGAATCGGACGATCTTCCCTGACAATTTGACGCATTCGCTCCTCTAGCATTTTGCCAATATCAGTAGAAAGAGCATCTAAAAAGAAAAATTGATAAAAAAAGCCAGTATCGGTCTCCCCTCCTCCGAGCAAATCAGAGCCGGGAACCATTTCGCTAATTGCAGCCGAGCAAATAGCTGCCGCCGTTCGTCGTATTTGAATGATAGTTTCCAAGGTTGGGATGTAGTTGACTCGAACAACCGACCTCCACGATGTCAACGTGGCGCTCTAACCAACTGAGCTAACACCCCGATTAAAAGAGAAACCATACTATCTGATACCAATATTATTTTGCAATAGATTCCCAACCTCCAGGTGGACGAACCTTCATTTTTTTCATTAATGATGCAACCTGTCTCTTTCATTAAAACGTGCAGCTCTATATAATCATTTAACATTGTTCCTACACTTTTGAATGCATTTGTGTATAACTGCGTTTGACAACCTCAAGCAACCGCTTTCGCATCTCGGCTTTAAAAGTTAGCGCGATTGCGGCAATGGTAAAAAATATGACGAATTTCTTTTCTCAACATATCCAAATAGCTCACGAACGGTGGAAACAGCATTTACAGACATCGGATATTGCGGTAGACATGACATGCGGCAACGGAAGAGATACTTTAGTTCTCTGTCAATGTCTTCCACAAGGCCAAGTATATGGATTTGATGTGCAAGCTGCTGCGATTGAACAAACAAAATTAACAACGCACAAATACAGCAATGTGCATCTGTTTTGCAACTCACATACAGCTATTAAAAACATCGCTTTTACAGCAGCGCCTCGTTTGATCATATACAATCTCGGCTATCTTCCAGGGGGGGATAAGTCGATTGTCACAAATACCGAAACGACGTTATGCAGCTTGAAAAGTTCTCTGGATCTACTTGCCGTAGATGGGGCTATTTCGATCACATGTTACCCTGGACACGAAGAGGGAGCTCGCGAAGAACTTGCAATCATCTCTTTTCTGCAAGACTTACCTTCAAATCAATATTATGTGAATCTTCAACGCTGGATCAATCGACCTAAATCACCTTCTTTCATCTGGTTACGCCAGATAAGCTAGTTTGCAATTGGATCTCAAGATGTTTCTTTCCTTAGCAAATCAAAAATATCGCGCCCAACCCACGAACATCCCAAGGAAATGTGGGACTTAATCGTGCCATGATAATCTGAGCCGCCTGTTGCAATCCAGCCTTTCCTCTTGGCCAGTTCAATCCAAGTGCGTTCTTGATCTAACAAAAGGGTTCCGTAATAGCATTCCAAGCCATCAAAAGGCAATGCTAAGAGGCGATGCAGCAGTGATCCATTTTTAATAAAATGGGGATGGGCTAACACAGCTTTTCCGCCAGCAGCATGTACTTGATCAATGACTTCTAAAGGGGTATAGCGAATGCCAGGAACAAAACACAATCCACCTTCGCGTAGGTAACGCTCAAAGGCTGCCTGCATGGTAGAAACATACCCTTTTTTAACCATAAAATCTGCTATGTGGGGACGGCCGATGGTTCGACCCGGAAATTGCAAACGAGCATGCTGCAACAATTCTTCTTCTTGAATGACAAAACCTCGTTGCTCGAGCTTAGCTAAGATTTTGCGATTTCTTTCGCTTCGGCGTCGAATCATCTCTTGTAAAAAGAGACGAAAGCGTTGGGACGAAAGATCTATATTGTACCCTAAAATATGCACGGAGGCATCGCCATCTTCTGAAGAAATTTCTATGCCTGGCAAAATTTCAATACCTAAACTTTTAGCTAATACAAAAAAATCATCGGTATAGGCATCCAGTGTATCGTGATCGGTGATCGACAATCCCTGTAATCCGGCATTTTTAGCCTTTTGAAGTAGTTCTAAGGGAGAATCGGTCCCATCAGAACAATATGTGTGCGTATGCAAATCAGCTCTAAATTCGATGTTCAAGGCAGCATCCGAATTTCAGGTTCTAGATCGATATCCATTTTAAATTTCACTCGTTGTTGTACGATTCGGATCAATTCCACAACATCTTGAGCTGTGGCATCTCCAGTATTGATGATGAAATTTGCATGCATATCGGATACTTGCGCGCCGCCTTTTTTGTATTTTTTCAATCCGCATTCTTGAATGAGGGCTCCGGCAGAAACGCCTTTGCTTGGATTTCGAAATATGCAGCCAATACTTTTTTCTTTATAAGGTTGGGTTTTCATTCTATAATTGATGATTTCCAGCTGGTGATGGCGAGCGCTAAGGCTCAATTCCAAGTGAAAAACAGCACCTACAATAGCCCCTTTCATTGATTGAAAGGGCGATTTACGATAAGAAAATTGCAAGTCTTTTCTCAAAAATTCTTCCAGACGCCCATCTTCATGCAGATACGAAACGCTATGCAAATGATCGCATGTTTCGCTGCCGCCGGCGCCTGCATTCATAAAAATAGCCCCCCCCACTGTAGCAGGTATACCCGAAGCAAATTCTAATCCTGCCAGAGAGCGGCGAGCTGTTTGCACTCCGAGTAACGAAAAACTATAGCCAGATCCAACACGCACGCTAAGTTCATGGATATCGCAAAAATCAATCTTATTTACAATGGCAAGTCCCAAAAAGCCGCTATCAGCAAATAGGCAATTAGATCCCTTCCCCAGCACGAGCGTTTGCAAGTGCTGCTCGTTTGTCCATGCAAAGGCTTGCTGCATTTCTTCTATCGTGTGAACTTCAACGGCGTAAGATACAGGTCCGCCAATGCCGAATGTAGAAAATTCAGATAGGCGCCGGTTCGTTTGAAATTGCAGGCTCATCTCCAACCTTTTTCAGGATTGTATCCAGAACAGCGTTCACAAACTGAGAGCTCTCCGGGGTCCCAAATTTGCGGCAGAGGCGAACTGCCTCAGCTATAGCTACTTTAGGTGGAATTGTAGAATCGTGCAACAACTCAAATACGGCCAATCGTAAAATAGTTCTTTCAACGCGAGAAATGCGCTCAAAAGAATACTCTGTAGCCGCAGCTGAAATTTGCTCGTCAATGCCAAGTAATTTCTCGATGACCAAGTCCACTTTGTTGTGAACGTCTAACATCACCCTGCGGGTAACCTTTAATTCATTCATCATGAATGGGATCAAGTTCTCTGGATCTATGCTTGTAAAGCCCTGACTATAAAGGACTTGAAACACAATCTCACGAAATTTCTGCGGGGGCAATGCCATATCACGACCAAATCAGTTTTTGAGCGCTGTTAGTATAGCATACTCTCACTTCTACAGCAAGACTCTTGAAATTATAATCGTTTCTTGAGAACCTCTTAAATTATGCTTGGCGTTTTTTTAGACACAGAAACCAACGGCCTCAATGCGAGGATTCACCGAATTTTAGATCTAGCTTATAAGATCGTCGATTTATCTTCAGGAAAGTTGATCGAAGAGTATCAAACCATTCTTGCGCAGCCGGTGGATATTTGGGAAAAAAGCGATTCGGAAAGTTTGCGCATCAATGGGTTTACCTGGGAAGAGATCTGTCGCGGCAAGTCGCCCGAGAGTGCGGCAGAACAAGTAATAGAGATTTTTACACGGCATAAAATCAAACGAAAAGATGCTGTATTTATTTGCCAAAACCCCTCTTTTGATCGCGCATTTTTTGCGCAATTGATAGCACCTGAAACTCAAGAAATTCTGAAATGGCCCTATCATTGGTTAGATTTAGCTTCGATGTATTGGGCTCTGGCGATTGATAGGGCAAAACAAAACCGCCGCAGCCTTCCGTGGGTCACCGGATTTTCCAAAGATCAAATCGCTTCGCACTACCATTTGCCGGCAGAACGCAAGCCTCATCGCGCTATGAACGGCGTAGAGCACCTTTTGCTTTGCTATGAAGCGGTTGTTGGGTTTCCAAACGCCAATTCAGCTTGTCACTGAAAATCCTTGAATAATAGCCATAATCAGCTGCATAAAACCGCCTCCAGTCGTACTCGATACCACTCCTCCAAATTTGATGTATTGAGCATCGTTGGATGTCAAGGTGCTGATTTGCGTCGAAAGCACTTGCGATTGATTCGTAAACAAAGCGCCGCCCTGTTGCAACGCCGATAACACACCTTGATATGCGGGAGAAGCGCCGCCGGAGCCTGCGGTATCGAGCGCGGTTAGACTTTGCAGTCCTAGAACAAGATTGGCCGCAGCAGGACTTCCAGCGCCGCCGGAACTTGCCGCCTGCATCAATGAGCCTAATGTCGCAGTAGTCGAAGAACTAGCGCCAGATGGGGTATAAGTGACGTTTATCTGGGTAATGGCATTGAACACATTTTTATTCCAGGTCGGTGCGATCGAACTAAATTGCGGCAAAGAATCTACAACAGAAGTGGCGGTATAAAGTGTATCTACAAACTGCAGAGCTTGCTTTTGAGTCAAATTAGTTCCCCATTGCTGGGCTTGCTGCAGCAAGGGGGTTCCATAAGTATTGGTCATCATATTCAATAAATTAGTTGTATTTGCCAAGCCTCCAATTTGCACTTGAGCAGAATTGTCAAAAGCAACCATCAAAAAAAGCGATAAAATGACTTCAGGATTGTGGTATTTGCCAATCAATTGATCAACGGAGGCCATCATATAAGATTTGCGCACAGCGTTAGCATCGATTGTTGAAAAAAATGTATCCACTCCAGGCGATAAACCCATTGGATTGGCTAAATTAGAAATGTAATCATTGATTGTGGATTGATCTGCCGGATTAGACCATGCAAATGAAGTAGTAGAATGATCGGGATTGGTAAAAACTATCGATCCGGTTCCGCCGTTGGCAAAACCAAAAGCAGTTGTCAAGGCGCTCATCTGGCCCGATGTAGTTGCAATAGCGTTGCGAATGGTTGCAATCAAACCCGTTTGGCTACCGGAATTATAAAAAATCTGCATTTGAGTTAACCATGCATTTGCCGCAGCAGCGCCGGTTAAAGCAGTAGTGCTGCCGGAGGGCGTATAGCCGTTGAACATAGCATAAAGAGCCCCTTGCTGCATGATCGTTTGAATTTCTGCAGCACCTGCAGATCCGGTCATGCCGGCCGCGCTCAACAATCCCTGAACATCTTGATTATTCAACACTCCATGTTGATTGAGCACTTGCATATAACCGAGAAAATTTAGCTTTGTCGTTAGTGAATTAGGGTTTTGCGCTAGATAAGCAGCAAAGGAATTGAGTTGATCGAAATACGGCGAGCCGCTCGCGTAGCCACCGGAAAAACCAGGCCATACAGCCGTTGGTCCTCCGCCGGGCAAGCCATCTGGCAACACAAACTGCGCGGAACTGACATTTTGAACGCCGTCGACGATTTGGGCGAGCAGAGGAGTTGCCATCGAACTGACGACATTTTGCATTTGCACCTCTGTTTGAGGGTTTGTGCTCATAAAATTTGACAAAAGCTGCAAGCCAGAAACAGCAGGAACTGCAAAGCCTAAACTATTGCTTGCAGTGAGATATACAGCTCCCGAAATCACCTGCTCTACGGTAGCTGATGAAGCTCCGGTATTCAATGAGCGCGCGCTAATAAGCGGCATAGATGTGTTCACAACCGCAGTGAATACATTGGAATTCCATGAATTTGCAAAAGGAGTTAGCTGCGGTAAAAACTGAAAATAAGCAGTTGCCGTATAGAGCTGCTGCACAAATTGTGCCGAATTGGCAGAACTAATAGAATGGATCAACCCATTAGTCAAAGATTGCACGGTTTGCAATGTACCTAACGTTGCACTGGAGACCGAACCTCCTGCAACAGGCAAAGAATTAAAAAACGGATCATTGAACGCAGATGTTGTAGAAGAGCTGGATGTAAGATTTGGGATGTAGGTATTATTGATAAAGGCATTGATCAATGCTTGATTGGACGCTAAATTCGATGCAACATTGAATAGCAGCGGAGAATCATTCACCGCGCTCGCTGCAGTGGGCTGCCACATATAGGTCGCCGTGTTGCCATCTGGCATTTGAATGTTGATAGAACCAGTGCCACCGCCCGAAAAACCATAAGCTGTAACGAGATTAGGCAATTGTGTATTTAAAACGTTTGCGACCATGCCATTGATTTGTTGTGCAACAGCAGCTCCTGGGCCACTGGATCCGGAAAACAAGGTTTGCAGTTCAGTAAGCCACGCAGTAGCAGCAGTAGGGCCGGAGGGATAAGTCGCTCCGGATGGAGAAGTATAACCATTGAACATAGTAAAAACTGCGCCTTGCTGAATAATCGCCTGCATTTCTGCTTGAAAGTTCGCAGTGAACGTCACAGAGCCGGCTGCGGCATCCACTGATGAAATAATTCCTGAATTTTCTAAAAGCGCCTGAATATTGGGATCGCTTAGAGCGCCGTTTTGATCTAAAGTATTCAAATAGCCCAAAAAACTAATTTTTTCTGCTAAGGATCCGGGATTTGCCTGCAAGTATTGCAACATCTGCTGTAATTTACTATACGCAGTTGACGCAGTAGTCCCCGATGTCCAAATATCTGCTAAAGCAGTTTCCGCAGCCGAGGCGTTTCCGGATGCTGCGTTGAGTACGGCATTATTATTTTGAGCGATCATATACGCCAAATACGCCAATGCCGAGTCAGTAACAGAGCTATCTCCGCTAAAATTCAAGTTATTGGGGTTGGTTTGCACCGTTGGGTTTGCATTCCCGGGCTGAATTGATCCGCTCATAATATCTCCTAGCTTGTTACTGAATATCCCTGGATGATTGCCATAATCAATTGCATAAATCCACCGCCTGTCGTGCTAGCCACCACTCCCCCGAATTTAATATATTGCGCATCGCTGGATGTCAGCGTGCTGATTTGCGTTGAAAGCACTTGCGATTGATTAGTGAACAATGCGCCGCCTTGCTGCAAAGCAGAAAGTACTCCCTGATATGCTGGAGACGCTCCTCCGGACCCTGCGGTATCCAGCGTTGTCAAGCTTTGTAGTCCAGCTACAAGAGCGGGCGCGCCAGCAGCGCTATTTTGGCTTGCCGTCTGCATCAAAGAGCCTAGCGATGAAGTAACCGTAGTACTCATTCCTGCGGGCCAATGATAAGTCACATTAATCTGAGAAATAGCATTAAATACATTCTTATTCCATGTATTGGCAATGGAACTAAATTGAGGCAGCGAATTGACTACAGCAGTTGCAGTGTAAAGCGTATCTACAAATTGCATTGCTTGAGATGTAGTTAAGTTGGTGCTCCACTCTTGAGCTTGTTGTAACAAAGGCGTGCCATAAGTATTAGTCATCACATTTAATAAATTCGTCGTATTAGCAAGGCCGCCAATTTGAACCTGAGCTGAATTATCAAATGCCACCATCATAAACAAAGACAAAACAACCTCAGGATTGTGATAAGTGCCAATCAAACTGTTCACAGAAGACACCATATACGCCTGTCGAACCGTGTTAACATTCATAGAAGAGAAAAAAGTATCCAGGCCTCCGCCCGTTGCACTTGCCAAATTGGAAATATAATAATTGATGAATTGTTGATCTGCAGTATTAGACCAATTATAGGTAGAGGTCGAATTATCAGGGTTGTGGAAAATCACCGATCCCGTACCGTTATTGGTAAAGCCAAAATCAAAAATCAAAGCGTTCATTTGACCAAAAACAGTAGAAATAGCATTGTTGACGGTGGCAATCAAACCAGTTTGGCTGCCGGTTTTAAAAAACGCAGATAGTGACATCAACCAAGCATTGGCCGCCGCTGCGCCGCTCAGTGGGGCAGTTGTCCCTGGCGGGGTATAACCATTAAACATAGCGTAAAGAGCCCCTTGTTGAAGGATGGTCGTAATTTCCGCAGTACCATTTGCGCTAGTAATCCCAGCAGCGCCCAACAAACCCTGAACATTCGTATTATTCAAAACTCCATTTTGATTAAGCAATTGTAAATAGCCTAAAAAATTCAACTTTGCCGTCAAAGAATTAGGGTTTTGCGCTAAATAAGAAAGAAATGAATTCAATTGATCATAATAAGGCATCCCGCTTGCATAGCCGCCTGCCTGGCCAGGCCATATCGCAGTGGGTCCATCGCCGGGCAATCCATTGGGCAAAGAAAATGGTACAGGAGCTCCGCTTGCAAGCATAACTATTTGCTTCAAAGCGCTTGCCGCCGTTGTGTTTATCAAGGTTTGTACATTCTGCAAAACCCCTGAGTTCAAAGAGCTCGTTAACCCGGTCGCTAAAAGACTTGGACTTGAATACAACGAAGTCGATGTAGACGACACCCCTGTACCGGTCGAATACGACGGAGTGGTTACATTACATTGACCTGTCAATAAATCAAGCAATGAAATGGTGCAAATACTACTAGAAGGAATCGAATTGGTCGTTAAAAAAGAAGAAGGCAATATAGATCCAGCCGTAAAAGACAATTGAGTTTGAGCTGCAGAATTATATACACTAGAAGCCCACAACGAACTGAATGAATTCATCGGAGGTGTATATTGGAGATAATTTGTAAGAGTAAAAAAATCCGAAGACAATTGTTGAACTTGCTGAACCGAAACACTACTAGTAGTCATCGCATTTACAACTGATTGCATATTCAAAAGTAAGTTTTGCATGATAGTCATTACGTCTTGCGTTGCAGTTGACTGAGTACCTCCATTGACAACAGAGGATGGCAAACTAGAAAAAAAAGTATCGGTTTGCGTTGAACTATAAGTTGTAGAGGAACCGGTGGGATTTGATATAAAGCTATTTGAAACAAAATTATTAATAAACGCCCTATTAGAAGACTGCTCAAACTGTTCAACAAAATAATTTCCGTAATTACCAGTGTTTTGATAATTTAACTGCGTAGCGTTCCAGGCATAATACGTACTTTCATTTTGCACCGGCGGAGACATCTGTGTCTCATTGGGATTATTCAAGGTGATTGCACCCGTACCGCCTCCGGCAAATCCATAGATGCTCGCTAAATTGCTCAATTGTCCTTGTACACTGGTAAGTGCATTATGAAGCAAAAGCCCAATGCCCGTGGTCGTAGCAGGAAATTGCGACAACATAGAAGTCAACCACGCTTGTCCTCCCGCTTGTCCACTCTGTGAGTTATAGCCATTGAACATCATGAAAACGGTACCTTGTTGAATGATATTTTGGATTTCCGATGTAAAGGCAGAAGTATACGTCACAGCACCAGAAGCGCTTACAGAAGAAGCTATACCGGAATTAATCAACAAATTTTGAATGTTAGAATTTGTCATTGCACCATTTTTTTCCAAGGTATTCAAATAACCCAAAAAACTTATCTTTTCAGCTAAAGAACCCGGATTGGCTTGTAAATATTGGAGCATTTGGTACAGTGTATTATAAGCTGATGTAGAAGTAGAGGCGTTGGTCCATACATCCGCAGGTCCAGATTCAGCTGCATTTGTCGTCCCTGCAGCCGCATTCAACACACTATCATTGGTCTGCGCGATGAGATTGGCAAGCTGTATGATTAAATTGTCACTCGCTGCACTGCTACCAGTAGAAGTTTGATTCACACCTACTTCTGGAGTAGCACCCGCACCGCTAACACTACCTGCACCTGCTGTCATACTTTCCTCTCTCTTATTTTGATCAACTCGTTACTGAAAATCCTTTGACGATTGCCGCAATCAATTGCATCAATCCACCACCTGTTGTACTCGCCACCACGCCCCCAAATTTAATATATTGCGCATCATTGGATGTCAGTGTACTGATTTGTGTGGAAAGCACTTGCGATTGATTGGTAAATAACGCGCCGCCTTGCTGCAAGGCAGAGAGTACTCCCTGATATGCTGGAGACGCACCTCCAGACCCTGCAGTATCTAGTGCTGTTAAGCTTTGTAGTCCATCTACGAGAGCGGGC
>JAJXVT010000012.1 GCA_021781995.1 bacterium | reverse complement strand
TACTCGCAGCAATTTTAGCTCTCCTCACTATTCCTTCAGCAGATGCTTATGAAGGCGACCCAGACTGTGTCGTTGAAAACGTCAATCTCATTTCCGGTCACTATTCGGAGCTAGAAATAGACGCAATCGTCGCTAGCCCCGACCCTCTTGTTTTTTACCGATCGTACGACAGCAGAAACGGTTGGAGTCTTTCGCCTCAGTGCTTTCTCTATATACAAAGAGATTCTCAGCCAAAGACTTACTCCACTGGGGAGGGCATATTTGAACAAGTCCGCGTTCTTATTCATACAGAAAAAGGAGGCGCTTTGACCTACTTTGGGTGGTTAAACCCGTATGTTATCTCGTCCTTTAAGCTCGATACGACAGGTCTTGCAAATACCGCACACCAAAACATCAATGCCTGGACCAACCCTAAAAACAACCAGTTAGTTTGGGAAAACGGTAAATATTCGTTAACTCTCAGCAATGGAGGGAAGCGGATTTATATACCCAGTTCGAACAATCCGTCGCTTTACCTTCTGACATTGGAAACTCTACCCAGCGGAAATAGGGTTTTTTATTCTTATGAAGAAGACCTTCTCTCTGAAATAAAAATGACAAACGTTTCTGAAGAAAAGACTTTGAGCTGGATTCAACTAGACTACAATGACGGCATCCATCTTATCACGAGCGACAATCAAACTATTCATTATATTTTTGATGGAAATCTCCTCTCGAATGTTATTCGCTCCAACAAACCCTCTTTAGAATATAGATACGAAGGCTCTTTTCTCATTAAGAATGGGCTGCATTACTACCCAGACGGGAAAGTCGAATCTATTGGTTCCACTCACTATATTTACGGGAACGGCTTTACTCTGGTTACCGGAAAAAACAAAAAAATCTACCGATTCGATGAACAATTTCAACTCGTTGCTATAGAGGACTATCTTGGCGACTCTCTCTACAGAGTACGCAAAAAAGTGTGGGGCAAAAAGGCCGATGCCGCCAATCTACTTTCGTTAAGCCTAGAGGATGGCGCAGGAATTGAACATTTTTCTAAAGCATTCGTTTATGACGAAAAAGGCAATCTCCTTGAAGAAGAAGAGACTGGCAATCTCTCAGGTACAAAAGAAGGTGAATCCTATACCAAATCCTATTCCTATCAAACCTCTAAAGATTTTGACATCATCTCTCAAAAAGATGCCAAAGGAACCGGAGTTAAGTCCTATTATAAAAAAGGGACAAACATCCTAATCAAAAAGCTTATCTTCCAGAAGAAGAATATCACAAACAGATGGTTCTACAACTACAATGAGGACGGGACTCTCATTGAAACGATTGTCGATGACGGCGATGAGGATGAAATTACATCCTATGATCGATTCAATGAAAGGCATATTACAAGAATCACTCCTAAAGCAAATATGCCCAATATTGGCGCCCCGGAAATTATCGAAGAGCGAACGCAAGAGACTCTTTTAAAACAAGTTGTCAATCGCTTCGATGATTATGGCAACATCATCTCGAGCGAAGTTTATGATGCCAATGGCGATCATCGCTATACCACATGCAAAACGTATCTAAACGGTCGTCTCACCTCAGAAACCGATTCCGCAGGGAATATCACGCAATATACTTATGATAAAAATGACAATATATTCTCGATTCACAGTCCCACAAGATCTGTGACGTACAAATACGACTCGGAGAATCGACGAATTTCCGTGACAGAGGGGAATCTAACGACTCGCTTTACCTATGACAACGACGGCAACAAGATCTCTGAAATCGACCCCTTTGATCATCAGACTCACTATACATACGATGAATTAGGGCGCACGACTTCCATTTTCTATACGGGAGATTCAAGCCCGTATCTATACAATTACGATCTTTTCGACTCCATCATTTGCATTACAAACCCCGCAGGCGAAAGTACCCAACAAATCTCTACTGCAAGAGGAACGCCGATTCAAATTCTCCATCCAGATGGAACCCAAGAACTTTTCAAATACGACCTTGAAGGAAGCTTACACCGTCACCTAGGCAAAGACGGCATTATCAAAATTTTTGAATATGACTATATAGGAAGACCTGCACACATTGAGTACTATGAAAGAGGAAGTAAAGGGAAAAATGAAGGATTTAAGCGGGAATATTTTGAATACGACGCCTTTCACCTAATTTCTTTTGAGGACGTAAACGGAATAAAAACGAACTACACCTATGATGAGGCAGGTCGTCTTGCTTCTCTTATCAAGGAAAGCCGCAAAGAAGAGTATTTTTATGATGCCCTTGGAAGAATGTCTTCTACCAAAAAGTGGAAATCAGCCAAGGCATTCACCTTGGAAGAGCGAGAATATGACCTTTTAGGAAATATCATCGAAGAAAGAATCAAAGATAACAGCGGTAAACTCCTCTTTAAAGCGCGGTATAAATATGATCCAGCGGGTCGTTTTCAAGAAATCATCGCCTATCCCCACAACCAAGAGAGTGTGATTTGTGCATTCCAATACGATGGTCTTGGCAGGCCCACCTCGATCACAGATGCCTATGGCGCCATCACTACGATTCGCTATCAGGGCAATCATTGTATCACCACAAATGCAAAAGGGATAACCACTGAAACAGTCAGCGAACCTTCCAAGATCTCAACAACTAAGAAAGATCCATTCGGCAATCTCCTTTTTAAATCTCTTTCATCATTCGACAGCTTTGGCAATCTGACTTCAGCTTCTGCAGATGGCATTACAACCTCACGCACTTATAGCGCGGGGAAAATGACTCAAAATGAGCAGGGAGAGGAATTTACATACGACTCATATGGAAATATCTCCTCAATCAAAGTACCGGGGTTCGATACTCCAATCAAAATCCAATATGATGCGGAAGGCAACGTCTCATCCTGCAATGAGACAACGTTTACCTTTGATGCTAAGGGGCGCCTAACTTCCACGCAACTTGCTTTTGCAAAAATTACTTACGAACTTACATCCGAAGATCTAGTTGAATCAGAAACAGTCAAAGATAAATTCGGCTCTTATCAGACAAAAGCTTCTTACGATGGAGAGGGATACGTTACTGCCATCCAGCTTCCAGATGGCTCATGGATCAAGTACAACTATGAAGGGCCATTTATTTCCTCCATTTCGCGGCAATCCAAAGGAAAAAAAGAACTCTATACCTACCGAGTCGTTGCTCGCGATCTAATGGGCAACGTCCTCGAAGAAATTCTCCCTCAGCACGCAGGCGCAAGAAAGCAAATATGGGATAAAGCAGGCCGCAAAGTTCGTGTGATCACCGATTTCTTCACCGATACGATTGATGCATGGGATTCATCCCATAACATCAAAAAACGAGGTGGCCTGGAATACGAATACAATGCTCTTGATGAACTCGTTAAAGAGCCCGGCCTTACATACTCCTACGATTCCAAAGGATGCCGCCTGCCTATTTCAGATCCAACTCCTATCGGAGAAATGGATGTTTTTGGATGCTATACCTCAATAAAGGATGTCTCATTCACATACGATCTGAATCGAAAACGCCTCTCAAAGACAAGCAAAGATAAAACTACCCGTTATTTCTATCTTGGAAACATAGAACTCGGCTCCCTTGATGAAAAGGGGCGTATCTTGGAACTCAAAGTCCCGAGTGATCCAAACCGACCAGATTCTCCCGCTATTGCCATCGAACTTCAGGGCGACTATTACATTCCAATTTATGATATTGTAGGCAATATCGCGCGCCTTATTACTTCAGATTCTCGCGATATTGCAGAATCCTACAGCTACACAGCTTTTGGCCAGGAGTCCATTTTTAACGACCAAGGAAAATCGATCTCCCCATCTACCGCCATAAATCCCTGGCGCTATAAAGGGAAACGCGTTGATCCAGAA
This sequence comes from bacterium, assembly GCA_021781995.1. Lineage (GTDB taxonomy): Bacteria > Chlamydiota > Chlamydiia > Chlamydiales > SM23-39 > CAITMJ01. The sequence continues at coordinate 32,367 of JAJXVT010000012.1, read as the reverse complement.
ACCAATCTTATCTACTTTGGAAAACGTTATTATGATCCGAAACTAGGATGTTTTATTAGCCCCGATCCAGCTGGTATCGTAGATGGCCTCAATCTTCATCGCTTCTGCCGCAATAATCCACTTATTTACACTGACCATTACGGTCTAAATGCTGAGACCAACTCGGAAGCGTTCAATCAATATTTCTATGGCGAATATGAACCTCATTGCCATTGTGAACATCACCGCGATTGTAAACGGGGCGGTGATATCCAAAACGCCCTAGGCGGCGTTAGTCTAGGGGTAGCATCTTACTTCATGACTATTCTCAGTAGCTTCGCCGAAGCAGGATTTCTCGCTACGGCAGATGACTTTGGTTTCGATCGTTCTTTAAAAATGGAAATGTATGATGCAATGAAGCACTCCTTGGATCAGCTTCATGGCATGTGGAATGAGGGGCTAGCTACCGCCATCAATTTTGATCCGCAGCACGAACAAACTCATTTTTACGAAAAAGGTGCTTACGCTGGCCTCGTAGCTCTTGATGTCCTAAGAGGAAATATGAAGGACATCAAAAAGGGATTTTCATTTTTTAAAAGTTTAAAACAACCCAAACTGCCTGTTGATTTGTCTATCACTATTGAAAGAATCCAAAAAGGCATAAAATTTCCTCATAGGAATGATGGGACAATTTTTAAAAATCGTGAAGGATTATTACCACGAAAACACAGTACATACTATCGGGAATACGTACATCCAACTCTAGGAGTTGAGGGTCCTGGAGCTCAAAGGATTATTATCGGAGAAAAATCTGAAATTTTCTATTCTCCAGACCACTACAAAACATTTATCAAAATACAGTGAGTGCAAAGATGTTCTTGTTCTACTCAAAAACAGAAGAAATTAACCAAAAAGATTACGATCTCGTTCTTCGTATCAGCAAATATGTACGCAACAAAGAAGAACTTTTTAATATATTTTCTTCTGAACTGCATTTTCCTTCATATTTTGGAGGAACATGGGACTCTTTTTATGATTGTTTGTGTAATTTAGATTATTTAAATAAATCTAAAATTCTATTTCTTCATGAAGAGCTTCCTTTTAAAGACTCAGATGCGGACAGAACTATCTATCTCGATATTCTCTCTGATGTGGAAACTAACGTTCTCAAAGATAACGTCTATAAAATAACTACAGCATTTCCTGAAAAATACCGCGATTTAATTGGAAGCAAAGAATAAAAAACGCGAATTCCAATATTTCAATATCCGCATTATGAATATGTCGACTATGTCCAACGCCGCCGCATTCCTCCCCAGCTGACACGAGAAGTGTTTAACCGATCGGCGCGTTTCAATCTACTGCAGCTCTCATTGGTTTGCGCCAGTTTCCTGCCCCTGGTTGGCCCAAGATTGGTCCACAAAAATTGTACCTTAAAATTGAGAAATCCCAAAAAAACAGAATCTAAGGAAGAGCTATCTAAAAGAGAGGTATTTTCTGCCGTTGTTGAAAGCTGGGTTTATGCAAAAACAAAAACTCAGCCAATCTCCGTCACATTAATACTTTGAGGTGCGAGCCAACACTAATTTAGCCGCTTCTAATCTCAAAGATTGATTGGGAGAATCAAGAAGTTCGATCAGTGCATCCAGAGCTTTTTTTCTGCTGCCTTGTGATTTTCACTCTTTGATAATTCCTGTTCCAAGGTTTCAATTTTTCTGGCTTGTTGAGCCATAGTTTCTCGAGCCTTTTTCCAGTTGATTTCTTGGTCAGACTGACCAAGAAAAACGCTTAATTGAGATTGGTCTTCATGGAGGAGATGTGAGGGGATTCGATCCTCACTTCAACAAAGCGCTTCGAGAAGCCGCTTATGAGCATGCTGAACAGGAAGTGCCGGATGAGCCTTCGACTCTCAGTGAGTTAATTGCAGAGCTGAAGGTGCTTAATAAGTTTCGACTTGGGTGCCCTAAACATGCGGCGCTTGTCTCTCCCAAAAGTAAAGAGCCGTTATTTGATCCCGATGATGCCGCCTTATTGGGTTTCCTAGATCCTTCTAGTGGAACTGGATCGGGTATACTGCGCCCTTATAAAGACTATCATTCTTGTTCAGCAGGAGATTTTGTTGGAGAAATTCTTGCTCACATAGATGAAGGTCAAACGGTTATCCTTGATCTTGGCAATGCGACAGATGAGCTTAGACGATATTTCGCTGACATGCTGTCCAGTAAGGTTTGGCCTAGCAGCGATCCGATTTCATAGAGATCCTTGCCCTGTTTTCGAAGGGTTGTTGCATTGGTATGCCTCAGATCATGAAAGTGAAAATCGCAAATGTTTGCCCGTTTGAGTGCAGCTTCCCATGCACTCCGAATGTCATAGGGCCTCGAAGGATTATTGGGAGCAGGAAACACTAAGGTTTCTTTAGTTGGATGTCGGCATCTCTTTTGATGTTCGGAAAGAAGGCTATGGGTGTATCCCATCAGCGGAATATTGAGGGGCTCTCCATTCTTGGTGGTACGAAGTCGAATGATGCTTTCTGCAAAATCCACGTCTTCCCACTTGAGATTCTTTATTTTACCGGCACGCATCCCGGTGGAAAGGGCGATGACCACAATCAGTAAAAGAACCGGACACTTGCTTTTCTTAACCTCTTCCAGGAGTCTTGCCAATTCCTCGCGGGAAAGATACCGCCGTCTTGCATTTGAAAGGGAAGGCTTGGTGATCTTGCAGACGGGATTCTCAGGAATCCACTCCCATTCTTTCCAGGCGACGGATAAGAGGTGGGAGAGGGAAGCGATGTAGCGGATCACTGTGCCGGGCGCGCGCTTGGTCTTTTTAGCGGACTCTTCAGTTTCTAGAATCGAAATAGCCGCTTTGATGAGAGAGGGACGAATGAGAGCCAGCGAGGAAGCCCCGAGATGTTGATTCCACCAATCAAGATGCTGTTTGCGGTTTCTGGCGTCGTTCCCTTTCTTGGGCAGCTCTTCCTTGTAATAGCGGGCAATGGCTTCGACAAAGGTTTTTTTGGAAGCAAGGGCATTAGGGAGATAGATACCGAGGTCGAGGTTGCGCTGCTGTTCATTAAGCCATTTTTTGGCTGCTTGGAGATCTGTAAAAGTTTGAATGAGGTCGGGATTGCCTGTACGGCGGAAACGGGCGCGGAATTTGATGGTATTATTGGAAGTGATGCGAATATCTATGCCGGGAGGCAAGCGTTTTTTGAGTGCTTCTAGCTGCTTCATGTCGATGACCCTATTTTTCAGTTTAAAAGTTGGGTCAGCTACTGAAGAACTTGCTGTGGGCTGCGGTGGCTTGCTGTGCTCATTTGGTCCAGGATTGGTCCACGGCAGTGGTTTTGCCAAAAGACTTGAATCTGGAGGACCTAATGGGCTGCCCTCGGACATACCTCCTAAAACCTGTTAGGATTTAATGGTTGCCTGAAGCCGGAATCGAACCGACGACCTTCGCATTACGAATGCGCTGCTCTACCAACTGAGCTATCCAGGCGTAATAATTGTCGCGATCATACCACGAAGGGGATCTGTTGTACAGATGAACTCATTCAAAAATCATTTTCCCATTTCCACTTCTTATGGATGGACCTGTTTGAGGTTCGGCTGAATAGACTTCTCAATAAGTGTAGGTGAGATTGACGACGCCGCTTCGGAAAATGGGGCTGTTGCGTCCCCAGCCGGTAACCCAGGCTCCGGCAATAATTCCTAAATTGCTGCTGAAAGCGTATTCAATGGCTGGAGCAAAGCTAATTTGCTCTGATGAGGGCACTCCAACGGTTGCGGGCGCTCCTGCTGCATTGACTCCAACATTGCCGTAAAATTTGCTGATATCCACGTGTGTATAAACATTGTCGAGTGCAAGAGCCCAGTTTTGAGAGAGAGAGAGCTCAAAGCTGACGATCCCTTGAAAAGTATTTCCAGGCAATACTGTACCACTTGTACCGTACCCTCCTCCATATGTGTTAAAGCCGTGTACGTGAACGGAGGTATTGATTGTGTAGGCAGCCGAGATGGTTGAGCTTAAAAAACAATGCCCGACGAGATGATATACTTTATAAAATACCAAATTAAAGGTCGTGCCAAATGCGCCGGCTCCCGTGTCATCAGTGAGTAGTTTGTTTGGATTGAGATTTTCAAAAGCCTCTGTTGGAAAGGTCTCTTGAATGGTGAATTTAATGCCAGGAAAATAGGGGGTGGCAGATGGGTCTAATAATTGAAAATCTAGAGCAATCGGAAGATCCCCGAAACGGACAGCTCCTTGACCAGCAGTTGTATTGTAAAAAAATTGTGGGGTGATATTGATGTCCATCCAGGAAGTCAAACCAAAAAAGCATAACCATTTTGGATTTAGGCTAAAAAAATTGTTTTGCGCTGACACGGATCCCCAATGACTATTATATGTACCGGTGTCTGTAGTGCAGTAAAGATAGGTCTCAATCTCAAAATCGCCATAAGGAATGATCGCGCCAATGGGGGCTATCAGCGGGCCGGTAAACCATGGTGCGGGAGGTGGAGTAACAGCGGATGGAGGACCGTACGGCTGTATGGTATCTGTTGGGCTTGGTTGCGTGGAATCGGCGAGAGCAAGAGCGCTTACGCATGTTAGTAAGCCTGTTAAAAGAGGGGCTTTCACGATTCTCCTACGGAGCGTTTATCGAGAGCTAAGTTAAGGCGCAGCACATTGATGCGCTCTTGTCCAAAGATACCCCATGTAGGGTGTTCTGTATATGTTGCAATGAGATCGATCACATCTTGGGTGGTCATATTTCTAGCTGCGGCGACTCTTGCTGCTTGGAGTTTTGCATTAGCCGGACTGATGTGAGGATCTAGTCCGCTTGCTGATCCCATAACGGCGTCTGCCGGAATGCTAGCATTTGGGTCGAGGTTATTTTGGGAGCGGAAATCTTGCACACGTTGTTTGAGCGCATCGGATAGTTTTTGCGATGTGGGCCCTAGGTTGCTGGCAGCAGAATTGCTGGCATCGTAGCCATTGCCGGCGCTTGAGGGACGGGGATGAAAATACTTGGGTTGTGAGAAGTTTTGCCCAATCCAAGCAGACCCAACTATTTTACCGTCTTCATAAGTAAATAAGCTGCCATTTGCTTTTTTATGAAAAAAGAGTTGTCCGACGCCAACCATCAAGACGGGGTAGGCTATTCCAAAAAAAAGAGTAAATAAAACAAGAGCGGAAAATGATGTTTGAATCGATTTGAGAAACGTTTTCATATAACTCCCAACATAACGATGGCAAGGTCGATGAGCTTAATTGCAATAAAGGGCAATACCACGCCTCCTAGTCCGTAAATAGTGAGATTGCGACGAAGGATGGTAAGGGCTTTTTCGGGGACCATTTTAACGCCGCGCAAAGCGAGTGGGATTAGGGCTGGAATGATGATGGCATTGAAAATTACGGCGCTTAAAACCGCGCTTTGCGGGGTGGAGAGGTGCATGACATTCAATACGCGAATCCAAGGGAAAAAGGGAATTAGGATGGCCGGCATGATAGCAAAGTATTTGGCGATATCATTGGCTACTGAAAATGTCGTTAAAGCGCCGCGTGTCATGAGAAGTTGTTTGCCAATTTCAATGATCTCAAAGAGTTTTGTCGGATGGGAATCGAGATCTACCATATTTCCGGCTTCTTTTGCAGCTTGAGTTCCGGAGTTCATTGCAACTCCAACATCGGCGTGGGCCAGCGCGGGGGCATCATTGACGCCGTCTCCGGTCATGGCGACAATGTGGCCTTCAGCTTGCATTTTTTTGACTGTTTCTAGTTTTTTTTCCGGAGAAACTTCTGCGAGAAAATCATCGACACCGGCTTCTTTTGCAATATGAGCGGCTGTAATAGGGTTATCTCCAGTGATCATCACGGTGCGTATGCCCATTTTCCGGAAGCGGGAAAATAATTGGGTGAGGCCGTCTTTAATGGTATCTTTAAGCAAGATTACTCCGAGAGCTTGCTTGTTATTTGCGACGACTAAGGGGGTTCCGCCTTGTTCGGCATAGCGCTTGGCTGCTTGGGCCAATTCTTCAGGCAAGGGTTGTCCAATAAATTTCTCGACGGCTCCTATGGCGCCTTTTCGCAAGGTTTCATGTCCAATATCTACGCCGCTCATCCGTGTTTGGGCCGTAAATGGCACAAAATGCAGCTCAGCATGTGATGAAGGGATATGGCTAGCGTATTTTGCTTTTAGATACTCTACGATGCTGCGGCCTTCGTCTGTTGTGTCTTGCAGAGAGGAGAGGTAAGTCGCTCGAACAAATTCACTTACTTCGACTTTCTGGGCAATTGCCACATCCGACGCGCGTCTTTGGCCAACTGTTATGGTACCTGTTTTATCGATCAAGATCACATTGATGTCGCCGGCAGCTTCAACGGCTTGGCCGCTCATTGCAAGAACGTGTTTTTTCATTAAGCGGTTGATCCCGGCAATGCCGATGGCGCTTAAAAGACCGGCAATTGTTGTGGGAATTAAACAAATGAGTAATGCGACTAACATGGTAACGGAAAAATCGATTTGAAAATACTTGCCGATGATTTGTAAGGTGACGACAACGACAAGAAAAATGAGCGTGAGGCCTGAGAGTAAAATTGTTAGGGCAATTTCATTGGGAGATTTCTTTCTTTTTGCGCTTTCAATGAGGTTGATCATGCGATCTAAAAAACCTGCCCCAGGGTCTGAAGATATTTGAATTATAAGTTCGTCTGAGAGTAATTTTGTTCCTCCGGTGACGGAGCTGTGATCTGTGCCTGCTGCGCGAATGACTGGCGCGGATTCTCCGGTAACTGATGATTCGTCGACTGACCCCATCCCTTCGAGTACTTCGCCGTCTCCAGGGATAATTTCACCGGCTACTACGCGCACTACATCGCCTTTGATGAGTTGCTTCCAGTTGATTGTTTTGTAAGAGCCGTCTTTTTGACGTGCATTCGCCGTGGTGTCGACTCGGCCCTGTCGCAAAGATTCTGCTTGAGCTTGATTTCGCGCTTCCGCTACAGATTCTGCAAAGTTGGCAAAAAGTACGGTTAACCACAGCCAAATGGAAACTTGCGCGTAGAATGCAGGATGGTGTTTTGCAAGAAAAATCCATTCAATAGTGGTAATCACAGCTCCAATCTCAGTGATAAACATCACTGGATTGTGTAATAACGACCCGGGGTTTAGCTTTTTTAGCGATTGCCCAAATGCTTTCATTAGTAATTCTTTGGAAAATGATAAATTCATGGGAAAAGTGTCCCCTTCAGCATGAAAAATTCTTCAATGATCGGCCCGAGTGTTAAGACGGGCAGAAAGTTTAAGGCGCCTAGTAAGAGAATTACCCCGATGAGAAGGGACAAAAATACAAAGCTTGATACGGGGAATGATCCTGCGTTTTTAGGGTGGATCTTTTTTTGTGCTAACGATCCGGCTAGCGCAATCACCGGAGCCATGAACGCAAAACGACCTAAGAACATCGCTATGAGCATGCTCATATTATAAGGCACTGTATTGCCGCTGAGGCCTGCAAAGGCGCTGCCGTTATTTGCCCCGCATGAGCTAAAAGCATAGAGAATTTCACTGAAACCATGCGGTCCGGAGTTGCCAAGGCCTTTGAGCCCCCATTCGCTCATTGCTGCCCAAGACACAAAGACTAGTACGATCAGCACATAAGATAAATTGGCAAGCATCGTCATTTTGATATCGTAGGTTTCGATTTTTTTTCCTAAATATTCAGGTGTGCGGCCTACGATGAGCCCAGCGATAAAAATAGCTAAGAAAATGAAGAGTAAAATGCTGTAAAGGCCGGCTCCTACGCCTCCGATGATGGTTTCGCTGAGCTGCATATTGAGTAAAGTGATGAAGCCGCCAATCGGAGTCAACGAGTCATGCATGCAGTTCACAGCTCCGCAAGAGGTAACTGTTGTTGTGCAGGCGTATAATGCTGAATTAAAAATGCCAAAGCGCTGTTCTTTTCCCTCCCAGTTTCCCCCGGTGAGGCCATAATGAGCCCATTCTGGATTGCCTTTGTATTCTTGATCTACGCAAAGCACTAAACCGGCTACAAATACTGTTAATAAAGCTCCGAGAATGTACCAGGCGTGCTTGGTATCGCCAACAGCGCGTCCAAAATAGTAAATGAGAGCTGATGAGATCAAAAAAATGGATACAATTTGAAGAAAGTTGGATATCGGCGTGGGATTTTCGAAAGGATGGGCAGAATTGACATTGGTAAAGCCGCCGCCGTTTGTGCCTAAAATTTTAATTGCTTCTTGCGAGGCGATAGGGCCTTGGACAATGGTTTGTATAGCACCGGTTTCTAAAGTTTCAACCTGTGTATAGGCATTGAAATTTTGAGGTACGCCTTGAGACATAAATAAAATGGCAGCAATCATAGAGAGAGGTAGAAGGATATAGAGGCTGATTCGAACGATATCGGTCCAAAAATTGCCCACTGTTTTGGCTTCTTTTCGCGCCATACCGCGCACAAGTGTAGCTGCAGCCGCTATTCCAACTGCGGCAGATGCAAAATTTTGCACAGCGAGAGCTGCCATTTGCGAAAAATACGACATGGTCGATTCTCCGCCGTAATTTTGCCAATTGGTATTAGTCAAAAAACTCATCGAAGTATTGAAATTTAAATCCCAAGAAGGTGCCGGGAATTTTTGTGGATTGAGAGGAAGGTAATGTTGCAAAGCGATGAGCGCTGAAGTAAACAAAAAAGAAACAAAACTAAACCCCATGATGCAAGAGAGATAATCAGTCCAGTGCTGTTCTTCCAGCGGATTGATTTTACAACAGCGATAAATGAGCTTTTCAATTGGTTTGAAGACAAGATCCAGTAGAGTCTTGCGCTTGGGGTCCAAGACTTGATACAGATGAATGCCCAATGGTTTTGCCAGTCCTAAAATGATCGCAAGAAATAACACAAGTTGAAGAATGTCAATTATATGCATAGTTAGAATCGCTCCGGCCAGATGATGCTTGCAAAAAGATAAAAGACGAGCGCTACTGAAAGCAGAAGTAAAAAGGCTTCAAATATGACCATAGAAGAATGTCCCTACTCAAGAACTGGGTTCCGATTTCCGGTTCTTCGTATTATTTCGATATATCGAAAGGAAGGAAGTAGAGTCAACTAAAAAGAGGGGCGATAAGGGTAGGAGCAGTTTTTTTGGGGTCAACTTCTACGAGTTGACCCCATCAAACGGTGCGTAAAAAACGCTTTTGCAATTAGCTCTTTCGGGATAGATATTCTTCGAGAGGGCCTTGGAAGAAATGGACCCCATCTTCTTCAAAGGCGATGATTTTTTTTGCAAAACCATTGATGAGTTCTCTGTCGTGAGTGGCAACGACGACTGTACCTTTAAATTCATCTAATCCCCAGGCAAGAGCTGAGACTGCTTCTAGATCAAGGTGGTTATTGGGTTCGTCTAGAATGAGAGTGTTAGGCGCAGTGAGAACTAGGCCTCCTATGATGAGGCGAGCCGTCTCGCCACCGGAAAGAGTTCGTACTTCTTTGAAGGCGTCGTCTCCTGAAAAAAGCATTTTCCCTAAAATGCCGCGAGCATCCTGGTCAAAGACAATTTCTTTGCGCTCTTTTAACCAATCAAAGGCGGTGTGCGCGGTATGTTTATTGATGACTTCTCCGTGATTTTGAGGGAAGTATCCCACATCAGTTTGGTGGCCTAAGGTGATTGAGCCCCCGTCTGGTTGGAGCTTGCCCGCAAGTAATTTTAAAAATGTGGTTTTCCCGCGTCCGTTATTGCCGATGATCGCGATTTTATCGCCTTTGTGAATTTCACAAGAAAACGGTTTGAAAACCGGATGTCCGTCGTAAGCTTTGGTCAGTCGATCTACTTTAAAAACGACGTGCCCAGATGGTTTTTCAGGATTTTGGAATCGGATGTAAGGGCGCTGAATATTGGATTTTTTTAATTCTAACGGCTGCAGACGGTCGATTTCTCGAATGCGCGACTGAACTTGGCTTGCGCGCGTTCCAGCTCCGAATTTAGCTACGAATTCTTTGAGCTGGGAAATTTTCTTTTCTTTAGCTTTGTTTTCGTCTTCGGCTCTAGCTCGAACCGAAGTTTTTGTAACCAACATAGCATCATAGTTGCCTGGGTAGGTGATGATGGTTTCGTAATCGATGTCGGCAATGTTATTGCAAACAGCATTTAAAAAGTGTCGATCGTGGCTCACAACGACTAAAGTTCCTTGATAACTGTGCAAGAAAGTTTCTAGCCAAGAAATCGACTCGAGATCTAAGTGGTTGGTCGGTTCATCGAGCAATAAGGCGTCAGGGTTTCCGAACAGCGCTTGGCAAAGAAGAACTCGAAATTGCCGGTCTGTGGGAATTTCGGCCATTTTTTTTTCTTGTTGTTCTTCCGTGATACCCATGCCAGAAAGCAAAACTTGTGCGTCGCTTTCAGCGGTATAACCATTTTCTTCAGCGACGATCTCTTCGAGCTCTCCCAGGCGTATGCCAACGGCGTCGGTCATCTCGCCTTCGTAGAGCTTTTCGCGCTCCAGCAAAGCGTTCCAAAGCCTGGAATTTCCCATGATAACGGTATCTAAAACTTTACAATCGCGGAAATCTTCAATTCGTTGTTTTAGAAATCCAACTCTCTTAGGAAGGGTGACGGAACCGGAAGTAGACGGCTCTGTTCCCATGACGATTTTTAAAAGAGTCGATTTGCCGGATCCGTTCGGGCCGGTGAGGCCATATCGGCAACCGGTATTGAACGTAAATGTGACATCTTCGAAGAGGGTTCTGCCCCCGACGCGTTTGGAGATTTTATTTAGTGTAATCATAGTGATGAAGTATGATATCATAGAATGGATCTAGGACGCAATGGACTTTTTGCAAACACTCAACGCATTTTTAGCGCATTTGAAATTGGCAAAAGGAGCTTCTCCGCATACGCTTAGAGCTTATCAGCTAGATTTGCAAGCTTTTACTCAATTTGTGGCACAAACAGAAGGCGATTTGCGCGCTGTAAGCAAGCGGCTTATCCGCCGATATCTCGCTCATCTTCACGAGCAGAAGGCTTCTACGAGGACTGTATTGCGCAGGTTGTCGTCTTTACGCAGTTTTTATCGATATGCGATTCGCGAAAAATGGATTGCGGAGAATCCCTTAGAAGAAATCGAAAGTCCCAAAAAAGAAAAGCGCCTACCTGTCTCGATTTCTTATTTGCAAGTGGAATTATTGCTAGCTCAGCCCGATTTGTCTAGTTATCTTGGATTGAGAGATCGTGTGATTATGGAATTATTTTATAGCTCAGGACTGCGCCTTAGCGAATTAGTTGGATTGAATCGCACAGATTTTGATCAAAAAAATTTAATTTTAACTGTTTTTGGCAAAGGTAAGAAGGTGAGGCAGGCTCCGATTACTCAGACGGCGGCCAAATGGTTGGTTAATTACCTCGCGCATCCTGAACGTAATCTGAAGACAAAAGAGCACGCTCCTGAGCTAGATGCTACAGCTGTCTTTCTCAATAAATTGGGGCGCCGGTTATCGGCTCGCTCTGTCGATCGCAATTTTGCAGCATACCTAAAGGCTAGCGGGTTGAGCGAAAAAATTACTCCGCATACGATTCGCCATACCATTGCGACCCATTGGCTAGAGCAGGGGATGGATTTAAAAACTATTCAGCTATTACTGGGCCACACCTCTCTTGCAACGACGACGATTTATACTCACGTTTCTCCGAAGTTAAAACGCGAAGTTTATGACAAATCCCATCCGAGAGCTAATTAATGCATCGAAAAATTTCTTTAATTTCATTGGTTTTACTGATTGTAGCGGCTATTGATAGCATTCGCAATTTGCCAGCAGCAGCCTTATTTGGAAGTTCTTTGCCCTTTTTCTTTTTGCTGTCTGCTGTGATTTTTCTTTTTCCTATTTCTTTGGTTTCAGCTGAATTTTCCTCTCGATTTCATGAACAAGGGGGGGTGTTTTATTGGGTGCGGCATGCTTTTGGCGAAAAAATAGCTGTATTATCTATTTGGCTCCAATGGATCAACACGATGGTTTGGTATCCCACGATCCTTTCTTTTATCGCAGGAACCGCAGCTTACTTGTACGATCCTGAATTGGCTCAAAATAAAATTTATTTGACTGCTTTTATATTGGTAATCTTTTGGAGTTTAACCTGGCTCAATTTGCGTGGTATCCATCTTTCGGTAAAAATCAACTCGATTTGCGGGGTTTTGGGAACTCTTTTGCCTATGGCTTTGTTGATTGGGCTAGCAGTTATTTGGCTTTTGTCAGGCAATACACCTCAGGTATCGTTTGCCTTGCCGTCTTTTAATGGATCGAATAATTGGGTTTCGTTGATAGCGATTATGGCGTCATTTTTGGGTATGGAACTAGCTGGCGTTCATGTTAGCGATATAGCCAATCCTCAGAAAAATTTTCCTAAGGCTCTTGCATGGGCTGTGGCGATTTTGCTTGCGACTATGTTGTTTGGCTCTTTGTCTATTGCTGTAGTGATTCCAGGACAACAAATTCATTTGATCGATGGGATAATGCAAACCTTCAGTACTTTTTTTCGGGAATTGGGTATCCCAGGCGCGGCGTCTGTGCTACCGCTTTTTATTGTAGTTGGAAGCGTTGGAGGCATGATCAATTGGTTGATTTCCCCTGCCAAAGGCCTGTTGCAAGCAGCAGAACATCAGTTTTTGCCAATCTTTTTTACGAAAAAAAACGAACATGGTGTTGCCAGTCGTATTTTGTATGCTCAAGCTATTTTAGTTAGTTTGTTGTGTTTGGTGTTTATTCTTATGCCAAATGTCAATGGATTTTATTGGTTTTTAACCGATTTAAGTACTGAATTATATATGTGCATGTACGTTTTGATTTTCTTGTCAGCGCTTAAGCTTGGTCGGCCGCGTAAAGATTCCAATGGCTATCGCATTCCTCGAGGCTTCCGTACGCTTGCTTGCGCTCTGGGGTTAATCGGATGCGCCCTTACGATTTTTGTAGGATATTTGCCCCCTGAGGGAATCGATGTTGGAAGCACTTCTCGTTATTTTCTTTTGATTTTATCTGGAAATATTTTATCGATAGCTCCAGTTTTTCTATTATGGCAACATAAAAAATGTTCTGTAAAATAGACTCCTTATAAAACTCGCATAGAGAATTTCAAAAGCAGTCTACTAGTGATTGTGATTGAAAAAAAGCAGGGAAGCGATAAGCCGGGTTCTGTCGTGGACAATCATTCCTCTAGGGGATTTGTCGCCAAATCCCTCTGGCAGTCAGTTTTGGGCCTCGCGCGGAAGAGCGCTGGGTAACGGCCCATATTCGACCTTGCTTTAGATAGGGTTTACAACGCCTTCGATTACTCGAAGTGCGATTAACGCTTAACGCTAACCGTTTCAATCTGTCTATCTTGTTATAGATAGCGAAGTGGTTTCTGTTGCACTTTCCGTAGGCTTAACGCCCCCCAGTGATTACCTGGTATCCCTTCCTATAAAGCCCGGACTTTCCTCCACCGAATCATACGATGGCGATCGCCTGCTTCCCTGCACGAATTATACGCTAGCCATTCTGCGTCGTCGTCGTTTAGTACCTGTACCTTCTGTCTCTACAATTTCTTCCTCTTGCCAGTAATGGATTCGGGAACAATGTTCGCAGAAGGTGAGCCTTTCGCCTTTGCGCACGATGTTTTCGTGCTGCGCTGTCAAAGTGATATGGCAGCCACTACATGTGCGATTTTCAATTGGTACTATTACGCGATCTTTCTTGTTGCCAAGAAGTCGTTGATAAATGCGCATGATTTCTGGTTCTGCAGTTTTTGCTAAAACCTCGCGCAATTCTTTGAGCTCCGAACCTTCTCGGTTAATGAGGCGAATACTTTCTTTGATCTCATTTTCCAAGGCGATGCTGCTCTCTTCGGATTGTCGGAGAGATTCTTTAATTTTAATTAAAATCTCTTCTTCGAGATTGCGTTTATCAATCATGTCGCTGGCAATTTGTTCGGTAGCAATACGCTCCCTTTCTGCCTGCGTCATTTCTTGGGTGATAGCGTTAAATTCATCAACTTTTTTAACGGAAGCTTGGCGTGATTCAAGTTTTTTAATGCGATCTTTGATGTCGGTGATCTTCATCTCTTGGGTAGCGATCGAACGGCTAAGTTCAGCGATCTCTTCCTCTTTTTCCTTTTGCTGTTTGCCTAAATCGACGCGGAGGTTATCGATGTGCTCTAACTCCAACTGACGATCTTTTTTTAAACGCATAAGGCGGATCATCTTCATATCGAATTCTTGAATTTCTAACATAACTTTAAGCGACTCTAGCATGAAACTCCTGAGAAAAGACTTACCCAGAAACAATACTAGATCAGAGGAAATAAGCGCAAGTACAAAACGCTAAGAACGTCTATAAGTGAATTGGAAGGGGATCTGTGGCATAATGCCAAAGCAATGCTACAATTGCCAAACAGCTAAAAAGAATGAGGCCAAATGCGGTTTTTCGCCATTTTTGGACAAGAAAAATGAAGGCAAGAAATTGTAGACAGAGCAGCGACAATAACATGTTTTTGGATCATCGGAGAAGTGTGTTTTAAGATGCAAGAGATTTTAAACGTAACGAATTGTTTCTCTTTGGGCAAGAGAGCGCATCGCTTCAAGAAAAGGGCGGATATGTAGCTGTTGTAGCGCTGAAATTTCAAAAAGGGTATCAGGGGGGAATGGGTACTTCGCGCGGAAATGTTCTGCTAAAACGTCGGCGCCTTCCTGATCGATTTTATTGAGCGCAACAAGAAAGGGTTTGTCGAGCATAGCTGGATTGTAAAGCTCGAGTTCTTTACGAAGCATCATCAATTCTTCAAAAGCGTCTCTGTCCTGATGTGGTGCGAGTTCGATCAGGAAAACCAATGTGGAAGTCCTTTCGATGTGTTTGAGAAAAGAAAGTCCAAGCCCTTTATCTTCATGGGCATCTTCAATAATGCCTGGGATGTCCGCGATCAAAATACGGGAATAGTCGTCAAATTCAACAATTCCAAGGTTCGGTCGCAGCGTAGTAAAAGGGTAAGGTGCGATTTTGACTTCAATGTGAGTTAATTGTTTGATGAGGGTCGATTTGCCAGCGTTGGGCATTCCTACAAAACCGACGTCTGCGATGAGTTTGAGTTCGAGTTCCACTTCGCATTCTTGGCCGGCTGTTCCAGGCGTGCAAATAAAAGGTGCTTGATGTGTGGATGTTTTAAAACGGGTGTTTCCTTTCCCGCCTTTTCCGCCTTCGCAAATTTTCCATGTTTGCCCCTGTTCTGTCAGGTCTAGCAAAATTTCTTTTGTTTTGGCGTCTTTGATGAGGGTTCCTAAGGGAACTTTCAAGCGAAGATCTTGGCCGTCTTTGCCTGTGCAATTATTGCTGCCGCCTTGTTGACCTGATTGCGCTTTAAGAATGCGTCTATTTCGAAATTCTTCGAGGGAATGGACTTGTCGATCAGCTTCAATGGTAATAGAACCACCGTCGCCACCGTCGCCACCTGCAGGCCCGCCTTTTGGGATGTATTTTTGACGACGCCACCCGATGACCCCGTCGCCGCCTTTGCCTGCAATCAACTGAAGAGTTACGCTATCGACGAACATAAGACCTCGATAGGACTTGTCCCATGTTTAATGTAGAGAAGGATCTGTAATTAAACATGGGGATACAATCTTTAAGGGTTAAACCGCTTCCGGCACAATAGAAACGTATGTTTTATCAGCTTTACGGTACGATACAACTCCGTCTGTGAGAGCGAAAAGTGTAAAGTCGCGGCCGATTCCTACGTTTTTATCTGCATGCCACTTTGTTCCACACTGACGGACCAAAATGCTGCCCGCAGTGACGAATTGGCCCATTGTCGCTTTAATGCCAAGTCTTTGAGATCTAGAATCGCGACCGTTGCGTGTAGATCCTTGTCCTTTTTTTGTTGCCATGAGTTAGATTCCTTTACGCAGCCGCGATTTTCGTGATTTTTACTCGAGAATACTTCTGGCGGTGTCCGACCAAGCGTCGGTAGTTTTTGCATCGCTTGTATTTAAAAGCGATTACTTTGGGTCCTTTTGTCTCGCCGATGATTTCTGCGTGTACAGAAAAATCATTTAGGTAAGGTTGGCCAATGCGTGGAGAGTTTCCGTCGTGGACCAAAAGGACTTTTTCAAATTTAAAATTTGCGTCAGTGTTGAGCAGTTCTACATCCAACTCATCGCCTTCTTCGACTCGGTACTGTTTTCCACCGGTTTCAATAATAGCGTACATTTATTCCTCCGGAAAAAGGGAAATTTTTGCCAGCAATCATAACCTAATTGCCCTAGTCTTGTCAAGGACCCTCTTTTTTGAGAGTAAAATTGTGAGATAGGAGGTGGCAGCGATAAGTGCGATTGTCGCTCCAGGTGGCCAGTTTAATTCATACGATGCTCCCAATCCAATCAAGCTGAAAATCGCTCCTAAGGCACAGGCTATTAGCATCATAGGCTTCAGTCTTGCTGTGAAAAGTCCAGCGAGAGTAGGCGGAATGGTGAGCAAGGCTAGTACTAAAATGGTGCCTATGATTTGAATGAGTAAAACAATGGAAATAGCCACCAGCGATAAAAGGAGAATGTATAATTGGTGTACGGGTGCCCCTTGCAACGCGGCTTGTTCTTCATCAAAACAAATCGCCAAAAAGCGTTTATAATAAATTGTGGTAATGATGAGTACCAAAGCGTCGAGCGCAAGCAATGACATGAGGTCAAAGCTAGAGACCCACAGAATATTGCCAAATAAAAAATTCATCAACTCTACATTTGAGCCGGGAGTAAGAGCAATGAAAATCACCCCGATGGCCATGCCCGTAGACCATAATGCAGCAATCAGAGCGTCTTCGCGTTGCCGATAACGCAGTTGAATCCATCCTAGAAGCCAGGCGGAGCCAATAGCAGCAGCAAATGCGCCGATCATAGGGTGAAGCCAAGATATTCCTCCCGATCGTTGCAGCCAGAGGCAAAGGCCCATGCCGCCGAGTATAGAATGCGATATGCTGCCAGCTATGAAGGAGATGCGTTTGACTACTACATAAGAACCTACGATACCGGATGTAATAGAAGAGAGTAGGCCAGCTGCAAGAGCCATTTGCAAAAAGGGGTTTTCAAGTAGGGCTGTAAAAAAACTCATATTAGTCCCAGTGGTTAGGCGGTAGATCGAGCAAGGGAGTGTGGTAGAGACCTAAGGCAAAATGTTCACAAATTTCCCCGGGTTTATAGGAATTGATGACGCCTTGTACACATAGAATCTGGTCGACGCGTTCAATGATTGTTTTGATGTCGTGTGTAACTAGCAAAATTGTTTTTTCCCCTTTTAACGATTCGAGGATTTCGAAAATTACACTGGTTGATGGAGGGTCGATGCTGGCAGTGGGTTCATCTAGTAATAAAATTTGTGGATCGCTGGTAAGGGCCCTAGCTAGAAGAGCTCTTTGCGCGATTCCTCCAGAAAGTGTTCCGAAGGGTTTGTTTCGCATGGATTCAATTTTTAAACATTGCATCCATTTTTCTGCGTGGATTTCTTTGGCTGGATCAGCTAGGGCACCGAGCTTAACAATTTCTTCTAATGTGATCGGAAAATCTCTATCAGTTTTGAGTACTTGGGGAACATAGCCGATGAATGGGCGGGCTTGAATAGGTGTTTTGCCGAGTAACTGAATGGAACCGCTTTGGGGTTGTAAAAATCCCATCAGCAATTTTAAAAGAGTTGTTTTCCCCCCGCCGTTTGGACCCATGATGCCAGCGAAAATGCCCGAATCGACTATAAACGAGCTGGTGTTTAAAATGCGGTGGTCATCAAAGCCAAATGTGATGTTTTGACAGACAACCGCGGGGTCACTCATCGTTTTGATAGGGGTTTGCAATGAGATTGGCAAGGGCTCGTATCGTTTCGAAATATTGTGCCGAGTATGGATCTATAATTCTGATTGGTATGCGCAGCTTTTCGGCGATTAATTGAGCGCCTTTGTTATTGTGTTGCGGAAGTGCGATGGCTACTTCTGTTTGCTGGCGAAGCGCGGACTGGAAAATAATTTCTAAATCTTTTGGCCGAGGGTCTTTCCCTTCGTGTTCAACAGCTAGTTGTTGAAGTCCGTAGTCTCGGCAAAAATAGGCAAAGGCGGGATGAGAGACTAAAAATGTGCGCGCAGGTACGTCTTGAATTCGCGTTGTGATTTCTTCGTCTAGCTCTATGAGATCGGCCTGTAATTGGGCTAGTCGAAGGGCTATAGCATCGGCTTGGGTGGGGTACATTTCTTGTAAAACGGCTCCGATTTGTTCGGCTTGTAAAGCTGTTTGTCGGGGGCTAAGCCAAATATGGCGATCTAAATGATCTTGGCCACACCCTTCGCAATGATGGGCTTGTGTTTCGATCATCGAGGCGCTTGCGCGAAGATCGACATTGCGGGTCGTGCGCAGTAAATAATGCAATTTTTTTTCAAACGGTTCTCCAATCTGAAACCAAACGGCGCCGTTTTGCAGGCTTGCTGCTTGTTTTGAAGTCGGTTCGTATGTGTGGGGGTTAACGTTGGGGGGGACCACAGTGACGATTTCAAATTCGTCGCCGGCGATGCGTTGCACAATGGTTTGATAAGGCGCTATACTAACGAGTAATTTTATTTTTTCTGTATTTGCGCAATCTTTTTTTGAGCATGAGCTGGCGCCTGCTAATAGTAGGAGAAGCGTGGATAGGAAGGCAATCAAATGACTGAATTTCATGACAACTAATATGACCGGTTTGTCTTTTTACGTCTATACTCGTTCCGTTTGAAAGACACCCAAACGCGAACTGATTCATAGCCTCTCAAATGGAAGAAAAATTTGAGGTTGATATTCAATGCAATATTGTCCTCAATTTGGGAGGGCTTTCAATTGAAATTTTCGCAGGGGCTTTCGAACGGAACGAGTACATACAGACAATAAGAAAAATACGGAGGCGGTGGGATTCGAACCCACGAAACGTTTTCACGTTTACACGCTTTCCAAGCGTGCTCCTTAAGCCACTCGGACACCCCTCCGGATAAGGACGTGGGCGAGTTTACCGAAAAACTCCTTATATACGCAAGAAGAAAGGATTTGAGGAGTTAATCTTGCATGCAAGACATACTTTTGTTATCATCCTCTGTACAAAAATGTTTTGACTCTCTAAATAGTCTCGATATGCGCTGCCCATTTTGTAACCACGAAGATTCAAAAGTAACTGATTCGCGATTTGCTGCGGAGGTAAATGCGATTAGAAGACGACGCGAGTGCACGCAATGCATGCGACGCTTCACTACGTTTGAAACGGTCGATTTGAGTTTGCAAGTGAAAAAACGCGACGGAACGTTTGAAGATTTTATGCAAGATAAGCTAATCCATGGATTGGATGCGGCTTGCCGCCATACGCGAGTCAGCCATGATCAGGTGAGGGCTCTTGCTTATAAGATTAAAGCGGATTTAGTCGGCAAAGGAATTCGAGAGATCGAAAGTCAGCGTTTGGGGGAAATAGTCCTTCAGCACTTGCTAGGAATCGATGTGGTGGCCTATATTCGCTTCGCTTGTGTCTACAAGAGGTTTAAAGATATTCAAGAACTTGTAGAAGCGATTCAGTCCATCGCTCCGGAGGGCAGCACCGTATTGAGAGAATTAGAACAAGAGGAAGATATTCATGCCGCTGACGAAAAATGAAATTGTACAATTCAAAGTTCGACTGGAAGAAATGCGCCGTCAAGTAATGAGGGCGTTTCAAGAAACAAAAAAAGAGGTGACTTCTCCTGACGAGGCGAAAGGTTATTCTCAGCATTCAGCTGACGAGGGCACCGATGATTTTGTAAAAAATATCAATCTTGAAGTTACCAATAAGGAATTTGGCGTGCTTCGGCAAATTGATCGTGCCTTGGAAAAAATCGACGAAAATACATACGGCATTTGCGATTTATCGGGCGAAGAAATTCCGCTAAAACGCTTAGAGGCAATTCCTTATGCAACTATGACGGTAAAAGCGCAAGAACAGCTCGAAAAGGGGCGTTTTGCGTGAAGCGATGGTGGCTCTTCTTTGCGTGTTTGGTCGGTTTGGATGCGGCAAGCAAAGCTTGGGCCGTGCATTTTGTGCCTCCTTTGGGACCTCAGTGGCTTGGGTATCCCTTCGGAGGCATTGCTGTATGGGATTGTGGGGCTTTTAGTTTTTGTCTCAATACTGTTGGCAATAGCGGCGCCGCTTGGGGGCTGTTTCAAGGGTATTCGGGAATTTTATTCGCGTTACGCATCGTAATTATTGGGGGATTGTTCGTTTATTTGCTTTCTGGCAGAGAGCGCAGGGTGTTTCCTTTATGGCTAATTCTTGCGGGGGCCGTCGGCAATGCGATCGATTATTGGCTATATGGCCATGTTATTGATTTTCTCCATTTTCGTTTTTTCGAAAAAACTTTTCCGCTTTTTAATGCAGCTGATAGTTTTATCACGGTGGGGGTTGCTTTGTTGCTGCTGATGCCCGAGAAGAAGGGCTGGAAGGCTGCATGACGCACCCTCGGATTTCAACTCCAAGTCATGAAGGTCAATTTCAAGCGGCAAAATGGTTGAAAATTCAAGCGTTGCTCGATCCTGTAGAATTATCTGATTTATTATCGTTATGTCCGCCGACATGGATCTATCCTTTATCTGGGTTATTTGCTTTAGGCGATGTGGCTGTTCCTAAGGAGCGCTTGACGTCGGTATACGCCGAGTGGATTGATTGTCTTAAAAGTGGACAAGTTTTAGATCCGGTGCAACTTCGTTTGTGGAATGCTTTGTGTTGGACTCGGCGACCGGAAGCGGTTTGGCTGCAGGAAGTTCCTGGAAATCGCTACTTGGTTAAGGTGGGTGAGCCTGTAGTGCAAATCCAGGTGCATTATATGAGCTATTCAGAAGCGGATCTAGAATTTCGGTCGATGGCTTTAGGTCAGTCGGCGATTTTTTGGGGATTGCAATTTTCTTTTCCTCAGGTGTATCAAGACCCTAAAACTCTGGAATTAATTGAAGGCGCTCGGGGGGAGAATTGGGAGCTTTTTCAACACATTCGCCACTATGTGCGCGAGGAGACTCTGCCGACTCCTGTTATGATCAATGGGAAAAGAAAAAATTTGCCTATGCGTTTGGGGCGTCGGTGTTTTTCGTGGATCGGGATGCATCGAGCTTTAACGAAACAGGGGTTGTCGATTTATGGACATTGTTGAAAGAGTGCATAACGAGTTATTGCGTCGAAAAAAAACCTTGGCATTGGCAGAGTCTTGTACCGGAGGGGCTTTGGCTGCCCGAATCACAGCCATCCCTGGAGCGTCGCAATTTTTTCTTGGATCGATTGTCGCTTACGCAAATGCTTGGAAGGAAAAGCTTCTTGGGGTATCCTCTATTACCTTAAAAGACAAAGGTGCAGTAAGCCGAGAGACTGTTGAGGAGATGGTCTTAGGGCTTTTGGAGAGGACTGAGGCAGATTACGGAATAGCAATTTCCGGTATCGCAGGTCCGGGTGGTGCAACATGCGATCGCCCTGTTGGAACGGTTTATATCGCTATCGCCCAGCGCGGACAGAAGGTGGATGTTGAACGTATCGAAATTCCCAAAAGTCGTTTGCAAATAATTGAAGCAACGGTGGACGCTGCCCTGATCCTTCTTTGGCGTAGGTTATGTATCAATTAATAGATAGTGGCGAAGGACTTAAATTTGAACAATTTGGTCCATATTCAATGATCCGTCCTTGCCCTCAGGCAATCTGGCGGAAAAGTCATCCGGAAAAGTGGAATAATGCCGGCGGCGAGTTTTCTCGAGAAAATAAGGGCGGCTGGAAAATGCGAGAGAAATGGCCCTCATCTTGGACAACGACTGTAGGCGGTGTAGTCTTTAAAATTGCGCCTACTGACTTTGGACATTTAGGTGTCTTTCCAGAACATGCCAAGTTATGGGAGGATTTGAGACCTTTTTGCAAAGGGGCAAACATTTTGAATTTGTTTGCGTATTCGGGAGGGGCTACCTTAGCGTTTGCTCAAGAAGATGCGAAAGTGTGTCATTTGGATGCGTCTAAAGGAATGGTTGACTGGGCGCGTGAAAATGCTTCTTTGAATCAGTTGCAAAAAGCTCCTATTCGTTGGATTGTCGATGATGCGGTAAAGTTTTTGCGAAGAGAAGAAAAGCGGAATGTGCGCTATGATGGGATATTACTGGATCCTCCGACATTTGGGCGCGGCAGTAAAGGCGAGGTCTTTAAAATCGAAGAAGACTTAATGGTGTTATTAGAGTTGTGCCGTTCTGTTCTTTCTGATACCCCTCGTTTTCTTGTGTTATCATGTCATACCCCAGGAGTCACGCCCATTGGTTTGAAAAATGTCATTTCGCAGCTTTTCCCCAACGCCCGTGTGGAAATGGGAGAAATGCTGCTCTCATCGACAGGTGCTATGCCAATTCCTAGCGGCTCGTACATCAAGGTGCTATTGTGAAAATTACGAGTTTACAAAATGGGCGTATTAAGGAAGCTGTAAAATTGCGAGATCGCAAAGGGCGCGATGATACTGATCTATTTTTAATTGAGGGATACCGGGAAATCGAGCGTGCAATTGGCTCGGGCCATCGCTTAGAGGCGGTTTTTTATTGTCCAGAGCTATTCTTAGGTGTAAATGAAATTCGCCTGCTGCAAATATCTGGTGCAGAGCTGGTGGAATGTACGCGGGAAGTGTTTGCAAAGTTGTCTTACCGAGATCGTCCGGATGGTTTGTTGGCGATAGCTCCACAGACGCATTTAACATTGAAAACATTAGCTGAGCGTCTTAAAAATATTCCTAACCCTTTTTTAGTTGTTGCCGAAAGCATTGAAAAGCCTGGCAATCTTGGAACTATTTTGCGCTCGTGCGATGCTGCAGGAGTCCATGCTGTAATTGTCTGCGATCCGACAACGGACATTCATAATCCTAATGTTGTGCGTTCGAGCGTGGGGACGTTATTTACGATACCGGTCTGTGAAGCCGATGGAGACGAGACTTTGGCCTTTCTTAAAAATCACGGTATATCGATCGTTGCTGCTACTCCGCATGCAAAAAGCGAGTTTACAAAAGTTGATTTGACTCGCGGAGTAGCCGTCGCAGTGGGTACGGAACAGTATGGTTTGTCAAAAAGATGGATGGAACAAGCTGACATTCAGATTCGCATCCCAATGTTTGGCGTAGCAGATTCTTTAAACGTCGCTTCAGCGACTACTTTGGTCCTTTATGAAGTCGTCCGACAACGCCGAGCCTAAAATTATTTATTGCGATAATCACCTGTTGATTGCGGAAAAGCCAACCGGATGGTTAACGCAGCCTGATGATACCGGTGCGGTTTCGTTAGAACAATATTGTAAAAATTGGGTTAAGCGAGAATTTCATAAGCCGGGAGATGTGTTTCTTCATGCGATTCATCGTCTAGATCGCCCTGTTTTTGGTTTGGTTTTGTTTGCTCGTACCTCGAAAGCATTATCGCGTTTGAATGAAATGTCTCGCGCACAGCAAATTCGCCGTCTTTATACCGCTAAAATCGAAGGTTTTTTGTCAGCAAAAGAGGGGACGTTAGAGCATTACCTGGTGCACGGAGATCATCGAGCCAACGTGGTGCAGGCTCATCATCCTGAGGCAAAACAGGCTATACTTTCTTATAAAGTGGAACGCGAAGAACAAAATCATACCGTGATTTTAATCGAATTACAAACTGGACGTTATCATCAAATTCGCGCGCAGTTTGGCGCAATCGGTCATTCGATTGTGGGTGATCGCCGCTATGGGGCAAAAGAAGGTTCCAATGATCGAATTGCACTTGGGTGTACTGAGCTTATCTTTTTGCACCCTGTTACAAAACAGCCTCTTCATTTTAGAAGTTGCATTTTTGTAGATTCTGCGCCATCATAAGCGCATGAATGAATCGATTCTTCAATCTGTGGAAGAGGCAGTGCGTGCAGCAGAATTTCTTCGCCGGCCGGAAAGTGTGAATTTTATCACAGCAGCATCCACATTGCTCGTTGAGTGCTTTCGCAACGGACATAAGTTGTTGACGTGCGGTAATGGAGGTAGCTTATGCGATGCTATGCATTTTGCAGAGGAATTGACTGGGTTTTATCGCGAATATCGATCCGCGCTGCCCGCTATAGCACTGAGTGAGCCCGGACACCTTACTTGCGTAGGCAATGATGTAGGTTATGAACAGGTGTTTGCTCGTGCTGTAGAAGCTTATGGCCACCCCGGAGATGTATTAGTCGTGCTGACTACTAGTGGAAATTCGGCCAATATTTTACCCGCAGTTCGCACAGCTAAGGAGAGAGGGATGAAAACGATCGCTTTTCTAGGCAAAACAGGCGGTAAATTGAAATCGGAAGCGGATCTTGAATGGATAGTTTCAGGGTTTCGATGGTCTGATCGCATTCAGGAGGCTCATATGGCCGCAATTCATATTATTATCGAGCAACTAGAACAGGCCCTCTTTCCCAAACAAACCCTTCATGCAACAGTGGCTACGATTTAGACTGCTTCGTTTAGGCGAGAAGATATTGAGTTCTCGCTTTTCTTGGATATTGGCGCCATTATCTTGGATCTGGGAAAAAATTGTAGATATTCGAAATGCTCTTTATGACAAAGGTTTCCTTTCCACTCACCATGTGCGTATTCCCGTAATCAGTGTCGGCAATATCTCGGTCGGAGGCACAGGCAAAACGCCATTGGTCATTTGTTTGGCTAAGAGATTTGCTTCAAAACGTGTAGCTATCATTTCTCGTGGATACATGAGCGCAGGAAATGTTCTATCAGATGAAATGCAAGTAATTGCACGCCACATTCCGGGGGCTCTTTTGTACCAAGGATCAGATCGCGTTGCATTGGCAAAACGTGCTGAGCAAGATGGCGCTGAATGGATTTTGTTAGATGATGGATTTCAACATAGACGCCTTCATCGAGATGTCGATTTGGTAATTGAAAGGCCTGAAGATTTGCTAGATTACGTAATGCCTCGAGGTAGATTGCGTGAAGGAATTAAACATTTAGCTCGAGCAGTTCCTGTACGCATTGAGACGAAAACAATCCGTATTGTGGATCGTTATGGCAAAACTGTCCCTTCCATTGCAGGGGAACGAGTTGCGTTATTTTGCGGCATTGGCCGTCCTTTTCGATTTAAAGAAACTATTTTTGCATTAGGCGCTAGGGTAGTTGCTGAAACATATTTGGGCGATCACGAACCGTTTCAGGATGTTGAGAAATTTTTTAACTCATTGGATGTTAAATATTTAGTGTGTACCGAGAAAGATTTTGTGAAACTGCCTATCCTCGATCTGCCTATTTTATGGGTTGAGATCGAAGCGGAAATTTCTGAGACTGTGATTGAAAAAATCAACGACAAGTTGAATAATTGACTAGCTATGACAGACCACGTAAGAATTTATTTGCCGAAGCTCGGAGAGAGCATTGTTAGCGCGACCGTTGTGCAATGGTTTAAACAAGAAGGCGATTGGATTGAAAAAGACGAGCCGCTTTTAGAAGTATCGACCGACAAAGTCAATAGTGAAATCCCTTCTCCAATTGCTGGGACATTAACTCAAATTTTGGCGCATCCTGCGCAAGAGTTGCAAGTAGGTGAGGCCTTGGCTTTGTTGTCTCAAATTAAAAAAACAACGATTGCACAATCAGAGGCCCTGTCTCCTGCTGTCTTGAGATTGTTGCAGGAAAAGAAAATTTCACTGACGGCAATTGATCAGATCCCTCGTACTGGACAGGGAGGGCGGTTGACAAAACAAGACGTAGAAAAATATTGTCCTCACCACATTCTCCCCCCTGCCTTAACTTGCGAAGAGGATTCGATAGAGCGCATCGAGATGAGCAAAATGCGTAAAGCGATTGCGGCTAATATGGTGAAGTCGTTTTATGAAGCGCCGCACGCCTCTTTGATTACAGAAGTAGACGTGACTCCATTGGTTCGAACGATTGCCGAAAATAAACAGGCGTTTTTACAAGAGCACGGAGTCAAATTATCGATAACAGCCTATGTGGCCTTAGCTATTTCCCGTGCGTTGAAGTCTTATCCTTTGTTAAATTCCTCTTTAGAAAATGACACAATTGTAATGAAACGTTACGTCAATTTAGGCGTGGCCGTAAGCGTAGATCAAGGAGTGATGGTTCCTGTTATTCAAGGATGTCAATCATTGTCTTTAGTAGAAATTGCAACACAAATTGGCCAGTTAGCTCTCAAAGCGCGCGAGCATAGACTTTTACCGCAAGATGTTCAAGAAGGGTCTATTACTATGACCAATTTTGGAATGACAGGGACGTTGATTGGAGTGCCTATTATCCGCTATCCTGAAGTTGCTATTATTGGACTTGGAGCCATTTCTAAAAAAGTCGTAGCTATGCCTGATGATTCGATCGCTATCCGATCTATGATGATGATATCATTGACATTTGATCACCGAGTACTAGATGGATTGTATGGTTGTGGCTTTCTGAACGAACTCAAAAAGTTATTGGAATTAGAGAACTTTGAAAAGCACACCGCAGAACTGTTTTTTCCGGGAAAATCGACTTGAGAGGCTTTGAATCAGTTTCTAGTTTGGGTGTCTTTCAAACGGAACGAGTATAGGCGCCCCCGCATCGTAAATGTTCTTTCATGTGATCTTGAATGATTTCTTCAAACGTTTTTGCAAGAAAGCCATGCCCCATGCCAGAATCATGAGGATGCTGATTTAAAACAATTAGTTCTTTTTGTTCTTCTAGAATTATATTTAAAGGTTCCGAAAGTTCATCAGCTACTGCTTCTCCAAGCATGTAGAGCCACATTTTACATTTAGGTACGATATCTAGTTCGGAAGAATAGTTGAATGATTGGAAGCAGAGATGTTTTGGAACAATCGTAGCTGGCGCTATTGCCACGACAATAATGCGATCGCGGATATGTGGAGGGGCGGATGCCAAAGCATTTTTAACGTGAATCGCTCCTTGGCTGTGGCAAAATTGTAAAAATTTTGCATCCGGTTTATCGGCATTTTTTTGGTCAAATTCATCCCACTGTTGGCGAAGCAAAGAGGACGTTTCTGGAGCATAACCTAGCATGTAAAGAAAGGATCTAACCAAATCAGCAAAAAAACCGTGTGATCGATTGTAAACCCACTGAATTTCTTCTTCTGGCGCTAACTCTTGCAATTCGGAAGCATAGTAAATGCATTTCTCTAAAGAAGTATTGATACCATTGATGCCCCCGATACCTAAACCTTGCGCTGATGAGGTACCCGGAATAGAAAAACGAGTAGGGTCTAAAACTGCATGCGTGGGATGTGCTGAAAATACAAGAGCGGCTGGAGTTTGAATATGCGAGACATGTTTTGCTTCCAACTTACGCACTGCATGACTGCCGAGCAATCCTTCAGTTTCATCAGTTGGTATTTTCCGATAATCCTCTGAAATCTCGAAGTCAGATGATGAGCTAATGGCGTCGATTGTCATGGTTTGCCCTGTTCGTGCACAGGCAAGCATAGGGGATGCTCCAGTTTTCCAGCAATATTGTTGGAATTGAGCGGAATCTGGATGTAGGGTTCCTCCTGTAGAACCGGTATCCTCTGGCATCTCCGTAATAATATTAGCAGCTTCTGGCCGATGGATTCCGTCGCATTGTTCTGCTAAGTGCGCGCTCCAACTCCATTGCTGTTCAAGGAACTGCTCGGTGCTAGCTTTTGCAAGATCAAGAATTGTTTTGTTATTAACTCTCATATTTTGTTTTTTTTTGATATAGCATCATATCAGATGCGTTTGTTTTGATCAATTTTGAACAAATAGTAATATGAAGCTGGTCGCTTAGTAAAATGTTTGCTAGACAATTGGTCTCAAGTTGGAAGCAGATTTATTTTTCGGCGGAAGTAAATCCAGGAATCCCATCAAAAAGATATAAATTTTCGCTTTTAATTAAATCTATTCCAAGCCTGTCTAATGCATGTAAAATTTGAATAGTATCACTTTGAGCGCAGGGGCGATCGTCAGTTGCCTGAAAACGGCAGCGCCATTGCTCTATACAAAACGTTTCTGGTTGTCCATGAGGCCATACCGCAACGCCGCGATTTGTGATTTTGGATAATCGTAAATTGCCGACATTGACGTGAGAAATTTTAGAAAGGAACGAATCGAGGGACCCCCTGTGATAGATGTAGGCATCGATTCCTATAAGTTGCCGGCGGGGATCAGTAAAAGTAATGGGTTGATTTTGATGTGGTTTGGGGGCGCTATATACGACCGGAGGCAGCGATTCGGGAGTTTTTCCTAAATTTTGAATCACTGCTTGAGCAAATTCTTTAGTGCCGACTTTTTGTTTGCTAATTCCTTCACGATAAATATCATAGGTATGAATGCCTTGTTCTAGTGTTTTTAACCAGCCGTTATGAATGCGGGTAGCGACTTCGGGTTGCCCGATGTGTGTCATCATTTGAATGGCGCCTAATAATAATCCTGAGGGGTTGGCTAAATTCTGACCGGCTCTTCGTGGAGCAGAGCCATGAATGGCTTCAAACATCGCTCCGTGATCGCCTATATTAGCAGAGCCCGCAAGACCCACAGAACCTGAAATTTGAGCGGCCACATCAGATAAAATATCTCCGTAGAGATTGGGCATTACAATGACATCGAATAATTCGGGACTGTCTGCTAGCTTGGCAGCTCCTATATCGACAATCCAACTTTCATTGAGAATGTCGGAATATTGTGGCGCAATCTCGTCGAAAATTTTATGAAATAATCCATCGGAAAATTTCATTATATTATCTTTGATAAAACAAGTTACTTTTTTGCGATTGTGAGTTTTAGCGTATTCGAAAGCGTAGCGGATGATTTTTTCACAGCCAGCTCTTGAAATGAGTTTAATGGACGAGCAAACATCGGGACTTTGTCGGTATTCAATGCCTGCGTAAAGATCCTCTTCATTTTCTCGCACAATGATAAGATCCATATCTGGATGTTTTGTATCTACGTAAGGAAAGTAGGAGGTACAGGGACGGACATTAGCATATAACCCGAGCGTTGTTCGAATAGTGACATTCAAGCTCTTAAAACCGCCTCCCTGAGGAGTTGTGATAGGAGCTTTTAGAAAAGCTTTTGTTTTGCGGATGATGTTCCACATGGCAGGATCCATTCCCGTAACAAATCCCTTGAGATACATCCGTTCACCAATTTCGATGGGATGAATTTCGATTTGAGCCCCTGCTGCATGTAAAATGCGTAAGGTTGCTTCCATGATTTCGGGACCTATTCCGTCCCCGTAGGCTACTGCAATTGGAGTTTGTGTCATATTTCAAAGTATAGATAATTTTTTAGAAGACTTCAAGAGGCGAGAGTTGTACACTCCCTCTGCATGAGGGAATTATTTCTATTGGCTAAAAGGTCGATCGATTTTTTTTTCGATCAGGTGAATGTACGAGATGTAGAATTGCTGCTCGAGGCGATGCTTGGCTGTTCGGGATCGATTGTTTTATCTGGTGTTGGAAAAAGCGGTTTAATTGCTCAAAAAATTGCCGCAACGCTGATTTCTACCGGCACTTGCGCCCGTTACCTGCCTTGCGTAGATGCGCTGCACGGAGATATTGGCGTCGTTTCACCTAAAGACTTATTCATTGCTATCAGCAAAAGCGGCGAATCTGAAGAACTGCTTGCTTTAATTCCATTTATAGAACAAAGAGGCGCGAAAACAGTTGCGCTGGTTTCCAAAATCGACTCACGATTAGCGCGTAAATGCTCGATGAACGTGTTATTGCCCGTGGATCGAGAACTTTGTCCTTTGGATTTAGCACCAACCACATCAACACAAATTCAGCTGATTTTAGGAGATGTATTGGCTGTAGCGTTAATGCGCGCCAAGAAAATTTCTGTAGCAGATTTTGCCTTAAATCATCCCGCCGGATTGCTCGGTAAAAAAATTACATTGAAAGTGAAAGATGTCATGCTCCAAGGTGCTGATGTGCCGTTTTGCTATTCAACAGACAGACTCGTAGATGTATTGCATGAATTGAGCTCCAAAAAATGCGGTTCACTCATAATTGTAGATGAAAATCAACGCTTGCAAGGGATTTTTACCGACGGCGATTTACGACGGGCGATTCAATCCCGAGGCTTTAGCGCTTTGGAAACCTGCATTGCCGATGTTATGACACGCGCTCCTAAAATTGTACAGGCTGAACAACTTGCAGCAGAAGCTATGAGGGTCATGGAAGAAGACCCGGCGCGTCCCGTTTCTGTTCTTCCGGTAGTATCCGACGATCGTGTAGTTGGCGTTCTGAGAATGCATGATATTCTAAATCAAAAGGTTTTGAAATGATAGAATTAGCGGCTTCAAATAGCTTATTAATATTGATTTTTGCGATTGGTTATTTCGCGATAATCTTTGAAACAAAAATAGAAGTCAACAAAACCGCTTCGGCGCTTTTGATGGCTGTCTTGACGTGGATGGTGGTGTTTTTAACCCGAGGGCATGTACGTTTAGAAGACATGACTTCTCTAGGAGAACACCTCAACGAAGTAAGCCAGATCATCTTTTTTCTTTTAGGCGCGATGACGCTGGTAGAG
Organism: bacterium; assembly: GCA_021781995.1. GTDB lineage: Bacteria > Chlamydiota > Chlamydiia > Chlamydiales > SM23-39 > CAITMJ01. The sequence continues at coordinate 1,833 of JAJXVT010000012.1, read as the reverse complement.
CTAATTGATTCGCATAGAGGTTTTCAAATTGTAACAAATCTCATAGAGACAAGTTCGAAACAAGCAATGCTTTGGATTATCGGATTTGCTACCTTTTTCCTCTCAGCGATTTTGGATAATTTAACGACAACTATTGTAATGATTTCTTTATTAAGAAAGTTGATCCCCGAGCGGCAGGAGCGACTGCTATTAGGGGGGATGATTGTGATTGCAGCTAATGCCGGAGGGGCGTGGACTCCGATTGGCGATGTGACAACTACAATGCTTTGGATCCAGGGAAATATTAGCACAACAGCCGTGATGAAAGAGCTTTTTCTGCCAAGTCTTGGAGCACTAATCATTGCATTGTTTTTGCTTGGCAGAGGTCTTAAAGGATCATATCCTAAGTTAGCGCAACGCGCGCATGAAGAAGCCCCTGAACCTGGTAGTAAAATTGTGTTTTATTGCGGCATCGGCGCTTTGATATTTGTTCCCATTTTTAAAGCGCTCACAGGATTGCCGCCGTTTATGGGTATCTTAATTGCACTTGGTGTTTTATGGCTCATAACAGATTTAATGCATCACGAACATCAAACGAGAGAGCACTTACGCATACCGCACATTTTAACGCGCATCGATACCTCAGGAGTGTTATTTTTTCTCGGGATTTTACTTTGTATTGGAGCTCTAGATGCGGTTGGATTATTGCGTCAATTAGCTGTCACTCTCGATACTTATATCGGCAATGTATCCATCGTTGCTATTTTGATTGGCTTAGTGTCTGCAGTAGTGGATAACGTACCACTTGTGGCGGCTACAATGAAAATGTATGATCTGCATACATATCCTATGGACTCTGCTCTTTGGCAAATGATTGCGTATTGTGCTGGAACTGGCGGTAGTATTTTGATCATAGGATCAGCAGCCGGAGTAGCCTTTATGGGTATGGAAAAAGCTGATTTTTTGTGGTATTGCAAAAAAATTAGCTTGATTGCTTTGATCAGCTATCTCGGTGGCATAGGTCTTTACACATTAGGGTTTTAGCAGAGTTTGCATAGCCCATGTTTTTCAACATGGGCTATTTTAACGGGGAAATACGTTTTGCAATTGAACCTCGTTTTTTTTTGTTTGATCTAAGATGCTTTGAATCAGTTTCTAGTTTGGGTGTCTTTCAAACGGAACGAGTTCTCTAATTGCGCTTCTAGTCAACACATTTTTTCTTCCTAAGCAGTTTTTTTTCTAAATACATCGAGAGGCACTCCCTGGTTCTCTTCGGGGTCTTTTTTATGAGGATCATTATTATTGATTCTGCTGCCCCATTATAATGTTCGAAGCATAAAGCTAGACAATGTATATCACGGCTTCTATGAGCCAACTCGTTCTCGTCCTACATAATTGCGCATGGCTTACTCCTGGTTTTTGAGGTCAACTGACCCCGTTATATTGGAGATCGTAAGATACTCCGTTTTTGGAGTAAGCCTTTTTTTTGGCCCATCTACACGACTCTCCTTAAAACGAAGCGCAATTACACTATGTATAAACCCGCCGCAATGAGCTCCGCACGTTACTTCATGTCCCAAAACAACTTCCAAACTTCCTATAGAGCGTCTCTGCGCGCCACGCTTCCGGTGCTTTGTAAATTTTCAAAGAAGAAGCTCGTATTTTTTGTTTCCTTAATTAGCTAGAATTGAGTTGTTTAAGATGTAGGCGATGAGGTGAATTTGGGAAAGTCGTTGCCTGAAAAATCGGCTTTCATGTATGTTCTTAGCTTCGTTTCGAGTAAAGACTGAAAAGAAAAGAAAGAACGAAAAGACGGTAGCCGAAGAGCTGCCGAAGCTTCCTTGACAGTAGAAG